>NZ_JFYX01000023.1:0-442875 GCF_000632245.1 Pseudomonas sp. RIT357
CCCTATGAAGGCCAAATGTGGGAGGGGGCTTGCTCCCGATAGCAGTGGGTCAGGTAATGAATATGTAGCTGACACACCGCCATCGGGAGCAAGCCCCCTCCCACAGTTTTAATCGGTGGAGAATTTGAACACGGTGTTGTGGTTGTAAGTTTGTCCTGGGTTCATCAATACGTGATCTGCGGTTTGATCCTGCTACTGGCGGTGGTCATCGATCGCATGAAACAACGCTGATCCAGACCCCTATGAAAGCCGAATGTGGGAGGGGGCTTGCCCCCGATAGCGGAGTGTCAGTTTGCACATTTGTCTCTGACACACCGCCATCGGGGGCAAGCCCCTCCCACCTATAGATCTCAACTGTATTGACGGGCGGTATTTGCCATAATGCCCGCGCTTTCATACTTATAGGCCCGATATGCAGGAAAACGCCCACACCCCCGTCAAAGACGCCGCCCCCACCGGCACCCAGACCCTGCTGCGTGGCCTGGGCGTGGTGCAGGCAGTGGCGGCCGGTGCGCGGGATCTGAAAGAGATCGCCAAGCGCATCGGCACCACTCGCAGCACCACCCACCGCCTGGCCAGTTGCCTGGTGGATGAGCGTTACCTGCGCGTAGTGCCGCAAGTCGGTTACCTGCTGGGGCCAAAGTTGATTGAACTGGGCTTCCAGGCACGGGAAGAGCTGCCATTGGTGACCCTGGCGGTGCCGTATCTGGACGAGTTGTCGGCGCTGACCGGTGACACCATCCACCTGGCGATTCGCGAATTTGACGACGTGCTGTACCTGCACAAGAACCCCGGCCGTAATGGCCCGGAAATGCGCTCACGGGTCGGCCATCGCATGCCTTTGGCGCGCACGGGCGTAGGCAAGGCAATGCTGCTGGATGACACGGTGCAAGAGTGGCAACGCTTGTACGAAACCAGCCTGCCGGCGGGAGGAAAGAACTTGCAGTGGCCGCAGCACCCGGAGCAATCCTGGGCACAGTTCGAGCAGCGCATGCATGAATATGTGGTGGGCGGTTATGCGTTCGATCTGGAAGACAACGAACCGTCGATCCGCTGCGTGGCGGCACCGGTGCGCGATGCGAGCCGGCGAATCGTCGCCGGCATCAGCATCGCCAGTACCGTGCCTTATATGCCGCTGGAGAAAATGGCCGAGCTGATCCCTGTCATCAAACAAGTCGCAGCGCGGCTTTCAGCGGAGTTGGGCGCGAAGGTCTGATCAGACCTTCAGGGTCGCCATGTCGATGACAAAGCGGTACTTCACATCACCGGCGATCATGCGGGCATAGGCCTCGTTGATCTGGCGGATGTCGAGCATTTCGATGTCGCAGGTGATGCCATGCTCGGCACAGAAATCCAGGACTTCCTGGGTTTCGGCAATGCCACCGATCAGCGAGCCGGCCAGTACTTTACGGCCCAGCACCAGCTTGGCTGCATTCACCGGCGGGTCCACTGGCTCGATCAAACCCACCAGGATGTGCACGCCGTCAAAGCGCAGCACGTCGAGGTAGGGGTTGAGGTCGTGCTGCACTGGGATGGTGTCCAGCAAGAAATCAAAGTGCCCGGCAGCAGCTTTCATCTGCTCGGCGTCGGTGGACACGATCACGTGGTCGGCGCCCTGGCGACGGCCTTCTTCAGCCTTGCTCGCGGAGCGGGTGAACAGTGTGACTTCAGCGCCCATGGCCTTGGCGAACTTGATGCCCATATGGCCCAGACCGCCCATGCCCAGGATCCCGACTTTATCGCCGGCCTTTACGCCGTAGTGCTTGAGCGGCGAGTAAGTGGTAATGCCGGCGCACAGGATCGGCGCGGCGCTGGCCAGGTCGAGCTTGGCCGGAATCTTCACCACAAAGTGCTCGCTGACCACGATGCTGTCGGAGTAGCCGCCCATGGTGTTGCTGCCATCCACACGATCCGGCGTGGCGTAGGTCATGGTCGGGCCTTCGAGGCAGTATTGCTCCAGGTCCGATTTGCACGCTTCACAGTGACGGCACGAATCGACCATGCAGCCTACGCCGACGAGGTCGCCGACTTTATGCGCGGTAACGCTGGCGCCGACGGCAGTGACCTTGCCGACAATTTCGTGACCGGGCATCAGCGGGTACACAGCGATGCCCCATTCGTTGCGCGCCTGGTGGATGTCGGAGTGGCAGACGCCGCAGTACATAATCTCGATCGCCACGTCATCGGCGCGCGGGCTGCGGCGTTCAAACGACATGGGGGCGAGGGGAGTGGTGGCCGACTGGGCGGCATAACCGATGGCGGTATACATGGTGAAACCTCGCAAAAAGCAGTGACAAGTGAGGCGGGCCATTCTCCCCATCGACCGTCGAGGCGACCATGGCGATTGCTCCGAGTCTCATGCCTATTCGTCCGGGAGTGCCCCTTGTTTGGATTTATGTGCCGCCAGACCTGCGATGATGCTCTCATCCCTTTTTCGCGAAGTTTTTTGCCATGTTGTTGACCCGCCATCTCGACGCCAACGCCACGTTGGTTTCCCTGATTGAGGGGCTCACGCCCTGTGACGGTTTTTCCCCTACCCATCTGCCCGGTGTGAAGGTGCTGCGCGCCAGTTGCGACGTGGCGCGCGGCCCGCAGATCTATGAGCCGAGCCTGATGTTCGTGGCCCAAGGCAGCAAACTCGCGTATCTGGGGCCGCGGACCCTGGAGTATGGCGCTGGGCATTACTTGATCCAGGCGATGCCCGTGCCGTTCGAGTGCGAGACATTCGCCATGGCGCCCGGAGCACCGCTGTTGGGTGTGTCGGTGGGTATCGACCGTGTGGTGTTGGGGGAGTTGGTGATGGCCATGGGCATGCAGGCTGGGCCGCCACCGACCCCGCAAACCCTGGAGTCGATGAGTTCGGTGGTGTTGGATGACGCCATGCGCGGTTGCGTCGAACGGTTGTTGCAGTGCCTGCACGATCCGCTGGAAAGCCGGATCATGGGGCCAGCGCGGGTGCGCGAATTGTTGTTCACCGCGCTGCGCGGGCCGCAGGCGGATGTGCTGCGTGCGTTGGTAGAGCAACAGGGGCAATTCTCTCGGATTGCCACGTCGTTGAGTCACCTGCATGCCCATTTCGCCGAGCCGCTCAATATCGAGACGTTAGCCGGGTATGCGCACATGAGTGCGTCGACCTTCCATGAGCACTTCAAGCGCTGCACCTTGCTGTCGCCGGTGCAGTACCTCAAGCGTCTGCGCCTGCTCAAGGCCCAGCAATTGCTGCTGGTGGAAGGCATGGGCGTGGCCCAGGCGGCGCACAACGTGGGTTACCAGAGCACGTCGCAGTTCAGTCGCGAATACAAGCGCTACTTCGAGCGCAACCCAGGGGAAGAGCGCGCGGCTTAGTAGTAACGTCGCGGGTCAGAATCGATCAGGCTGGCCAACTTGGTCAGGGCGAAGCGCAGCTCGTCCTGACTGGTGGGCGACATCAGTACCAGCCGTACACTGCGCGTCACCCCGGAACGTTCGGCCTGGAACTGAGTGCCACTGAGCACCAGCACCCCATTGGCCCGCGCCAGCATGGTGAATTCGTCGCTGGTCCAGGGCTCGGGCAGCGTCAGCCAGACATGGTAGGAGTACGGCTGGGTCTTGAGTTCGTAATTGGCGAAGATCTCCTGGGCAATCGCTTGGCGCCCGGCGGCTTCGTTGCGCTGGATACGGATCAGTTTTTTGTCCAGGCCTTCGGTGACGACATTGCTGGCCAGTTGCGCAGTCAGTGGCGACGGCATCCACACGCTGCTGCGGACCATCGACGTCAAGCGTGACAGTAGTTTTGGCGGGCTATACAGGTAGCCGATGCGCAGCGCAGGCATCACCGACTTCGACAGGCTGGTCAGGTACACCGAACGGTCCGGGGCGAACGCCGACAGCGGTTTGATTGACGGGTCGGTGGCGAGAAAACCGTAGATGTCATCGTCGAGAATGATGAAGTCGAACTCTTCGGCCAGCGCGGCGATTTGCGCCCGACGCTTTTGCGACATGATCGCCGCCGTCGGGTTCTGGCAGGTTGCCACGCAGACCAGCATCGTCGGTTTTTCGCGCTGGCACAGTTCGCGCAGTGCCTCGGGGATGATGCCTTCGTCATCCATCGGCACGCCCCGCAGACGGCGCTCCAGGCCGTGGGCCAGGGAAATGATGCCGGGGTAGCAAAGCGCTTCGCAGAGCACCAGGTCGCCGGCGTTGGTCAGGGCGCTCATGGCCACCATCAAGCCATGCTGGGCCCCGGCGGTGATGATCACTTGCTGCCACTGCGCATCGGGCAACGAATGCCGCAACCACTGTGCACCCGCCTCGCGATGAGCCGGGTGGCCGCCATCGGGTGCGTAGTCCAGGGCGCGCGCGAAATCGGTGCTCTTGGCCATGCTCACCAATGCATCGCGCAGCCAGTATTCCAGGGTTTCGCTGTAGGGCTTGATGATCGACAGATCGAGCAGTTCGGACTGCCCAAGATTCAAGGGTATGGACGCGCTGTTACTCGCCGGCAGTTCCAACTGCTTTTGATTAAGCACATACGTGCCGCGCCCCACTTCACCCTGCACCAAGCGACGCCGCTGGGCTTCGCTGTACGCGCGGCTGATGGTGCCCGGCGTGACATTCAGCGTCGTGGCCAGCTCCCGCAGGGTCGGCAGGCGATCGCCTTCGTTCAATACGCCGTTGCCGATATCGCGTGCCAACGCATCGGCAATCGACAAATACATCGGCTGGCCGAATTCGCTTAGCTGGGGAACCCACATGAATGATCACTGCCCATCGTAGAAATGATGAATATCCGAGCATATCACATGGAGGTTAGGCAACTAATAAATCGACACAATTGGCGAATTGATTCGATTGATCCCGTGATTGAATCGATCTTGATCGCTAGGTTCAGATATTTTTTGGTTTTTTAATCGCCTTATAAATCAAATAATTAAATGCGTAACGGCGCAAAAACAGGCACGTATAGCAAAAAAACATCCCGTAACAACCTCGCCAGCTATTGAATCAACTCAATTCCTTCAAATACACTCATCTCGAATCGAAGCAATCGACTCAATCTTCCCCTGTTCACTGCCCGGCCCCGCCGCGCCAAGTCGAGACATCATGGACACACTCAGAAAGGATCTATCCCTGTCAGCCGTCATCGCGGGCTTTATTGCCGTGATCATTTCTTATGCCGGCCCTTTGATCATCGTGTTTCAGGCGGCCAAGGAAGCGCACCTGCCCAATGACGTGGTGTCTTCGTGGATCTGGGCGATTTCCATCGGCAGCGGCATCACTGGCCTGTTCCTCAGCTGGCGCCTACGGGTTCCGGTGATTACCGCGTGGTCCACACCTGGCGCGGCATTGCTCGTTTCGATGCTGCCGACGGTGACGCTGCCACAGGCCATCGGTGCCTATGTGGTGGCGTCGGTGATCATTGCCGTGGTGGGGTTGTCCGGCGCATTCGACAAGTTGATGAGTCGACTGCCCAAGGCCATCGCCGCTGCCATGCTTGCCGGCATTCTGTTCCGCTTCGGCGCCGAGCTGTTTACCTCGATCAAGCTGCAACCCGCGCTGGTACTGTCGATGATCGCGGCCTACCTGATCTTCAAACGCCTGTCGCCGCGCTACGCAATTCTTTCGGTGTTGATTATCGGCTGTGCAGTCGCCGCCTCGTTTGGAGAGTTGAACAGCACGGCAATCACCATCGCCGTGGCGCACCCGGTGTTTATCGCGCCGGAATGGAGTTGGCACGCCATCATCAACATCGGCCTGCCGTTGGCGCTGGTGACACTGACCGGGCAGTACGTGCCGGGCATGGCAGTGTTGCGCACTTCGGGCTACAACACCCCGGCGCGCTCGATCATTTCGGTGACGGCGATCGGTTCGGTGCTGATGGCACCGTTCGGTTCCCACGGCTTCAACCTCGCCGCGATCACCGCTGCCATCTGCACCGGCCGCGAAGCCCACGAGGACCGCGACAAACGCTACATCGCCGGGATCGCCTGCGGGGTGTTCTACATCCTGATGGGCACCTTCGGCGCGACCCTGGCTTCGGTGTTTTCCGCCTTGCCTAAAGAGTTGATTGCGTCCCTCGCCGGGTTGGCCCTGTTCGGTGCGATCAGCGCCGGGCTGACCGGTGCCATGGCCGACGAGAAGCAACGGGAAGCCGCGTTGATCACCTTCCTGGTCACCGCCTCGGGCATGAGTTTCCTCGGCTTGGCCGCGGCGTTCTGGGGCTTGATCTTTGGTCTCGTCGCCCACTTCGTGCTGACCTACACCCGAGAAAGCAAGGCCATCGCGATGGCTGAGGGCAGCCGTCCATGACCGCACGTTACGATTTCATAGTGGTGGGCGGTGGCATCGCTGGCGTGTCGGCGGCGTATGAGCTGGCGGCCCACGGCAGCGTTTGCCTGCTGGAGCAGGAGCAGCAACTGGCCTATCACACCACTGGCCGTTCGGCGGCGATCTCCATGGAAAGCTACGGCAACCAGCAGATCCGCTCGCTGACCTGCGCTTCCCGAGGCTTTTTCGAGAACCCGCCCGAAGGCCTGGCCGAACACCCGCTGTGGTCGCCACGCGGTGCCTTGATCGTGGCGCAAGCGCAGCGGGTGGACAAACTGGCTGCGCGGTTTACCGCAGTGCTCGGGCAAGTGCCCACGGCAAAGTTCCTCGACGACCAACAGGTGCTCGAACTGGTGCCCTACCTGGCCGAAGGCGCCTGGAGCGCAGGCATCTATGAGCCCAGCGCGTTCGACCTGGATGTGCATGGCATTCATGGCGCCTACCTCGGCGGCCTGCGGGTGCGCGGCGGTGTAGTCAAGCGCGAAGCCGAAGTGGTGCGCGGCGAACACCGCAACGATCACTGGACCTTGCACACCGCTGACGGCCAACGGTTAGAGGCGTCGATCGTGGTCAACGCTGCCGGCGCCTGGGCTGATGAGTTTGCCCAGCGTTGCGGGGTGCCCAAGGTTGGTGTGCGGCCGCTGCGCCGCACGGTGCTGGCGGTGGATCCGCAGTGCGACGTGCACCACACGCCGTACCTGGGCACGGTGGACGAAGACATTTTCATCAAGCCGGAAGCCGGGCGCCTGATTGTCTCGCCCTGCGATGAAAACCCGTCGCTGCCCTGTGACGCGCTGCCTGACGAGCTGGACCTGGCGATCACCATGGACCGTCTGCAAAGCACTACGCGCCTGCGTCCACGCTCGATCATCAACAAGTGGGCAGGCCTGCGTACCTTTGTTGCCGACCGGTCCCCGGTGCTCGGCCAGGATCCGCAACACGAGAGCTTTATCTGGCTAGCCGCCCTCGGTGGCTACGGTATTCAAGCCGCGCCAGCCATTGCCCGGCTGTGCAGTCACGCGGCGCTGGGCATCGCCATGCCGACCGATCTGGCGGCGCTGCAACTCAACTACCAGCATTTCTCCCCGGCGCGTTGCCGCGACGAGGCGTTTTCCAGCCTGGCCGTCAAACAGGTTGCCGATTTGCACTAACCCTCCACCCACTTCACAAGGAACGTCACCATGCAGACCAACGCTCAACACCAGTCCGTCGCCAAGCCTTTCCTGGGCGAAGAAAACGTGATCTTCACCGACAAGGCGCCGCTGCCCCTGGGCACGTATTCCCAAGGGATCAAGGTCAGTCACGGGCAAACCATCTACCTGTCGGCACAGACTCCCGTCTCGGCGCTGAACAACGAGGTGCTGGCCAAGGACTTCGAAGGCCAGTTGCGTCAGACCCTGGACAATCTGCAGCAAATGGCCGAGGCCGCAGGCGGCACTTTGGCGAACGTGGTCAAGGTCACGGCGTTCATCACGGACTTGAGCGAGTTCCCGACCCTCAACCGGGTGATGGAGGAGTACTTCACCCAGCCATACCCGGCGCGCACCACTGCCGGGGCCAGCGCCCTGGCGCGCAATACCCTGGTCGCCATCGACGCCATCATGGTGGTCTGAAGCCCACTCTCTGCGTGCAGTGCCCGTCGGTCCGGGGCAGTGGACCGACGTCGGCAGCAAAAGCACCCGCACCGCGTATTTTCAGGGGGTTGGTCATGAAACATTCGTACAGCGAGTATGTGTTGCAGTGCCTGGTCTGCGATCGCAGCTACCAGCCGCATGAGGTCAGCTACTACTGCCCTCATTGCAAAACCGACGGTGCCCTCGATGCGCTTTACGATTATTCGACGCTCAAGCGCGAATGGTCCAGGGACACCCTGGTCCATGATCACGCCCGAGGCATGTGGCGTTATGACCGGCTGATGCCATTGCGTTCGACGCAGTTCATCCCGCCGCTGCTGGTGGGGAACACGCCGCTGTATTCGCGCCCGGAACTGCTCGGTAGGGGCGCGCGGATCAAGGTCTATATCAAAGATGAATCGCGCCAGCCCACCGGCTCGCTGAAAGACCGCGCCAGCGCCCTGGCGGTGGCCCATGCCATGCAGTCCGGTGCACGCACCGTGGCGGTGGCCAGTACCGGCAACGCCGCCTCGGCCTTGGCCGGGATGAGTGCAAGCCTGGGCCTGCATAACGTGATTTACCTGCCCAAAAGTGCGCCCCGCGAGAAGCTCGCTCAGATGCAAGGCTATGGCGCCGAGATTGTGCTGGTCGATGGCCAGTACGACGAAGCCTTCGAACAATGCCTCAACGCCTGTGAAACCCACGGTTGGTACAACCGCACCACCGGTATCAACTCGTACATGAGCGAAGGCAAGAAAACCGTGGCCTTCGAGATGTGCGAGCAGCTCAACTGGCAGGTGCCGGACCTGGTGTTCGTGCCGGTCGGTAATGGCTGCATTCTGGGCTCGGTCTACAAGGGGTTCTTCGACCTGTTGCAAATGGGCTGGATCGAGCGTATTCCACGGCTAATCGGCGTCCAGGCCGAGCACAGCAACTTTATGTACCGGGCCTGGCGCAGTGACCGGCCGATGCAGCAGATTGAACGCATTGCCCCCACCAGCCTGGCCAGCAGCATCAATGTGGCCTTGCCGCGCGACCGTCTCAAAGCCATGCGCGCCGTGACGGCCAGCGGCGGCGAGTTCATTTGCGTCAGCGATCCGAGCATTGTCGCGGCGGCTTCCCGCCTGGCCGCCAGCACCGGTGTGTTTCCCGAGGCCGGCGCGGCGAGTGCCTTCGCCGGGCTGCTCAAGTACGCCGAAGCACACCCCGACACCCCGCAGACCGCCGTGATCCTGATCACCGGCAGCGGTTTGAAAGACACCTCCATTTTTCTCTCCAACTCGACCAGGGGCCAGACACGGGTGCAATCCCAGCCCCTGGCCGACCTGCTGACCTAGGAATCCCACCATGAGCCTGCAAAATTTCGACCCCGCCATTGCCCGCCTGATCGACCGTGAACGCAATCGTCAGGAAACCCACCTGGAGCTGATCGCTTCAGAAAACTATGTGAGCGACGAAGTGCTCCAGGCCCAGGGCTCGGTGCTCACCAACAAGTACGCTGAAGGTTATCCGGGCAAGCGGTATTACGGTGGGTGCAAGGTCGTCGACGAGATCGAAAACCTGGCCATCGAACGCGCCCGCAAACTGTTCAATTGTGAATACGTCAACGTTCAGCCGCACTCCGGGTCGCAGGCCAACCAGGCGGTGTTTCTCGCGGTGCTGGAACCCGGCGATACCATTCTGGGGATGTCCCTGGCTCATGGTGGTCACCTGACCCATGGCGCATCGGTGAATTTCTCGGGCAAGTTCTACCAGGCGTTTTCCTACGGCCTGGACCCTGACACCGAGACCCTGGACTACGCCGAAATGGAAGCCCTTGCCCGGCAGCACAAACCGAAGATGATCATCGCCGGGGCCTCCGCCTATTCGCGCACCCTGGACTTCCAGCGCTTTCGCAAGATCTGCGATGAGGTGGGCGCCTACTTGATGGTGGACATGGCGCATTACGCCGGTTTGATCGCGGCGGGCGTGTACCCGTCGCCGGTCGGCATTGCCGACTTCATCACCTCGACCACTCATAAAACCCTGCGTGGGCCGCGCGGCGGCTTGATCCTGGCCAAGGCGCAATACGCGGCGTTGCTCGATAAGACGATTTTTCCGGTCTACCAGGGCGGCCCGCTGATGCATGTCATCGCAGCCAAGGCTGTGGCGTTCAACGAGGCGCTTAGTGATGGGTTCAAGCATTACCAGCAACGGGTGATCGATAACGCCCGCACCATGGCCGACGTCCTCACTCGCCGTGGTTTGCGTGTGGTGTCGGGAGGCACCGATTGCCATATGTTCCTGCTTGATCTGCGCGCGATGAACATCACTGGCAAGGATGCCGAAGCGTTGCTGGAGAGTGCGCACATCACCTTGAACAAGAATGCGATCCCCAACGACCCGCAAAAACCGGCGATCACCAGCGGCATTCGCATCGGCACGCCGGCGTTGACCACCCGGGGCTTTGGGGAGGCGGAGTGTGCTGAAGTAGCAAACCTGATCGCCGACCTGCTGGAGCAGCCGAACAACGCGACGCTGCTGGAGAACACCCGGCGCCGGGTGATGCACCTGTGCGAGTGCTTTCCGGTTTATCTGCTGAGCTGACGCAAACAAAAAAGCCAACGCTTTTGGGCGTTGGCTTTTTGTGTTTCAGGCAATCGTCTTACATGTTCGGGTAAGTCGGTCCACCTGCGCCTTCCGGCGTGACCCACGTGATGTTCTGCGAAGGGTCCTTGATGTCACAGGTCTTGCAGTGCACGCAGTTCTGGGCGTTGATCTGGAAGCGCTTCTCGCCGTCTTCCTTGGTGATCACTTCATACACACCGGCCGGGCAGTAGCGCTGTGCCGGTTCATCGTAGAGCGGCAGGTTGGTGCCGATCGGGATGCTCGGGTCTTTCAACTTCAAGTGGCACGGCTGCTCTTCTTCATGGTTGGTACCAGAGATGAACACCGAACTCAGCTTATCGAAGCTCAGCTTGCCGTCTGGCTTGGGGTAGTCAATCTTGGTGCTGTCTTTGGCCAGCTTCAGGCAGGCGTAGTCCGGCTTGGTGTCGTGCAAGGTGAACGGCATCTTGCCGCCGAGGATGTTCTGGTCGAACCAGTTGAAGCCCGCACCGAGGATCGGGCCGAACTTGTGCATCGCCGGGCCGAAGTTGCGGGTGGCGAACAGTTCTTCGTAGAGCCAGCTGGCTTTGAAGCTGTCGACGTAATTGGTCAGTTCATCACCGCCTTCGGACTCTGCCAGCAGGCGCTCGGCCACGGCGTCGGCGGCGAGCATGCCGGACTTCATGGCGGTGTGGCTGCCTTTGATCTTGGCCACGTTCATGGTGCCCAGGTCGCAGCCGATCAAAGCGCCGCCCTTGAAGACCATTTTCGGCAACGAGTTGATGCCGCCCTTGGCCAGTGCGCGAGCGCCGTAGCTGATGCGCTTGCCGCCTTCCAGGTACTGTGCGAGCACCGGGTGATGCTTGAGGCGCTGGAACTCATCGAACGGCGACAGGAAAGCGTTGCTGTAGGACAGGTCGACGATCAGGCCCACGACCACCTGGTTGTTTTCCAGGTGATAAAGGAAGGAGCCGCCAGTGTTCTCGTTGCTCATGATGTCCAGCGGCCAACCGGCGGTGTGGACCACCAGGCCTGGCTGGTGCTTGGCCGGGTCGATTTCCCAGATTTCCTTGAGACCAATGCCGTAGTGCTGGGCGTCGGCATCGCTGTCCAGGTTGAAGCGCTGGATCAACTGCTTGCCGATATGCCCACGGCAGCCTTCGGCGAACAACGTGTACTTGCCACGCAGTTCCATGCCTGGGGTGTACACGCCTTCTTTAGGATTGCCTTCGCGGTCGACGCCGAGGTCACCGGTGATGATCCCGCGCACCACGCCGTTCTCGTCGAACAGTGCTTCCTGGGCGGCGAAACCTGGGTAGACTTCCACGCCCAGATTCTCGGCCTGCTGGGCGAGCCAGCGGCACAGGTTGCCGAGGGAGATGATGTAGTTGCCTTCGTTGTGCATGGTCTTGGGCACGAAGAAATCAGGCACTTTGGTGGAAGCTTCGGGGCTGCGCAGTACATAGATGTCATCGCGCACCACGGGTGTGTTGAGCGGGGCGCCGAGTTCTTTCCAGTCCGGGAACAGTTCGTTCAGGGCCCGTGGTTCAAACACGGCACCGGAGAGGATGTGTGCGCCGACTTCGGAGCCTTTCTCGACCACGCAGACGCTGATTTCCTTACCGGCTTCGGCGGCCTTCTGCTTCAGTCGGCAGGCGGCGGACAGGCCAGCCGGGCCAGCGCCGACGATGACCACGTCGAATTCCATGTATTCGCGTTCCACAGGCTATCTCCTACTCAAGGCTCAACAGGCTTTTTTTCTAATGGGTGGAGGTTCGGTGTCGTCTTGCGGCAACGGCAAGACCCACCTTTCTCTCTAGGTGGCGCATTATATATAGACCACTGTCAGCGTCCAATACAAACGTTTGTTTGAATTGCCCGCAGGCTAGGAAAATCAAAGCAACGCGGCTTATGACTGGCCATTTTGCCGTATTGACCAGAATAGGCGTTCCGGTCAATATACGGTCGGTTTTGCGCTTACCGTAGGCAGACAGCAGGTTTCAAGAGCACGTCCAAAAGCGAAACAGGTGACGCGCGCCTAAACACCGGCGCGCAGTTTACACGCCGCGATAAAGAATGACCTCTCAGTCACCACTGACGAACGGTCGTCATTTCCCGTGAGCAAGGTCATTTGCCCAGGTTTTTGGAGGTGCCCTTGTGTGCCGATGAGCATCAACCGCCAGGTTCGCCTAGGCGACTTTCTTTTCACCGGAGAGTAACGAGGAATCCATGAAGGTTCTTGTAGCTGTCAAACGCGTTGTCGATTACAACGTGAAAGTTCGCGTCAAGGCGGACAATTCCGGCGTCGATCTTGCTAACGTCAAGATGTCGATGAACCCTTTCTGTGAAATCGCTGTGGAAGAAGCCGTACGCCTGAAAGAGAAAGGCGTAGCGACTGAAATCGTCGTGGTTTCCATCGGTCCTACCACTGCTCAAGAGCAGCTGCGTACCGCCCTGGCACTGGGCGCTGACCGCGCTATCCTGGTCGAATCCGCTGAAGACCTGACCTCCCTGGCCGTTGCCAAACTGCTCAAGGCTGTTGTCGACAAGGAACAGCCTCAGCTGGTGATCCTCGGCAAACAGGCCATCGACAGCGACAACAACCAGACTGGCCAGATGTTGGCTGCACTGACCGGTTACGGCCAAGGCACCTTCGCCTCGAAAGTCGAAGTAAGCGGCGACAGCGTTGCCGTGACCCGCGAAATCGACGGCGGCGCACAGACGGTTTCCCTGAAACTGCCGGCCATCGTCACCACCGACCTGCGTTTGAACGAGCCGCGCTACGCGTCCCTGCCAAACATCATGAAAGCCAAGAAGAAGCCTCTCGAAGTGCTGACTCCGGACGCTTTGGGCGTTTCCACCGCCTCCACCAACAAGACCGTCAAAGTTGAAGCGCCGGCTGCACGCAGCGCGGGCATCAAGGTCAAGTCGGTGGCTGAACTGGTCGAGAAACTGAAAAACGAAGCGAAGGTAATCTAACCATGACTATCTTGGTAATCGCAGAACACGACAACAAAGTGCTGGCCCCGGCCACGCTGAACACTGTTGCTGCTGCCGCCAAAATCGGTGGCGACATCCACGTGCTGGTAGCAGGCCAAGGCGCTGGCGCCGTGGCTGAAGCCGCTGCCAAAGTGGCTGGCGTGAGTAAAGTACTGCTGGCCGACAACGCCGCTTACGCTCACCAACTGCCGGAAAACGTCGCTCCACTGGTTGCAGAGCTGGGCGCTGGCTACAGCCATATCCTGGCTGCCGCTACCTCCAACGGCAAAAACATCCTGCCACGCGTTGCCGCGCAGTTGGACGTTGACCAGATCTCCGAGATCATCTCGGTTGAAAGCGCCGATACCTTCAAGCGCCCGATCTACGCCGGTAACGCTATTGCCACCGTGCAATCGACTGCTGCCGTCAAAGTCATCACCGTGCGTGCCACCGGTTTCGATCCGGTTGCTGCTGAAGGTGGTTCGGCTGCCGTTGAAGCCGTCTCCGCTGCCCACGACGCTGGCACTTCCAGCTTTGTTGGCGAAGAGCTGGCCAAGTCGGACCGTCCTGAGCTGACCGCTGCCAAGATCGTCGTATCCGGCGGTCGTGGCATGCAGAACGGTGACAACTTCAAGCACCTGTACGCCCTGGCCGACAAGCTGGGCGCTGCGGTTGGCGCTTCCCGCGCCGCCGTCGACGCAGGTTTCGTACCCAACGACATGCAGGTCGGCCAGACCGGCAAGATCGTGGCGCCACAGCTGTACATCGCCGTCGGTATCTCCGGCGCGATCCAGCATCTGGCCGGTATGAAAGACTCCAAAGTGATCGTTGCGATCAACAAGGACGAAGAAGCACCGATCTTCCAGGTGGCTGATTACGGCCTGGTAGCGGACTTGTTCGAAGCCGTACCTGAGTTGGAGAAGCTGGTCTAATCCAGCCGCTTCACTTATAAAGAGCCCGGTCTTGCGACCGGGCTTTTTTTTGTCCGGCCTTTTTGAATATCGGAGAAACCGCCATGGAACTGCGTCCCTGGGCACTATTGCTGGGCCTGTCGCTGCTGCCGAGCCTGACCTTGGCCGCTGGCAAATGTGAGCGCCTGGTGATCACCGGCAGCCCTGACGCACCGCCCTTGTTATGGCGCGACCCCCAAGACCCCACGCACCTGATCGGCGCCACCGCCGACGTGCTCCAGCAAGTGGCAAAGGACCTAGGGTTGAAAATCGACCTGCTTTACGGCGGCAAGCGTTCCCAGGCCTTGGATGAGGTGCGCAGCGGCCGTATGGATATATTCGCCGATACGCCGCTAAACCTCGGCGAGCTGGAAAATCTTGATTACATCCACCCGGCGTTAGTGCAGACCGATTATCTCGTCTGGACGCGCAAAGACTCGGCACTGGTCTACACCACGGCTGCCGACTTGCACGGGCACAAGGGTGCAGTATCGGAGCGTTCCCGTTTTAGTGCCGGATTCGAAACGTTCGCCGGTGAGCAACTGACCTTACAGCGCCTGCCGACGTTGACTCCGGCATTCCAGAAACTGCTGCTGGGGGAGGTGGAGTACGTGCTGGCGGGACGTTATTCCGCAATGGCCATGGCTCAGACACTGGGCATGAGCAACGACCTGATCGCCCGCGATGTTCCGATCGATCAGCCGGGGCTGTACCTGGCGATTTCCCACAACTCGGCCTGCAATGATCCGTGGTTGCGCGGACAGCTCACCAAAAAGATGACAGAATTGCCCGGGTCTGGTGTGACGGAAGCCGCGCTGCAGCGCAATCTGGAGCGTTGGAAAGCGCAATTGCAACAACCCGTCGGCACCCCAACAAAGTAGGGATTTTCAGTGACTCTTCGACCTTTTTTCGCGGCCCTCGCCGTTGTCGTTCTGGCGGGATGTGCGGCCGATCCTGCGCCGAATGAACAAATTCGCCTCACCCAGCAAGCCCTGGAGCAAGCCAACGCGGTGGGCGCCAGCGCCGATGAATCCCCTGAACTGAAGCTGGCCGAAGACAAATTCGCCCAGGCCAAGGCCGAAATGGCCGACCAATCCTACAAAGACGCGCGCATGCAGGCCGAACAGGCCGAGTTGGACGCGCGCCTGGCCGAAGCCCAGGTGCTGACTCGCAAGAGCCAGGAACAACTGAATGTGCTTAACACCCGCATCACGCGCTTGCGCAAGCAATTGCAGTTAGGGGAAGCCCAATGAGTCGGATGATCCGTGGAGTGGGTTTTACCGTGCTGCTGGGCAGTGCGGTGCTGGGCGGTTGCGCCAGTCACCCGAATGGCGAGCAAGCCTTGCAACAGGCCGGCAGCGACTTCCAGAAGGTCAAGGAAGACGCCAACGTGCTGCGCATCGCGCCTAAAGACGTGATTCGCGCCGGTGAATCCCTGGCGCGGGCTGACCGCTTGTCCAGCTACTGGGGCAGCGGCGCCGACGTGGTGCATTACGCCTACCTGAGCCAGCGCTACAGTGCCATCGCCCGTGAACACACCGAGCAGGCACTCAACGAGGAACGCGCCGCCAAGCTCGAACTGGAACGCCAGCGCCTGCAACTGGCCCTGCGTGAAAGCAAGCTGATCAGCGTACAGCAACAGGGCAAATGGCTGGAAGAACAGATAGCCAGCCTGACCACCACCCAGACCGATCGTGGCCTGGTGATGACCTTGGGCGATGTGCTGTTCGATACCGGCGAAGCGGAGTTGAAGAACTCGGCCAACCGCACCGTGCTGAAAATCGTGCAGTTCCTGCAATTGAACCCCAAGCGCGTAGTGCGCATTGAGGGTTACGCCGACAACACCGGCGGCCAGCAGGAAAACCTCAAACTGTCCCGTGACCGCGCGCAATCGGTGGCCGATGTGTTGGTGGATCTGGGAATCGATGAAAAGCGTATCCAGGTCGAAGGCTATGGTGACCAATACCCGGTGGAAGCCAACGCCTCCGAACGAGGTCGCGCGCAGAACCGTCGGGTCGAGATTGTGTTTTCCGACGAGAAAGGCCAACTGGGCGCCGCTCGCTAAAGGCTTGCCCCGATCAAAACTGTGGGAGGGGGCTTGCCCCCGATGACGGAATATCAGTCACCGAAAAGGCTGACTGAACCACCGCTATCGGGAGCCAGACCCCTCCCACAGTTTTTTCGTATACACCTGAAAATTCTATCCGCCACCCTTACAGTTTTTACTGTCACTCCCGCGCGCGCTCGACTATTGTGGCAACTGTCCCCGTACACTTTCAAACTGTGCCGGTATGTTTCACACAAAAATAAAATACCCGTGAAATCGAGTGCTGCGTCATGACCAATCTGTTGCTTTACCAACGTATCGCCCAGCAACTGGCTGAGGACATCCGACGCGGTGTCTATCAACCGGGTGAGCGCGTGCCCTCGGTGCGCAAGATGAGCTCCCAGCTCAATGTGAGCCACGCCACGGTATTGCAGGCTTACGCCAACCTGGAAGACCAGGGGCTGATCCGGGCGCGGCCGCAGTCCGGCTACTACGTGCACCAGACGCCAGCGCTCACGGCGCCAACACCGGACATTGCACGGGTCGAGCGCCCAGGGTTGGTTACGCGCAGCAGCATCATTCAGCAGGTCTTGGGCGAATCGCGCCGCGAAGGCGTGTTCCCGCTGGGTGCCGCCGTGCCGAGTGTCGACTACCTGCCGGTGCGGGCGCTGCACCAGCAGTTGGCCAAGGTCACTCGGTTTCAGAGCCCGCGCGCGTTCAGTTATATGTTCAGCCCAGGTTTCGAGCCGCTGCGCCGCCAAGTGGCGATCCGCATGCGCGATGCGGGCGTTGTGGTTGACCCGTCCGAAGTAGTCATCACCCACGGTTGTGTCGATGCATTGCAGATGTCTTTGCGCGTGCTGACGCGTCCCGGCGACTTGATCGCGGCTGAATCACCGACGTATTACGGCTTGCTGCAACTGGCCGACTTGCTGGGCCTTAAAGTCATTGAGATCCCCAGTGATCCGTCCACCGGCATGAGTCTGGAGGCCCTGCAACTGGCAGCCAACCAATGGTCGATCAAGGCCCTGGTGCTGACCACGCGCCTGAGCAACCCCTTGGGCGGCACCATGCCCGAGGAGCGGCAGAAACAGTTGCTGCGCCTGGCCTCGGATTTCGATATCCAGATTGTCGAGGACGATATCTACGGCGAGTTGATGTTCGAAATCGGTCGCACCAAGGCCCTCAAGGCCTACGACCGCCTGGACCGGGTGATCTATTGCTCAAGCTTCTCCAAGACGTTGTCGCCGGGTGTGCGTATCGGCTGGATGATCGCCGGTAAGTACCAGCAGGAAATCCAGCGTCTGCAGATGTTCAGTACCCATTCGGCATGCAGCGTCACCCAGATGGGCGTGGCGGCGTACCTGGAGAACGGCGGCTACGACCGGCATCTGCGCTACATCCGCCAGGAATACCGCAAGAATCTCAGCGCCTTCCAACTGGCAGTGCAGCAGTATTTTCCCGAAGGCACCCAGATGACCCGTCCGACCGGTGGTTTTATCCTGTGGGTCAGTTTGCCCGGACGCGTCAATACCCAGGAACTGCACGTGCGCGCCCTGCAACAGGGCATCAGCATCGCGCCGGGGTTGATCTTCAGTAACACCGAGCAGTTCAACCACTGTATTCGCCTTAACTGCGGCACCCCGTGGAACCGCGAGGCAGAGCGGGCGCTGATGACGTTGGGGATGCTGGCCAGCCAGTTGTGTCAGGAAACCGCGGCAGGATTTTGAGGCGTTGAATGGGGACAACTCCGATAGCTGGCTAATCACCGCCCTTGTCATGGCGCGCACAACAAGCGAGCATATGGCCCTCTGCCGTTAATGCTGTAGGCGATATGACCTCGATTGTTCGTGCTGTTTTGGTGATTGGCCTGTTAAGCCTGTGCAACGTCAGCACAGTGCTGGCGGCGGCACCTGTGACTGAAAACAAGCCTGCTGCCACTACCGAGCAGAACGCTCCGGCAAAGAAACCAAGCCCCTCCAAGCAAGCCTCCGTTACGAAGAAACAAGCCGCCACGGCGAAAAAGCGTGCAGCGAAGGCGAAAAAGTCCAAGTCAGCCCAGGAAGTGGCACAGACCAAGCTGCCACCGGCACAGTTGGATCTGTCGCTGCCGTCGGACATGGTCAGGCACCTGCAGCCCCTCGGCACCATGCCCAAGCCCCAGAGCGTGCCGTTGCTGCCGCCGATGTTTGGCGAAAAGCCCACCGACAACAGTGCCTTCCAGATCAATGGCCGTCTGCTCAGCAATGAGATGAAGCTACAACTGCGGAACGAAGAGCGCCGTGACGTGGAAGGTGCCGCGCTGGAATTCGAGTTCAAGCAATAAACGTTTCCCATAGACGTGACGCAGGCCAATGACCATCTGTCGCAGACTGGTCAGTCATGTTTTTTTTATGCGAAAAACCCCTGTTAGACCATTTTAAAACGGCTGTTTAAGGGCGTACTCTAGCCCGGCCATCCCTATTGAGTCGTCGAGGACCTGCTGGTCATGAATTGCCGTGAAGGCTGTGGCGCTTGCTGCATCGCTCCCTCCATCAGTTCGCCATTACCCGGAATGCCCCATGGCAAACCGGCGGGCGAACGCTGCCTGCACCTGTCGGTCGAACAGCTGTGCCAACTGTTCGGCCAACCGGAACGCCCGGCGGTGTGCAGTGATTTCAAGGCGGATATCGATGTTTGCGGCACCGACCAAGCCGACGCGATCCGGTTGATCGGCTGGTGGGAGCAGATGACGGCGGCTTGATGGGCTTTACTATCGGAACTTCAACAATAAGGAATACAACAATGGGTTCGCTGAAACGAATGGCTGTGCTGTGCGGGTTTACGGTGTTGTTCGCTGCCACTGCCCAGGCTGAGGATTGGCAAGTCGCCAAGGATGAGGACGGTATCAAGATTTCCCTGAGCGAAATTGCCGGCTCCAAGTACAAGGCGTATCGCGGTGTGACCGTGATCAAGGCCCCTGTCGCCAAGATCCAGGCCCTGCAGGAAGATGTGGCAGGCGCCTGTTCATGGATTCATGAGTGTAAATCCCAGAAGCTGGTGGACAAGAAAGGCGATGAGGCCTGGACTTACACCCAGTTCAAGGCGCCGTTCCCGGTGACCGATCGCGATTCGTATATCCATGTCACCACCACCAAGGACGCCGATGGCAGCGTGACCCGCAAGTTGCAGGGCGTGCCTACCTACAAGCCTGAAGAGAAAGGTTACGTGCGTGTTGCCCAGGTTGAGGGTTTCTGGAAGCTGGTGCCTAAAGGCGCCAATGAAACCGAAGTCACTTATCAGGTTCACACCGAGCCAGGCGGCAGCGTGCCTTCGTGGTTGGCGAACAAGTTTGTGGTGGACGCGCCGTTCAACACTTTGAAAGCCTTGAAAGAACACGCTGAAAAATAAGTGCAGTTGATCAGGTGTCTCCGGACTTGAGCGGAACGTTTTCCGAGCCCTCAAGGTCCAGATAGTTGTAAGCCCAAACACGGGTTTTATCGAGGAGGCACCGATGCAAAAGTGGCAGATTACCTTCGTTGATGATCACGGCGTCCAGTCCGTGGAGCAGTTCACCTGCGACCAAAAGCCCAGCCTCGAAGATGCGGCACACATGATTCGCAACAAGTTGGTCCCTGTCGCAGCAGAACTCGACCTCAATGACCTGGAGGGCCGCAAGCCCGAGCCTACGGTCAAGATCCTGAAAGACCAGAACAGTATCCAGATCCTCGATATCTCGCCCGCCGTCTGAACATTCCCGCTATGCCATTCATGCGCCTCTGGTGGAGGTGATAGCTTCGCGCTACTCTGCAAGTGAGATCAGCGAATGAATCGCTAAGGTCTGGTCTTGTCAGCTACATGCTTGTTTTCCTGCGGTGATGTTATTGCCGTGGTGCCCGCGCCAGCAGCGCGCGGGGCTTTGGGAAGCACGGAAAGTCTATCCATCAGTTTGAGGAGGACGTTTCATGAGCACAGCCTATCAAGAAGACATCAGCACCAACGTTCTGCGCCGCATGAAAGAGGGCGGCTTCGACTTTTCACGCTTCCACCCCATCGAGTTCTACGCCATTTTCCCGGATGAGGAACGGGCGCGCAGGGCTGCGGGTGAGTTTCGTGGAGAATCACTGAATGCCCAGGTCAGCGCGCGCGACGATGGCGCCTGGTACCTGGAACTGAGCAAAATCATGTTCGCCACCTACGACGGCATAGGAGACTTCGAGCAGGACTTTGAGGCGGTGGTCGAGCCGCTGGGCGGGATCATCGAAGGATGGGGCGTCAAGCAGGAGGTGCGTGGGTTACCCATGTAGCGCAATTGTATGAGTAACGCAGCGTATCGGCTGACCTTAGGGTCGGCCGATTTTGTATGGGTTGCGAGAAAATTCCTGGAACTTGCGCTGCCTTTTCGTGCACCAAAAAAAAAGCCATCCTAAAAGGATGGCTGAAAGGGAAGACCTTAGGAGTCAGTCAGTACACGAGCTGTCACGGTACCGAGTGTGCACGGGGTAAAGCTGTAGGAAAGATCCTGTTCAGCTGATGGAGGCGATTATCCGCACCCTTCGTCGGGCAGTGAAATCAACTCTGGCTATGGTGTTGATAGTCAAAGCCTGCATTGCGATGAAGCGTGCAGCAATGCGACGGGCGTTCTGCGCACCAGGACGGTGCGATCAGCGCTGCGCTTTTATTTAACTCACTGATTTTTAAGTGTTTATGCCGCTGGCACGGGCCTTGCGATGGTTCTTGCGTCCGGGTGACAAGGAGTACGGCATGATCCGCACTTATTACGACGAAATGTACGATGGAGCGGGGCAGGTCCGCCCCCATTACCGCGAGTTCGCCCGCTGGTTGGCCGAGACCCCTGCAGAACTGCTGGCCCAGCGCCGGCGTGAAGCCGATTTGCTGTTTCATCGCGCCGGGATCACCTTCACGCTTTATGGCGACGAGCAGGGCACCGAACGCCTCATTCCTTTCGACACCATCCCCCGCAGTATCCCCGCCAGTGAGTGGCGAATTGTGGAGCGCGGCTGTATCCAAAGGGTCAAGGCGCTGAACATGTTCCTTGCCGACCTGTACCACGAGCAACGCATCATCAAGGCTGGGATCATCCCCGCCGAACAGGTGTTGGCTAACGAGCAATACCAGTTGGCGATGCAGGGCCTGGACCTGCATCGCGACCTGTATTCCCACGTCTCCGGGGTCGACCTCGTACGCGATGGCGACGGCACTTACTACGTACTTGAAGACAACCTGCGCACACCGAGCGGCGTGAGCTACATGCTCGAAGACCGCAAGATGATGATGCGCCTGTTCCCCGAACTGTTCGCCGCCCAGCGCATCGCGCCCATCGACCACTATCCCAACCTGTTGCTCGACACCCTTAAAAGCTCCAGTCCTTTGGATAACCCCAGCGTGGTGGTGCTGACGCCGGGGCGCTTCAACAGCGCGTTCTTTGAACATGCGTTCCTTGCCCGGGAAATGGGTGTGGAACTGGTGGAAGGCGCCGATCTGTTCGTACGTGATGACCGCGTCTTCATGCGCACCACCGACGGACCTAAGGCGGTGGACGTGATCTACCGCCGTCTCGATGACGCGTTCCTCGACCCGCTGGCCTTCAACCCGGATTCCATGCTCGGTGTGCCGGGCCTACTGGCGGCCTATCGCTCCGGCAACGTGGTGCTGGCCAACGCCATCGGCACCGGGGTGGCGGATGACAAGTCGGTGTACCCCTTCGTTACCGAGATGATCCGTTTCTATCTGGATGAAGAACCGATCCTAAAGAACGTTCCTACCTTTCAATGCCGTAAGCCTGACGAATTGTCCCACGTACTGGCCAACCTGCCGGACCTAGTGGTCAAGGAAACCCAAGGCTCCGGCGGCTACGGGATGTTGGTGGGGCCGGCGTCCACGGCGGCTGAAATCGAAGCGTTCCGGGCGCGAATCAAAGCCAAGCCTCATGCCTATATCGCACAGCCGACCCTGTGTTTATCCACCTGCCCGACCTTTGTCGAAAACGGTATCGCCCCGCGCCACATCGACCTGCGCCCGTTTGTGCTGTCCGGCAAGGAAACCCGTGTGGTGCCGGGCGGCTTGACCCGCGTGGCGCTGCGCGAAGGTTCGCTGGTGGTCAACTCGTCCCAGGGCGGCGGCACCAAAGACACCTGGGTGGTTGAGGACTGAATGCCATGTTGAGTAGAACTGCCTCGGATTTGTATTGGATGTCGCGCTATCTGGAGCGTGCGGAAAACCTCGCGCGCATGCTCGATGTCAGTTATTCGCTGTCGCTGATGCCTCAGGATGGGCGCGGCGATGGCCTGCATGAATTAGCCATGCCGCTGCTGATCACCGGCACCCTGGATGATTACCGCGAGCGCCACGGTGAATTGCATGCCGAACGCCTGCTGCACTTCTTTGCCCTGGACGCGGCCAACCCGGCGAGCATCTACAGTTGCCTCGGCTCGGCGCGGGCCAGCGCCCATGCGGTGCGTGGGCGAATTACCGCCGACATGTGGGAAAACATCAACGCCACTTGGTTGGATATTCGCGATATCGCTCAGCAAGGTCTCAGCCGCTACGGTATGAGTCGCTTCTGTGAGTGGGTTAAGGAACGCTCCCATCTGTTTCGAGGGGCGACCTACGGCACCATCATGCGCAACGATGCATTCCGTTTCATTCGTTTGGGCACCTTTATCGAACGCGCTGACAACACCCTGCGTTTGCTTGATGCGCGCTATGAAATGGCCGGCGACCGTGCTGAAGCCGTCACCGATGGCACGGCACACGCCTACTATCAATGGAGTGCCTTGCTGCGGGCGTTGTCGTCGTTCGAGGCCTACACCGAGATCTATCGCGACGCCCCTGGCGCCCGGCAAGTCGCCGAATTATTGCTGTTACGCGCCGATGTGCCGCGCTCGCTGCGCGCCTGCAGTGAAGAAATCGACCAGATCCTTGCCAGCCTGCCCGGCCTCAACGGTCGACCGGCCCAGCGCTTGGCCGCCGAAATGGACGCGCGCCTGCGCTTTACCGCGATCGATGAAATCCTTGAGGAAGGCCTGCACGCCTGGCTGACCGACTTTATCCCCCTGGTCCGCCAATTGGGCGACGCCATCTACAGTTCCTACCTGGAGGCGGCATGAGACTCTCCATCAGCCACGAAACCACCTACCACTACGAGGACCAGGTTCGCGCCAGCATCCAATACCTGCGTCTGACGCCCCATGACAGCGAGCGTCAGCACGTGCTCAGTTGGCAACTGGACCTGCCGCGCCCGGTGCGCGCCCAAGTGGACCCTTTCGGCAATATCCTGCACGTGTTGACTCTGGACGAACCCCATGACGCCATCATCATCGGCGCCCGTGGCCAAGTGGATATCGACGAATTACGCGAAGCCGAGCATGAGAGCCAGTCGGCGTTTCCGTTCCTGCGTTGCACGCGCCTGACTGAACCGGATGACGCCTTGCGTGGCTTTGCCGCACAGCATTGTCGTCAGCGTCGTGATCGCACCGGGCTGATCGACCTGATGCACGCGCTCAACCAAGCGATGGTCTACACGCCAGGCGCTACTGAGGTCGACACCTGCGCCGCCGAGGCCTTCGCTGGGGCTGCGGGCGTGTGCCAGGACCACACCCACGCGTTCCTGGCCTGCGCACGCAGCCTGGGCATTCCTGCGCGGTATGTGTCGGGGTATTTGTACACCGAAGACAGTACGCATCTGGCCAGCCACGCCTGGGCCGAAGCCTGGTTGGATGACGCCTGGTACAGTTTTGACGTGACCAACCAATTGGCGCGCCCGGAGCGGCATCTCAAGCTGGCTGTGGGACTGGATTACCTGGATGCGTGCCCCGTACGCGGCATGCGTCGTGGCGGCGGGCATGAGCAAATGCACGCCAAGGTGTTTGTGGCGCCGACGCCGGTGGTTTCTGTGCAGCAGCAATAAATGATGAGTGGGTCGTGGCTTGTTGGGGGGAGAGAGCTTTCTTTGGTGAGCGGGCTTGCCCCGCGCTGGGCTGCGAAGCAGCCCCAAGACCATCCGCCGCGTAATGCCTGCCCGACAAAATTCTGCTGTATTGGGGCTGCTGCGCAGCCCAGCGCGGGGCAAGCCCGCTCACTACACGAAACTGTCTTTCGAAGGAGGCTGGCTCAGGGCTGCTGCTTACGCCCCGCCATATGCTTCAAATACCCCACCAATAAATCCAGCTCGCTGTCAGGCAATACACTGGCAGCGAACGCCGGCATCTTCGCTTGGGGCCAATGCCTCAAACTCTGCGGATCACGGATATAGCGCTTTAGGAAATCCCCACCGAAATATTCGGTAGGGCTGTAGGGGATATTCAGATCCGGACCCACCTGCGCATCGCCTGCGCCATTGAGGCGATGGCAGGCCAGGCAGTTTTTCTGGAACAGTGCAAAGCCCTGGTTGATGGGATCATTCGCCGCCAGTTCCGGATCGGGTAGCAGCGCGGGGAAGCGCTCGGCTACGGTCTTCAATTGCTTGATTGTCGAGACTTGAAACGGCCACTGCTCGGGGCTGATGTGCCCCGCCTGCGGGTCGGTCCACACCAGATAAAACGGGCCGGCACTGTGTTTGCCATCGGCCAGGGCGGGCCACGGTTTGGCCGGATCTTCCACGGCCAACCACGCGCGGGCGCCGTGTTGTTCCAGCAGCGGTGCGGCGGTCAGTTCTGCAGCGAAGCCATCCAGGGCAACCGCTTGCACATGGCTCTGTGGCGTTAGGCCTGGTAAGAGCACCGCCAGCGGCACCGCGCGATAGGTCATATTGCGCTTGTAGGAAACGTCATCGACGATCTGCACCGTCTGCGCATCCGGATGCTTGAGCAGGTCGGCGGTCTGCCAGGTCTTGCGGGTGTGGTCCAGTTCGATAGTCAATTGCGCCGCGTCTGCGGGCAGAGCAAGCAACAAGGCTAAGAGTGCGAAGATCGGTTTCAAGACAGAGGCCCCGGGTTAAGTGGCGATGGGGCTCACGATACCGGAAAAACGCGCGTAAAAAGGCAGCCCCTGCAACGGGGTCGCTATGCACGAAGTCCCGGCAGGTGCTGCCAAAAAGCTGCAATCCTGATGCACAAAGCGCGGAGGATAGAGGGTCACCCAATGACCTTGGTCAAATTGGGCAGGATCAGAATCAGTGTGGTGGCGAACAGAATAAGTCCCGCCTGACGTACTTTCGAATGCTTGAACATGGCTGACTGCCTTTTGTTGTTATTCCTGAGCGTCAAATACGTGCCGTTTTATTTCAGTATGGCGCTATGACGTGTCACTTTTCTTACAGCTGCTCCAGCAAAACCCGGCAGCAACATCTTACTGATTGAACCTTAGAGCCCTCGTTCTTCGCGGCTTAGATCCATTTCATATCAGCTAATCAGGATTTCAGCTTAAAAAGGCATGAGGCAGAACGCCATCTTGGCGCCAATGCCTTGGCTAGACAGCTAAAACGATTAATCAGCCTATGCGCTTAGGGGCCTACCGTTCGTCCGAGCGTGGGGGTCAAAAGCAATGAGCGCATCCGTCATTGAAACCGTGTCAATCGGGCCTAAGGTAAGGGCACTACTGCGCAATGGTTCGAGGATGTCATGACCCAAGCTTTGATCTTTGATGCGATACGCACGCCCCGGGGCAAAGGCAAGGCAGACGGCGCCTTGCACAGCGTGAAACCGGTAAATCTGGTGGCAGGTCTGCTCACGGCGCTGGCTCAACGCAGCGACCTCGACACCCACCAAGTGGATGACATCGTGCTCGGCTGCGTCACCCCAGTGGGCGACCAAGGCGCCGACATCGCCAAGACCGCCGCCTTGGTAGCGAACTGGGCGATCAGCGTCGCTGGCGTACAGATCAACCGCTTCTGCGCCTCGGGCCTTGAAGCAGTGAACCTGGGGGCGATGAAAGTGCGCTCCGGCTTTGAAGACCTGGTGGTGGTCGGCGGAGTCGAGTCTATGTCCCGTGTACCCATGGGCAGCGATGGCGGTGCCTGGGTGCTGGACCCGCAGACCAACCTGCACAGCCACTTCACACCCCAAGGCATCGGCGCTGATCTGATCGCCACCTTGGAGGGTTTCAGTCGCCAGGATGTCGATAGCTTTGCCCTGCAGTCCCAGCAGAAAGCGGCCAGGGCCAGTGCCGACGGTTCCTTCAGCAAGTCGTTGATCGCGGTGCAGGACCAGAACGGTATTGTCCTGCTGGACCATGACGAATTTATCCGTGGCGACTCGACTCTTGAAGGCCTGGGCAATCTCAAACCGAGCTTCGAGATGATGGGGCAAATGGGCTTCGACGCTACGGCTCTGCGGGTCTACAGCCATGTGGAGCGCATCAACCACGTACATACCCCGGGTAATAGCTCCGGCATTGTCGACGGCGCCGCACTGATGTTGATCGGCTCTGAAGTGAAGGGTCGCGAACTGGGCTTGCAACCGCGGGCGCGCATCGTCGCCACGGCGGTTACCAGCACTGATCCCACCATCATGCTCACGGGCCCCGCGCCAGCCACACGAAAAGCCTTGGCTAAGGCCGGTTTGCGCGTGGAAGACATCGATCTGTTCGAGGTCAACGAGGCCTTTGCCTCAGTGGTGCTCAAATTCATCAAGGACATGGGCATCGATGCCGCACGCGTCAACGTCAACGGCGGTTCCATCGCAATGGGCCACCCGTTGGGCGCCACTGGTTGCGCGATCCTTGGCACTCTGCTTGACGAGCTTGAAGTGCGCCGGCAGCGCTACGGCCTGGCCACCCTGTGTGTCGGCGGTGGCATGGGCATCGCCACTATTATCGAACGCCTTTGAGCCTAAGGAATTTCTAATGACCGATGCCATTCGTTACGAAAAAGGCCAGGACCAGATTGTGGTGCTGACTCTCGACATGCCCGGCCAGAGCGCCAACACCATGAACGGTGTTTACCGCGACGCCATGGCCGCTGCGGTTCTGCGCCTGGAGTCGGAAAAGGACCACATTGCCGGTGTGATTATCACCTCTGCAAAGAAGACTTTTTTCGCGGGCGGTGACCTCAATGAATTGATCAAGGTCGAGAAGTCCCACGCCAAGGATTTCTATGAGAGCGTGTTGGTGCTTAAAGCGCAGTTGCGTCGCTTGGAAACCCTCGGCAAGCCGGTGGTGGCCGCGATCAACGGCGCGGCGCTGGGCGGCGGCTGGGAGATTTGCCTGGCCTGTCATTACCGTGTCGCGCTGGATGACAAATCGGTGCAGCTTGGATTGCCGGAAGTCACCCTCGGCTTGCTGCCGGGCGGCGGTGGCGTGGTGCGTATGGTGCGCATGCTCGGCTTGGAAAAAGCCCTGCCGTATTTGCTGGAAGGTAAAAAAGTACGGCCGCAACAGGCGCTCCAGGCGGGGTTGATCAACGAACTGGCGGTGGACCGCGATGGGCTGCTGGCCAAATCCCGCGCTTGGATTCTCGGCAATCCCGAGGCTAAACAACCCTGGGACAGCAAGGCGTACCAGATTCCCGGCGGCACTCCATCGAACCCAAAAGTCGCGCAGATGCTGGCGATTGCACCGTCGATCCTGCGCAGCAAAACCCATGGCTGTTTTCCGGCTCCAGAGAAAATCCTCTGTGCTGCCGTTGAAGGCGCTCAGGTGGACTTCGACACCGCGCACCTGATCGAAACCCGTTACTTCACCGAGTTGGTCACCGGGCAAGTGGCGAAAAACATGATTGGCACCTTCTGGTTCCAACTCAATGAAATCAACGCCGGCAGCTCGCGACCCAAGGGTTTTTCACCTTACGTGACACGCAAAGTGGGTGTGCTTGGTGCCGGGATGATGGGGGCTGGAATTGCGTATGTCAGCGCCTGTGCGGGGATCGAGGTGGTGCTCAAGGACGTCACCCAGGCCGCCGCCGAGAAGGGCAAGGCACATTCGGCCGCGCTGCTGGACAAGAAGGTCAGCCGTGGGCAATTGACCGCCGAGCAGCGGGAAGCCACCTTGGCGCGGATTTACCCTACTGCCTCGGATGCTGATTTGGTCGGCTGCGATTTGATCATTGAGGCCGTTTTCGAAGACCGTGAACTTAAGGCCAAGGTTTCGGCCGCCGCGCAATGTGTGGTCGGAGCAGATGCGGTGATCGCCTCCAATACCTCAACGTTGCCCATCACCGGCCTTGCTAGAGCTGTGGCGGATCAAGGCAAATTTATCGGCCTGCATTTTTTCAGCCCGGTGGACAAGATGCCTCTGGTTGAAATCATCAAGGGCGCCCAGACCTCGGACGAAACCCTGGCCCGAGGTTTCGATTTCATCCTGCAAATCAAGAAAACTCCGATTGTGGTTAACGACAGTCGCGGCTTCTTCACCTCGCGGGTGTTCGGCACGTTCACCAATGAAGGCATCGCCATGCTCGGTGAAGGTGTGGCCGCGCCGATGATCGAGACCGAGGCGCGCAAGGCCGGTATGCCGGTGGGGCCGCTGGCGGTGTCCGATGAAGTGTCCCTCAGCCTCATGAGCCATATCCGACAGCAGACGGCCAAGGATTTGCAGGCCGAAGGTAAGACGGTGCCAGGGCATCCGGCAACGGCGGTCATCGATCTGTTGGTGAATGAATACAAACGCGCGGGCAAGGCGGCGGGTGGCGGTTTTTACGAGTATCCCGCTGGAGGGCAGAAGTACCTGTGGCCAGAGTTGAAAGCCCGCTTTGAACGGCCGGGCCAGCAGATTTCGCCACAGGATGTGCGCGACCGTTTGCTGTTTATCCAAGCCATCGAAACTGTGCGCTGTGTGGAGGAGGGCGTGTTGATGTCCACCGCTGATGCCAATGTGGGATCGATCTTCGGCATTGGTTTTGCGGCGTGGAGCGGTGGGGCGTTGCAGTTTATCAATCAGTACGGCTTGAACGACTTCATCGCCCGTGCGCGTTATCTGGCTGAGCAATATGGGGAGCGCTTTGCGCCGCCAGTGTTGTTGCTGGAGAAAGCGGCGAGGAGTGAAGTGTTTCGGTGATTAATGGAGGGGCTTGCCTTGAAGGGGTGTTTCAAGGCAGGCTCTGGGTGTTCAATATTCCCATCGCCGTGTCAGGTATTTTTTATGTCGCTACGCGTCTGCATCCTGGAAACCGATATCCTGCGTCCAGGCTTGATCGATCAGTACCAAGGTTACGGGCAGATGTTCAAGCGCCTGTTCTCCAAGCAGCCGATTGCTGCCGAGTTTGTGGTTTACAACGTGGTGCAGGGCGAATATCCGTCAGACGATGAAGTGTTTGATGCCTACCTCGTTACCGGCAGCAAGGCCGATTCCTTCGGTACCGACCCTTGGATCCAGACCCTCAAGACCTACTTGCTGCAGCGCTATGAGCGTGGCGACAAATTGCTCGGTATCTGCTTCGGTCACCAGTTGTTGGCATTGCTGCTCGGCGGCAAGACTGAGCGCGCCAGCAAAGGCTGGGGCATGGGCATTCATGACTACAAACTCGATGCCAAGGCTCCGTGGATGAGCCCTGAGGTGCCTGAGTTGACGCTGTTGATCAGTCACCAGGACCAAGTCACCAGCTTGCCGGACAATGCCACGGTCATCGCCTCCAGCGATTTTTGCCCGTTCGCGGCGTATCACATTGGCGACCAGGTGCTGTGCTTCCAAGGCCACCCGGAATTTATCCACGACTATTCGCGCGAGTTGCTGGAGATTCTTCAGACAACCCTCGGGGAAACGGTTTACACGAATGGTGTCGCCAGCCTGGAGCGCGACCACCACGGCGCCACCGTGGCGGAATGGATGATGCGGTTTGTGGCGCACAAAGCTTAAAGCCAGCCCGAGCGTTTGAAACTGGCCCACAGACTGGTGCATCCCACCGCAATAAACCCGAGCACCGCAAAATAGCCATAGTGCCATTGCAGCTCGGGCATGTTCTGGAAGTTCATCCCATAAATCCCTGCCACCGCGGTGGGGAATGCCAGGATCGCCGCCCACGCGGCAAACTTGCGCTGCACCACGCTCTGGCGTGACGCCTCCAGCAACACACCGATTTCGATCGTCTGGCTGGCGATGTCGCGCAGGGTGGTGAGGTCCTCCATCTGCCGTGTCACGTGGATCTGCACATCACGAAAATACGGGCGCATGTTCTTGTCGATAAACGGGAAGCTCAGCTTCTGCAACTCCTGGCTGATCTCCACCATCGGCGCCACATACCGCTTGAGCCGCAGCACATCGCGGCGCAGACCGTGGATCTTCTGAATATCGCGTTCGCTCAGTGAACTGCACAGTACGTTGCGCTCCAGTTCATCGATCTCGGCGTGGATCGCCTCGCTGACCGGCTGGTAGTTTTCGGTGACGAAATCCAGCAACGCATAGAGTACGAAATCTTCCCCATGCTCCAGCAACAGCGGGCGCGCCTCACAGCGTTGGCGCACAAAGCCGTAGGACGCTGAGTGACCGTTGCGGGCGGTGATGATATAGCCGGTGCCGGCAAAGATATGGGTTTCGATAAACTCCAGCTTGCCGTTCTCGCGCACCGGTGAATAGGTGACGATAAACAGCGCATCGCCGAAGGTTTCGAGCTTGGGGCGGCTGTGTTTTTCCAGGGCGTCTTCGATGGCCAGTTCATGCAGGTTGAACTGGCGCTGCAGGTTGGCCAGCTCCTGGGCATCGGGCTCTTCCAGGCCGATCCACACAAAATGCCCGGGCTTGGCGGCCCAGGCGGCGCCTTCATCAAGGGTGATATCAGAGACTTTCTTACCGGCGCTGTAGACGGCTGCCGCAACAACTCTACCCATGGTGCTGATCACTTCTTGTTTGGAGGACAGATGTTGGGCAGCTTAGCTTGAATGGCGTTCCGTTGTAGACGTCGTTGCGGCGAGCTTTGTGTGGTGAGCGAGGTTGCTCGCGCTGGGGAAGGAGCGCCCAAATAACGTGTTCAGGCGGACTGCACTTCGCGGTCCAGTTCTGCAATGCATGCATCCATCTGCGCCTGACACGCCTGCATCAACGCAGGGACGTCATTCGCTGTCAGCCCGGCTGTAGGAACGGGTGGCAAAGAACGTATGAGCACATCACCACTGTTCCAGCGATTAAGCTTCATATGAACGACGTAATTGCTGACGCACACCTGCACGATAGGTACACCCGCCGCAATCGCCATATGAAACGCGCCTTTTTTGAACGGCAGCAGGCCCTTGCCCAGATTGCGCGTGCCTTCCGGGAACACCCAGATCGACGTGTCTTTGTGTTGCAGCGTATGGGTGGTGGTCAGCATCGCACGGCGCGCCTTGTGCGCATTGCCGCGGTCGATCAACACATTGCCTGCCAGCCAGAACAACTGGCCGAACAACGGCACCCATTTCAGGCTCTTTTTGGCAATACACACTGTGCGATGGGGCACTACAGTGCCCACCACGAACAGGTCATAGTTGGACTGGTGGTTGGCGATGACCACGCAGGTGCCGGGCTTGTTGCGCAGCGAGTCGACATCGGCTTTCACGTTCAGTCGCAAGATGCGCATCGCGGGCAGCGCATACAGGCGCGCGCACAGGCGGCTGTTGTCCGGGTTGAACGGCCGGCAGATACCTAGAAGAACCCCGAGCACACCCGCCACCATAAAGTGCAGGCCCATCAACAACATACGCAGCAGAAAAAGCATCGACACGGCCTATCGGGACAAAAGGTGGCGCAGTGTACGGATGTGCACTGACTTCGGCAATTACCCAGGTAGAGGTCGGAGATAGGCGATGTTTAAGCGTATGTTTCAACATGTGCCGACACTGGCTGGCTAGAGCGGCTAGGGGCGTTTCGGATTTAAGTGTAAGAAAAAGCCCGACACAAGGTCGGGCTCTGGCACAGCAGGTGTAGGGACTTAGCTCAGGTTGTGGCCCTGATCCTGGATAATTGCATCGTCCAAGGCTTCCAAGAGCGCTTTACGCACCTTCAACTTGGTGTGCTTGTGGGCATTCATATTGATCTTCTTCAACTGGCGCGCCGCTTCCAGTGCCGCTGCGTGCAGTTCTTCAGGCGCCACCACTTTGTCGAGGAAACCGGCCTGCAACGCGCCCTGCGGGTCAAACATCTCGGCATTGATCACCGAGCGGTGGAATGCCGACTTGCGCAGACGATCCCGCGCCAGCTCGATCCCTGCGTGGTGCATGGTCATGCCGATTGCCACTTCATTCAGGCCGATGCTGAACGGGCCTTCCACCCCAATCCGATAATCGGCCGACAGCAACAGAAACGCGCCCTTGGCCACGGCATGCCCAGGGCACGCCACAATTACCGGGAATGGGTGCGACAACAGACGACGCGCCAACGTCGAGCCCGACGTGACCAGGCCGATGGCCTCTTTAGGGCCTGCCGTCATCACTTTCAAATCATAACCACCCGACAAAATCCCCGGCGTGCCGGTGATCACCACCACCGCCCGATCTTTCTCGGCTTGGTCCAGCGCTGTATTGAACGCACTGACAACATCTGGAGAAATGGCATTCACCTTGCCGTTGCTCAAGGTCAGGGTCGCGATACCGTCTTCGAGGTGGTAGGCAATCAACTCACTCATGACGCGGTTCCTTGTAGGACTTGTTATAGAAGAATGCAGCAGACGTTACCCACCACGCCCGTTCCGGTAAAGCGCAATGACTGACTGGCCAGTCAGCCTTTTCTCGCATCCCCGGTCGCAAATGGCCTGCAGCAGGGCACAGTACCCAGCGAAGACCCTCTGAACCCTCCCCGAGATTGGCATAATCACCGTCCTCCCGCGGGCCCATTCCGGTATAACCGTCTAACCGCATGAAAATTCTGAAAAAAACCTTTGCCATCAGAAAGGCTTTCGACTACATTAGCGCGCCTCGACAGACTGAACTGGTTTGACGAGATACGGTGAAGTGTCCGAGTGGCTTAAGGAGCACGCCTGGAAAGTGTGTATACAAGAAATTGTATCGAGAGTTCGAATCTCTCCTTCACCGCCAAATTATGAAAACGCAAACCCCTGATTTTCCTAGAGAAAGTCGGGGGTTTGTGGTTTTTGGTGTCTGAAAAATGGCCACATGGGACAGATCTGGGACAGATTGATGGTTTCCCATCTACGTAATAGGCCCACAGCATTGGCCGCTCAGCCTACAATGAGCCATCATCACAAGGACGATCACTATGACTGAGCAATACGACCCGCAAGGCGCTATGACGTATTCAACGCTTTAGTGGGGACAAGATCGGCGAAGTTGTTAACGGTGTACTTTATGAAGGTCCGACGGATTATCGACAAAAGGTTGGGAGTGTCGTTATGGATGAGGGGCTATCATTTCCTCATGATGGTACACAGTTCGGCTGAGTTTCTCAGAAAATGTAATTAGTCTTTGAATGCCGATATTAAGATGTTTTCGTTAAAGTCAACCAAGGCTTGGTGTTAAAGAGTTCAGCGTGCCATTCGTCATTCAGGAGCGGTCTTTGTTTGTATGATAGGAACGCTTTACTGGAAAGAAGTGAAATTTTAAGCTTTTTTGCTGTCGAGGTTGGCGGTGGGAATAAAATAAGGTTCTTCCGGAAGGGGTTTATGGAAAATTTTTTTTCGGCGTTAAAGTTGTTGATCCCAATGCTACTAACTCCAATAATAAATAGGTTTATTTCGACGTTTCGTATTAGGCAGCTTTACTTAAGCTTTGACGAAGTATTGCCTTGTGTATTGCCGGAAACAATCGGATTTGTCGCAAGTGTTAATTTATATAATAAAGGTAAAGATAAAGAGAAAGCGGTGGAGGTGAGCTTTCCCAATTGTTCTTTGTGTCAAGTTTTGGCGAGTAATTATAGTGGCGTGTCGGTAGAGAGTAATAAGCTGTTTGTGGATCGCATACTTCCTAAACAGACGATTACCTTGAGCGTTTACTTGAACTCGACAGTGGCTATGACTTCTTTGAGTAAGCCTACTGTTAAGTCCGAAGATGCAAATGGCAAAGTTTACAATGGCCGAGGGAATGTTCCTCCCAGTATGGGGCCAGCTGTAATGGGCCTGTCTATCGGAGCTGCTACGCTAATAACGTTTATGTATATAATGCTTTCTGGATCAAATATTTTTTATCCGTATTACGCGCTTAGATATAATTCTCTTATGGCTCAGGGGGTGACCCCTTCAGGATTTTCTGATAATTATCTGGTTTCTAAGTCTGGCCTCTCCTCTGAGTCGCCTATAAAGATAGATAAGCCGTATGTGGAAAACTCTAAAATTGTACTACCCTTAAAAATAAAAAATATTACGAGTGTAAAGATTAAGCTTTTAATATTTCATGAGTTGAATAATCCGGATTACAAAAAAGAAAACGAAATTACTGATTCTGAAATATCAGACTTGCGTCAGCGCGTAGATGCATGGCGCGTAACTAATGAAAAATATGGGTACTCTTCAAAGGATCAGTTAAATATTTCGGGCCTGGTATTGGAGGCTGGTGAGGAACGAACTGTATTGTTAGCTCACACAGTGTTGCCCGCAACGACCTTAGATAATTTTAATTTTTATATTAGCGTTCAAAAAGGCGCCTACGAAGATGAGTCTTTTCGTGATTACTATAATTTTAGTATTCATGATTATAAGTGGCGAAATGAAGTGTCAAGATTTTTAGAAGCGTTGCGGCATTAGTTTTGACGGTTTAAAGTTCGCTTCTATTCTCTTAGCTTAACCGGGGCGAAATAATGTTTCGGCCCCGTTTGAGCGTTTTAAAAGGAGAATAAGTAAGCTAGGCTCGTACAGAACGCTTGCTATTGAATCTTGAGCGTAGTTGTTTAGGAGTATCTATTGGATAGGAGGGGGTTGGTTACACTAGCAGCCTATGATTTATAGCATTAGTGCCACCTGTAACATCCCCACGACATCCGGCCCATCCTCATTAATCCACGTCCCGTAATGCTGACGAATCATATTCCCGTTGGTATGCCCCATCTGTTCGGCGATCCAATCGATCGAAGCGACGCCGGTGGTCAGCAACTGACTGGCGTAAGTATGTCGGCACTGACCGGGCCCACGATAGCGAACCCCGGCCGCGAGCAAGTGAGCCTTGAAAAACCTATCCCTGACCACGAAGTCGCTGACGTGCGGTAAACCGCTTTTCGTATTCAAGAAGACAAAGTGCAGCTTGTGCTGCCGTACCGTCTTGTTGTCCCGCTCGACAATATCGACGGTTTCCGCCTTTCTTTTCCGATTCAGTGCGTCGATCTTCTGCAGCGCATCCCAGGCCGGGGCGAGTAGTCGAACCTTGCGTGTCGACCGCCGGGTTTTCGTCACCCTATAAGCCCCACGCACCTTGGATCGACGGAACGTCACCGTGCCTTGCGCCAGATCCACATCCTCCCATGCCAGGGCGATGGTCTCGGATACGCGGGGGCCGGCCCATATCATGAACTGAACCATCAACAGCTCTTGCGTGCGGTTGGTGTGGGTTTCCAGGATCTGTTTGATTTCCGCCCGGGTGAACGGATCCGGTGCTTCGGGATCTGGAAGGCGCACCATCAAACCCTCGGTCGGGTCATGCGCCACTTTCATCCTGGTGCGATAGAGCCTGAACACCTGGCGCACGTTGCTGATGATGTCGCGGATGGTCTTATTTTTTAGCGTTTTAGACAGCGTTACCTGTATCCATTCCTGCAGATCCAGGTGGTCGATATTGTGGATCTGTACTTTCCCCCAGCGTGGTCTGACATGAACCTCTGCCTTGTTGGCATAACCCCGATAGCTGGACGCTGCCACACTGTTGGCTTTGATCTTTAACCAGAGGTCCAAGTAATGGCCGAACGTGTTTTCCACCAGCTTGGCCGAGTTGGGGAAGTGCCGTGCGTAATCGAAGGTGCCGGTCTGAATTTCGTACTCGATGATTTCGACCATGCGCTTAGCCTGGGCCACGTTGGCCGGATTGTTGCCTCCCGGGAGTGTTTCCCGGCATCTCTCCCCTTTGTATTGAAAATAGATTCTCACGGATTTCCCGCGAGCTTCGACCCCACTCATGTAAACCCCTAAAGCTGTGCTTGTGTATTGACAGTCTGACGATCGGAAAAAAAAAGGCCCGTTTCCGGGCCAAGTATCTGGAAGCGCATCTTCTTGTGGACGCGGCTTATGACTTCGGCTTCTGGTTGCGAAGATGGGCGTTCTGCACCTGGCGCCGTCGGCTGCATTTCATATGATTACCCTGTGCGCGCCACCTGCCGCACTGGTCGCAGACGCTGGTGTAGTCGATGTTCCAAGGAAAGCGCCGTACCGGTGCTAAATGGCTGTTAGGCATTTTGTGATTCGCCCCGGGTGAACGGTTTTGCGAGCAGTTGGGCTACGACGGCCGCATCCGTTTCGCTCAGTTCGCCCAGGGTGTTGGCCATCTGACTGAGGCTTTCGAGGCGGGCGCGTGATTCAGGGGTCTTGTGCACTAGGTAGCCAATGAAGGCCGCGCCGATGATCGCGGTGGCCACCAGGTTACGTGCCGGTGTGGTAGCCTTCGCGCCGCTGCTGCTTAGGTTCTGTGCTTGCATGGTATTGCCCTCTGTTGCGGTTAGGTGTCGGGGAGCTGCAACTCCTCGACACTGCTTTTTTAAGGTCAGTCCTTACGGGCCAGGTGGATCACCAGGCCGTCAAAATCCGGCTCATGCTCAACGCATGATTGCCACTCCAGTACCCTCAAAATCTGTTGCCTGCTGCAGTCGTCCACCAGGATTTCGCGCTGGCCACCGGCCGCCCGGACTTCCAGAATCTCCAACAAACCATCCTCCCCATAAGCACCGGCCTGGATGATCGGCGCGCTCTCGCCGGTGAAGTCGAGACGGTCTTGCACGGACTGCAGCTTGCTTGTTTTGCCGTCGCCGGCATTGCCCATAAACACTTGGATCTGCATCGGTCTTGCTCTCCTTTACGCCTTGAATGTCCAGCACTTCACTGTGGTCGGCCGGGGTTGTGAACACGGGTTGCGGCCGTTGAACGCGGCACGTACAGCGCTGTGTACGGCTTTGTTGCTGTCCAGAAACTTGCGGGAACGGGACTCTTTGAGCAGGTCGCGCAACGTGGCCACGTCGGCCAGCTTCTGTTTGTGTTCAGCGGCACGCTCACAGAATTCGTTGAGGTTGATAGCGATAACGGTGGGGTCGCTGCTGTGGTCCACCACCGGGTCTTCGCTCAAGGATTCGAGGTAGTCGTAAACCTCCCAAAACTCGGCCACGGCCGCATGGTCGGAGCTGATCGACGCCTGGCGCTCGATGGCCATCCGCACGATCTGGCGCTGGGTGGCGGCGACCTGGGGATCACTCAATTTCAGGACCAGGCGAATACCGTCCAACAACGAGAGCATTTGTGCGTGGTTTTTGCTGATGCGCTCCACGCGGATGTAGCCCCGCAGGTCATAGCCGCAGCTGGTGCAATTGCCCTGGTCACTGGCATAGGCTGTGCTGCAGGCGAAGCAATGGGTGTGCAAACGACGCAGCTTCGATTCGTGTTCGGGCATTCGCTGGGCGAATAGCTCAAGCACCGCGGACTCCTTACCCACGGCCCGCAACAAGAAGTGGCTGAGGGTGCCACCGTCCAGGGCGTTGAGTTGATCCGCTGCAGCACGGCTTTCAGGTGTGACGGTCGGGCGCACGAAGTGCAGCTTCACAATGCGCGTCATGATCGCTTCGTGTGCAACCACTGCCGCGTTCTGGCTGATAGCAATCGTTCCCCGGAATGGTGGCTCGTATGTCTCGTTGCCGGCGGTCTTGACGCCTTTCGTAGCCAGGGTGCCGCCGCCATAAAAGTCTTTCAGCTCGTCCCATTCGAAGGTTTTGGCGTGTGCCCGATCATCGCCGTGGCGATCCGCTTCCAGGAACACCACTGGCATGCCGGAGACCTGGCCCATCAGGCGAGAGCGCCCAGCCTTGGTGGATTTCATAGGGTCAAATCCTTCATAGCCTTCGCGGCCGAGTAGTTTCCAAAGGAGGTTCAAGAGGGTGGTTTTGCCGGCGCCGGCCTCACCTGTGGCTTCCAGGAAAGGGAAGGACTGATAGCGGGCGCGGATCTGTTCGCAGAACAGCGAGCCAAAGAAGAACACCAGCGCGACGAAGCCCTGGGCGCCGAAGCATGTCCACAGCAACTGCACCCACTTCTCGTCAAAGCCCTTCGCTTCGCGCTGCAGCTTGATCGGGACGCCTTTCTGCAGGGTTTTCAGGCGCAGTTTGCCGAACTCGAAATAGTCTTCGCTGTTGACCTTGTAGGTGGTGCCGTCCTTGATCGCGATGTCACCGTAGACGTAGCAGGCGTATTCCTTGCTGTAGCCTACGTAGTCGATCGTTGAGACGGTTTTGATGCCGAACAGTTGGTCCTTCATGAGCTTGTCGAGCTGCTGGCCACTGCCTGTGAACATGGCACCTGCCGCCATGCCGAGCAGTCGCTTTTTGAACTCGCTCGCGGCCGACAACTGGCCGCTGGTGAAGGTGTTTTTCACACTTTCGGAATCGTGGGGGAAGTCCACACGCATGTAGTACCAGGACTCGTCTGTTACCTCGTTTCGCTGGAAATACAGCGCCTGGGGGTAGCAGTTGGCGATCTCCACGACACTGCCGGACTGCTGCAGCGCTTTTTCGCGCTGTTGCGCCTGGTTCAGCAGCTGGTCGTCGTGGTTCTCGCTGTCCTCGATGTCGGACATGGCGCGGTTGAATTTCTCCATGTCCAACTTGAACCAGTACAGGCGGCTCCCGAAGCCCAGGTGAAATTCCCCACGCTTGTTCCAGTCGTACATGAGCAATGCCTTTTCCGCCGCGCTCTCGGCCAGCAGCAGGGCGCCCTGGTGGCGAGCTTGCTTGAGGTCGCTGGCGATCTGGTCGGCACGTTTGGTTTCGTCCTGGATGAAGTTCCAACGCTGGTGAAGATCGTTCCAGTCAGACTTTCGGCCGTCGCGTTGCGGGATCTGTGCGGACTCGCAGATGAAACCCAGGGCACGGGCTTCGCGCACCCAGCGCCGGGTGTAGGCGTTTGCGCTCGGTTCGTTGTCCAGAGCCCAAACCAGTTTGGGCAGCTTCCCGCCTTCCCGGGTTTTAACCAGCTCCCTGAGCGAGTCCCCAGGGAACGCGTTGGACGACATTGCAGACACGGCAGCGATGTCGTTGTGCACCAGGGCAATGGCGTCGAAGATCCCTTCAACGATCCAGATTTCCTTGGCCTCAAGCAGATCGACGCAGGGCGGGCACCACCAGACGCCGCGATAGCTGTCCTTGGACTTGAAGCGGGCCTTCATCTTGCCGAAGCGATGCGGTTGATCAATCAGGCGCTCCCACCAGCCACCTTTGTCCAGGGCGAAGCGCACGGTCGCGCTGCCGGCGTTGTGTTCGGCGGAATAGAAGGTTTCCTGGGTGAACCAGCCCTGGATCAGCTCAAACCGAAAGCCCCGGGCGAACTCCAGATAGGCGCGTGCGGTCGCGTTGGGGTGTTGATCTGTTGCCGGCGCTCGTTTGCTCCAGTCTTCGAACAAATCGTCGTACAGCTCTTTTACGTGCAGGGTGTGGCCGCACTTTTCAGGGCGACCACAGATGACCATCCATGGCGTGTCAAACCGGGAGTACAGCTCCTTTTTTTTGCACTTGGGGCATGTGCCGCCGCGCATGTAATCGGTGCCTGTGCGGTGCTTGAGCCCGAAGTCGGACTGGAGGCGTTGCAACACGTCGTGGCGAAGATCTTCTTTCATGGTTACTTCACTGCTTTCAGGCTGTGGGACAGGGCTGCCATAAGGCGTTTTTGCGCAGCCATTACCGGGACATGGGCGAGAATTGCGCCGTGGCGCAGACCGTCCGCCACAAGGCGGAACTGGTCGGCATACCAGTGTTCGTTGAGGCTCAAGCGGTACTGTTCGCGCAAGTTGGCCAACAACGCTTCGGCCTCTGCGGGTGGCAGTTGGGTGGTGACAATTACGGCGGTTGCCATCGTGAAACCTCGTTTTTGGGCGCAGCTCACCCAAACCCACGGCAGGTAGGCTCAGGACATTGCTAAAGGGGTGTTAGGTAGCGGGGGTAATGCGAGTGGCACGGCCGGCGGCTATCAGGTGTTCATAGATCAAGTGAACAGGCACTGACCAGGTGCAGCCGCGTACGGGATCGGTGATAACCACGGCATCTGATTTGCTGGCCTTGATGTCGATCTGTTGTCGAACATTGATTTCAGCAAGATCACCCAAAGCCTCACATGTGAGCCGCAGGGCAAGCGCTTTATCAGCTTGGAAGCTATCCACCAGGTGGTTAATGGTCCGTTCAATGAATTGGCCCTGATCACCCAGGTGTTCGCCCTGGTGGCGTTCCAGGAATGTGAGGGCGGCAGCACGGATGGTGCTGCGATAGTCCATGTCTGAGGCGGGGGCGTTCATTGGGCATTCCCTGATTTGGCGCGGTAGAGATCAATGGCGGCATGGACTTCGGCAGTACGGGCGGCCATGTGTATTAGGTGTGCGTTCAGGATTAGTTCGGCCTCACTCTCGGTGATTACGCCGTCTTCAAGTGCCTGGGCAATGATTTGATCGACCGTGCCCTGTTTTGCTGAGGTCTGCATTGCTCGTGCATACATCTCTACGTTGTCCAGGTTTTCGGGCTGGACCACTGGCACGAACATACCGCCGTACAGTGCCGCTACGTAGTTGGCCAAATGCTGGGTTCTTGTTACTTGCTCCAGCTGGAAGATCTGCACGTCAGTCAATGGACGGCAGTTGTTGTTCTCGTAGGCGTGGTTATCAAACTTCTTGAGAGATATGCCCAGTCGAGCGGCGGCGCGTCCCCGGCCACCTTCGTAGGTGCAAATAATCGCCCTTACGACTTCCCGACGCGTTTTTAGAACCTGACTTTTCATCTTCTGCTGTTCCCTCAGTGAGCTGACCATTACTGTGCGATCACGCCGTCTTTGATACCGAGCAACACGGCGGCGCGATGTGCCTCCCCCCGGCGACCTTTGATCCGACCGTTCAACAGGTCGCTGACTAAATTTTTATTCAACCCGTGCTGACGGCTGAACTCCGCGATGCTCACTCCCTTGTGATCAAGAGCGGCCCGGGCTTGCTCGGGTGTAATGGTGGCGGGCATCATGTCTACTCTGTTTGTTTGTGGTTGTTTCTGTTTGTCTGTGGTGATTCTTGGTCAAAAAATTGATCAGGTCAAGTGTGGTGAATAAAAAAATGCTCATAGCAGACGGTGTAGGTGATCGCCTAAGGGAAGAGCGCGAGCGCTTAGGTTTGAATCAAACTGATTTCGGGACGTTATTGGGAGTCAGCCGCGGGACTCAGAAAAATTACGAGTTAGGCGCCAATTCGCTGGACCTGCGCTATGTATCCGCTCTGACCGAACACAAGGTGGACGCAGGTTATGTGCTTTCTGGGCGCCGATCTCCACCACCAGGTGAGGGGCTTGATTCTGTAGAGGCTGATTTGGTTGAGCATTTCAGGCGTCTTCCACCAGATGATCAAAAAACTGTGCGGCGGATCGTCAGGTCTATGGCTGCTGAGGCCGATCAACAATCCGATTGACGTGACGTAATTTGCGTATCTCCGATGAAGTTGCTGCGCCGACGGGCCAATCACGGCCCAATACCGTCGATTCAGCAAATGCAATAACGGAGCAGTACGCATGTTGGATCGCAAGAAATTGGAAAGCAGTTATCGCGACTCGGTTGGTTGTGAGTGGTTGGAATTGACGGCTTTGGAAGTCCGCCTTATTGAGCTCTACCGACAAATATCTGAGCAGGACCGTAAACAGGTTCGACGCATTACTGGTTACCTTGCTGAACCGTCTGAGATCGAATGATCGACCTGGTTAAACACTGAAAGCATGCGCCGACCCTCTTAGGTCGGCGCTTTCCACTAGCATCAAGCTGATCGAACAGCGACCGATCCCACAACGGATCAACGAAAAAGGACTTAACGATGGCTTTACCAAGACCAGGAAATATTCAGTCAGCCCATGTTCTGGAATTTTGTGACAGTGTTGTCCCGGCACAACTTCCCATTCTGGTCCCGCACGAACCTCTGGCTAACAAGCCATTGCTGGAATGTCTCACAATCGTCCCAGAGCATGTGGCCCATCACGGCGGAAAACAGCTGACGGGCTGGGCCATTTGGGAAGGTCCCCATATCATTGAAGCCGAGTTCCACGCTGTCTGGCGGAATCCTGAAGGGCGTATCGTTGACTTGACTCCCCGACCATCTGAGCTGGCATTGGCCAACATCCTCTTCTTGGAAGACACTGGCCGTGAATACACCGGCCGACAAATCGATAACATCCGAAAGCCGTTGGTGGACAGTTTCAACGTGAAACGTCTGATCAAGTTGCTTAGTCGACGATTTGAAATATTGAACGAGGGTGACTTGGCCGACCAATATGAAATCCAGCTCGCTCCGGCCGTCGAGCGGGAATACCGGGAGCTCGAAAAGGAGGTGATGAAGTTGCAACTTAGGCTTTCTAAGTTCTGATGCAAGGCCAACAGAACGGTTTTTATGGATCAAAATTTTCATAGTCTGCGTATTCCTTGAGTCGTTCTTTTCCACGTAACTCAGCATTGATCGAGTCACCACCAATCGCCGGTCTGTTGCTGGCGGTTCAGCCTCGATCATGCAGCGCCCAACTGATCGAATAACTCCCGTTGTTTCGCCCTGGGCATATCTCTCAAGCGATCAAACAGCATCCGTTCGTAGGATTGAGCGGAGGGACTAAGCGTGTGCGAAAACGTCAAGTTCGCCACCCAGGTGTGCCCACACGTTGCGTCCAGGCACTGGCAATACAACTTCGCAAAATCTCGCGATAGTTCTTCCCTTGAAGCAATTCGGCCCTTGTTTCCGCACTTGCATACAACTCTCATTGTGTCCCTCCCCAGGGCAGCCAATAGCCACTATTTTGCCACAATTTGTAGTGGTAATAGCTGCAAAGTCTAACTTATCAAGTGTTATCAGCTGCAATATTGGCTTTGTGCCAGCTAATCTTCCTGTCATGTCTCAGGGTGCCATTGAGTTGGTCGAACAACTGACAAATCGGCCTGATTTCGTTGCTGGTGTACACCCGGTCAATTTTTTCAATGTCGCCAAACCCGCCGTTGTTTTCCGGGATGATCCCGGCCAGGGCAGGGTTCATACGCCAAGCCGCGATCACGTCGTTGCGCGTGATGTTCTTCACCTTCTCCAGCTCGTCCTTAGCCTGAAAATCCCCCACGGGGATGATCTGGATTGCGTTCTCTTTGCCGTTGGGGATGTTGACGAACATCGAGCGGAAGTTGCCCACACCCTTGCTGGCGCTGATCTGGGCACGCAGGTTTTCTTCGTCCTCTTCGGTCAGGTCCGGGTCGTTGGTGTAGAAGATGTATCCCGCGTGCGCGCCGTTGCTGTAGTAGCGCCGGCGGAACAGGGTCGCGGCTTCGTTGAGCAACAGCGCTTGCAGGCCGCCCAGGTAGTCGGGCACGCCGTAGATGTTCTGTTCCACGTCGTAGTCCAAGACGTGTTCGATTTCGTCCTGGTCGAAGTCCATGTACTTGCTGTCGGGCAGCAGCATCCTGAACCCGCCATCCACCTTCACCCGCATGTTGATCGCTGGCAGGTGCTGCATCTCCAGCACTTCGCCGAAGGCGTTGGTGTCGCGGTAAAAATACGCCTCGCCAAATACCATGTAGTCCAGGCTCGCCCTGCCCATGGTTTGCGTGCTGCAACCCTCGGACGGGATAAATTCACGCAGCAGCAGGTTGCGCTTGAACTTGGGAATGGCGCCGTGGTGCGCGTTGGCGCGCAGCAGTTTGGCCAGGCCCGCCCGCGACACCGGCGGTTTGTAGATTTCGCCGTCGTCGCTGAGGAACACCCCCAGATACTCGCCGATGTTGCCGGACAGCACCTGTTCGGGTTCCCCGAAGGTGAACGCCCGCATGGGCTGTGGCTGTTGCACCTGCTGGCGGGCTTGGGGCTTTTTGCGTCGTGGCTTGGGCATTGGTTCCGCTCGTAACGTAGCGGCTGCGGCGCCGCTTGTTGTGGTTTAGGGGTTCATTGGCCAGGGCGTGCATGACCGCCCAGGCGATGTCGGCGTGACCGGTGGCGTCGGTACGCGAAGCGCTGTAGGTCACTTGGCCGCTGGTGGTGGTGCCGCGCTTGATCGTCAGGAATGCCTGGGCGATGTCGGTCCAGCCTGCGTCCCACTCGATGCGACTGCCCTGGATCGTGTCCTGGGCCTTTAGCACCAGGGTGTTTTTGGTTTCCAGGCTGTAGTGGATTGGCGTCGCCTTCGCGTAGAAGTCGCGCACCAGGTCGAACACGCCATAGCCCACGCCGGTGATGTCGATGCCGATGTGTTGCACGTTGAAGCGCTCGGTGAGCTTCTTGACCTGGGCAGCCTGGAAGGTGAACGAATGCCCCCGCCAGCTGTGCTTTTCCAGGATGCGGAATTTCGCCCCGGGTTCCAGCGGTGGTGCGACCACCACACAGGTGGCGTCGTCGCGGGTACGGCTTGGATCGTAGCCAAGCCACACCGGGCTGTTGCCGAAAGGCCGATCCAGTTCCGGGTCGTAGTCTTCCCACAAGGACAGGTCGGAGTAGCAGCGCTCCAGATCCTTGAGCCCGAACGCGCTCTGGCTGCTGTCGATGAACTTGCAGTAGAACAGCTGCTGGAATTTGTCCTCGTCGTACTCCAGCTGCAGCTGCTCCAGGTCGAACAGATCGCAACCGCCGGCGATGGCATCGTCCAGGGTGATGGTCTTTCGCCACTGACCATCGGGGCACAGCGCGCCCTGGGTGTACGCCGCTTCGGTGGGCCAGACACCGCCGGCTTTCTTGCCGCGTTTGCTGTTGCGGAATTCCTCACCGGACCAGAAGGGGTAAGCCTGGTGCGACACCGCGCTGGGCGTTGAAAAGTAGGTTTTGCGCCACTTCTTGTGCGTGCCCATGGCGCTGGCCACGGTGCTGAGTTTGTCGAAGTCGCGAATCCAGAAATACTCATCCACGTAGACGTGGCCATGGTAGCCCTGGGCGGTGCTGCTGTTGGTGCTGAGGAAGCGCAGTTCGGCGCCGTTGCTGAGAGTGATCGGGTTGCCGGTCAGCTCGATGTCAAACCATTGCTTGGCGAACTGGATGATGTAGCTGCGGAAGATTTCCGACTGCGAGCGGCTGGCCGATAGGAACACCTGGTTGTCGCCGCTCAGTACCGCGTCCATGAACGCTTCGCCGGCGAAGTAGTAGGTCAGGCCCACCTGGCGGCTTTTGAGGACGTTGCGGATGCGACAGGTCAGCGGGTTTTGCTTGGCGGCGAACAGTTCCTGCTGATAGCGGTACATCTTGCTGATGAACTTATCCAGGAAGTCCACTTCGGACAGCCCGCTGATGTCGTTCTTGGCCTTCTTTTCCTTTTTCTTGCAGCCACCTTCGCCACGGCCCGAACGCTCACCACGCGCACCAGGGCGACGCTCCTGGGGCTCGCCGGCAGATTCGCCAGCCGGCGCCGGCAACGGTTTGACCGCTTGCTTTAACAGGCGCTCTCGAACGGTGGTCAGTCGGTCCAACTCGTTCAGCTCGTCTTTGGTGAGGCTGCTGGCTTTGTCCAGGAGGAGGGTGATCCGCCGGCCAACGGCGGTCAGCGGTTCTTCGTCCGACAGCATGTCCTCCCATCCGCCATGGCGTATCCAGTAGTAGACGATACGGATGTTGGGCAGGTTGAGCTGCGCCTGAATTTCCTTGGCCTTGCAGCGGCGCAGAAACAAGCGTTTGGCGGCTTCTTTAACTTCGGTCGAGTAGTACATGGACCGCAGTCTATGCGGCGAAAACGCTGGAAACGCGGGGTTAAATTCCGCGATTCACCTATATCGTGAATATAGGAGAAACGCGCATTTGAACCGTTTGTTTGAGGGCGTGCAGCTCCCTATCTTGGCGGCTCATTCAACGATTGAGCGCAGTTATCGCCCATGCCCCGTTCCCTTGTTTCGTTCTGGAAACGTGTCGCCACCAGCGGCATCACCGCCGATGGTCGCGAGATCCTTCCCCAGGAACTGCGCGACATCGCTGAAACCTACAAGCCCTCGAAATACACCGCTGTGATCTGGTGCGAACACCAGCGCGGGGAGGGTTCTTTCGGCACCGTTTACGCGGTGCGTCTGGTTGAGGAGGGCGACGACCTGGAAGAGGGGCAGATTGCCCTAGAGGCCCAACTCAAGCCCAACGACCGACTGCTGTACCTGAATGACCAGGGGCAGAAGCTGTTCACCAGCATTGAGATTTGGCCGAATTTTGCAGGCAGTGGCAAATCCTACCTGACCGGCCTTGCGGTCACTGACACACCGTCGAGCCTGGGCACCCAAGAACTCTATTTCTCTCGCCGAACCAACAACGCGACGTACTACGCCGCATCCGTTGAGCTGGGCGCATTTCACGAAGAGCCCCAGGGCGAAATGGGCAAGCTGATTGGCATGCTTACCGGCTTTTTCAAGCGCTTCGCGGCGGACGCTGAGCCCGCCGAACCTACCACCCCCACCGAGACCAACCCCCCTATGGATGAAGCTACCGCAACGGCTTTGAAAGCCCTGCTGGCTCAACTGCTGATTGTCGCTGCCGGCATTCAAGCCGTGATTGAGCCCGTCGCCGAAGAGGCTCCCGAGCCAGAACCTGAGCCGATTGATGATGTTCAAGCGGCTGTTGATGACATCGTGACCACTGTCGAAGGTGAGCGTGAGTTCAGCCGTAAAGGCAGTGCTACGAACAAGGCCCTGTTGGCGAGCATGGACGCTCTGCAGAAGCAGTTCACTGCGCTGCAGAACACTTCCGCCGGTCGCCAGTTGCCACGCAACCCAGGCCCGGTAACCACCGTCAAAAAGCGGGTGCTCTGACATGGCCTATTCCCTGAGTGCCTACGGCGCCCAAATGTTTGCGCAGCTGCAGTTCGCCATTGCGGAAACCTACGGCGTTGAACTGGCCACCAAGATGTTCAGCGTTGATCCGACCATTGCCCAGGAGCTGAACGACGCCATCACGGCCAAGTCTGATTTCCTGGCGCGTATCAACGTCATTCCGGTGACCGAGATCAAAGGTCAGAAGGTCTTCATTGGCGTGTCGGGTCCAGTCACTGGCCGTACCAACACCAACAGCAAGGACCGCGAAGCCAAGGATGCATCCGCGCTCGATCAGACGACCTACGAACTGTCGTCTACCGAGTCAGATGTGGGCATGCCGTACGCCAAGATCGACGCCTGGGCAAAGTTCCCGGACTTCCATCAGCGCTATTCCGCAGCTGTACAAAAGCAGATCGCGCTGGACCGCATCATGGTCGGCTTCCACGGCACCCACGCTGCCCCGCAGACTGATATTGCCCAATACCCGATGCTGCAGGACGTCAACAAAGGCTGGCTGCAACAAGCCCGTGAGCAGATCCCGGCCCAGGTACTCAAGGAAGGCAAGGTCGCCGGCAAAGTCACCCTCGGCGCCGGTGGCGACTACGCCAACTTGGATGCCCTGGTGCACGACACCAAACAACTGGTGGACGAACGTCTGCGCGATGCCGGCGACCTGATCGCGATCATCGGCACCGACCTGCTGGCCGCTGACAAGGCCAAGCTGTATTCGAAGCAGGGCGACACCCCGACCGAAAAAGAGCGCATCGAAGAGGCCCAGGTAATCGCCACCTACGGCGGCTTGCCGAGCTTTAGCGTGCCGTTCTTCCCGGTCAACGGCGTCGTCGTCACCAGTTGGGACAACCTGTCGATCTACTTCCAGGACTCCAGTTGGCGTAAGCAGACCATCGACAATCCGAAGCGCTCCCGCGTCGAGGACTACAACAGCCGCAACGAAGGTTATGTGATCGAGCAGTTGGAAAAGTTCGCCATGACCGAAAACGTGGAGCTGGTGGCGTGAGTCTGGCCCTGGCGCACAAGCGCCGCACCATCGCCCTTGGAGGCGCCGCCGTTGTGGCGGCTGCCGCCTGCGCAACGCTTCCTTACTCGCCGGCGGAAGCCCTGAGCAGCCCTGCCAATGCGCGCAAGCACTTGCTGCTGCAGGAAGCCGCACTGGACCAGGATCTGGAGCGCATCAGCGCAATCAACGGTCTGGCCGGACGCCAGGCCCTCAAGCGCGAAGAGCTGCTGCCCAAGTACCAGGAATACGTCCAGCGCTATTGCGAGTCGGGGTTGAATTTCCCCAACCGCGTCGCGGTGCAGGTGCTGGTCTGGCTGTTCGACACTGCCCAGTTCGAAGACGCCCTGGGCCTGGCCGACTTCCTGATCGAGCAGGGCCAGCAGATGCCGGAGCGCTTCAAGCGCCGTGACATCCAGACCTTTGTCGCCGACGCCGTGTGTGAATGGGCCTATGCCGAATACCAAGCCAATCGCAGTCCAGAGCCTTACCTCTCCGACCTGCTGCCGCTGGTTGACGGTGAGTGGCAACTGACGGAACAGATCCCGAGCAAGTACCACAAGTTGATCGGTATGCGCGCCATGGAGGCCGAACAGTGGGAAACCGCGCTTAAGCATTTGGAGCGCTCCACTGAGTTGTACGCGCAGGCCGGCAATGACACCCGCATCAAAAAGGTCCGCAAGGCCCTGGCAAAACAAGCGGCCGCTAACCCGGCCTCCGAATAACCGACTACCCCCCCCAGCGGGGACTTGTGGAAGTGAGCCGCCCATTTATGGACCGTCGCACTGAAAACAGGCTCCCCGCCCTATTTGAGCGGCCAGCAATGAGCTTTTCCGGGAAACCCACCACCTTTGTGGAACAGGCGATTGAGAACGACGGCTTTTGGCCCGACCTCTCCGTGTCCGAGTTCCAGAAGGAACAACGCCTGCCGGCGGAGTACCTGGTGGAGCTGCTGGCCGACGCGTTGAACACTGCAATGGTTGAGGTCAATACGGACCTAGCCAAGTGCAAAGCCCGCTGGCAATCCAACGGCGTCACGCGTGTCGAGTCCGCTGACTCCACGGTGCTGCCTGAACGTGCCTTCCAGGTGAAGTTGTACAAGCGTGCGGTGTACTGCCGCGCCAAAGGTAACGCGCTGCCGCAGTTCCCCACCGTGACCCGCCGCGAAAGCGCCGAGAACACCGGCAAAGAAGCCCCCGAGCGTGCGGAAACCTTCCTGGCTTTCAGTCAGCAGGCCGTGCGCGCCCTGCAGGGCCGTGGCCGCATCACGGCGGCGTTGCTGTGATCAAGCTGCAGGCCATGACGGCCTATCTGATCGAGCGCCGCCTGGTCGAGCCTGAACAGCTCGACAGCTGGACCGACCAGGTCAAGTTAGACCTGATCTGGAAGCCCGACGTTGGCGGCATGCGTATGGGCGACATGCGCTACCTCGCCACGATTGCCCTGGATCGTTTTGCCGATCATCCGGGGCGCCTGATGGCGTTGGTGGGCAGTTGGCTTGAAACCCACGACCAGAACCGCGACGACCTGCCCGGGGCGAGTTTTGACATCACCATGCTCGATAACGATCTGGCGGACGTGGACATCACCCTGGAGTTCATCGAGCCGCAGTACCTAGCCGAAGACCCCGCCGGCGAGATCGAGGCGTTCGGTAAGTCCTGGTCGTTTATCCCATTTGACCTATGGGTTGCCGAACACGGTGAGGTCTCCAGCAATGGCCGGACGTAGCACGTTAGAGCTGGATGCCCGGGGTTACCTGGGCGTCCAGGAACAACTCGCGCTGTTGACGCTGTCGCCGCAATTGCGCCGGCGTTTGCTGAACAACGTGACCAAGCGCGTGCGCACGATGAACCGAAAAAACGTGCGCGACCAGAAGAACACCGATGGCACCCCGTTCGCCGCCCGTAAGGGCGAGACCAAGGGCAAAAAGAAGATGGAGGCGGGCCTGGCCAAGCTGATGCAGGTCACGCGGGTCAGCCCTGATGAAGCCGTGCTGGGCTGGCGTAACGCCCTGACCAGTTGGGTCGCCGCGCAGCAGCACAACGGGGCCAGCGAGCGCCGTACCGCCGCGCAGATGCGCAAGTGGAACAACGTTTCCCCTGGCCTGGCCGCGACCGACAAGCAGGCCAAGCGCCTGCGCCGTCTCGGTTTCAAGGTGCGCCAGGCCGGGAAAAAGGCGCTGACCAGACCCTCGGTGGCCTGGATCAAAGAGCACGTTAACTACGCCAAAGCGGGCCTGCTCATTCGCATCCTGGACGACGAAAAGAAAGAAAGCACCGGCGCCCAAAGCTGGGAAATAACCCTGCCAAAACGCCAGTTCATTGGGGTCAGCACTGAGCACGATACCGGCTTGCTGCTTAACCAGGTGCTGCAACAAATCCTTAATTCACCCCGCTAGCGAGGCATTGCATGGCACTCGGTAAAGTCAGCGTCAACAATCTCAACCTCGGCCAAGGGGCCGTTACCGAGATCGAGCGCTATTTCTTGTTCATCGGTCCCGCCGCGAAAAACGTCGGCAAGCTGGTGTTGCTCGACACCCAAAGCGATCTGGACACCCAGCTGGGCGTCCCAGCCAGCGACCTGAAAACCCAGATCCAAGCCGCACGCCTGAATGGCGGCGACCGTTGGGCCTGTGTGGCTGCGCCCATTGCCGAAGACATCACCTGGCAGGATGCCCTGGCTGCTGCGACTCGTACGTACTCCGTCGAGGCTGTGGTGATCACTCATCCAGTCACCAGCGGTGCCGAGCTGTCGGCCATGCACGATGCCGCCACCGATCTGAGCAACCGCCTGGGTCGTCGCGTCTTTGTGATGGCAGCTACCCCGGGCATCGCCCTGGAACAAACCTGGGACGCCTACGTCGTTGAGCAAACCGCGATTGTGAACGGTCTCGCTGCGCCCCGCGTTCTGCCGGTGCCACAGCTGCACGGCAATAACCAGGGCGTGTTGGCCGGTCGCTTGGCCAACGCGGCGGTGAGCATTGCCGACACCCCGATGCGTGTCGCGACCGGCGCAGTGATGGGGCTGGGTACCGAACCCAAGGATTCGAGTGGCGACCCGTTGCCGTCCGCTGTGCTGACCCAACTGGACGCCGCCCGTCTTTCGGTGCCGCAGACGTACCCCGACTACCCGGGCGTGTTTTGGGGCGACGGCAATCTGCTGGACGCCCCGGGCAGCGACTTCCAGGTGATCGAGCACCTGCGCGTGATCGACAAGGCAGCGCGGCGTGTACGCATGCTGCTGATTCAGCGCGTGGGTGATCGCAAGCTGAACAGCTCGCCCAACTCGATGGCGGCCGCCACCTCTGCGTTGATGGCGCCCCTGCGCCAGATGGCCAAGTCAGTGACCTTCGCCGGCCAGCAATTCCCGGGCGAGATCGAGCCGCCCAAAGATGGCGACGTAACCCTGGTCTGGAAGAGCAAAACCGCCGTCGAGGCGTACCTGGTCCTGCGCCCCCTCAACTGCCCGAAAGACCTGACGGCGAACATCGCCCTGGATCTTTCCACTGACGACTCGGAGTAACCCTTATGGCCCGCATTGGCGGTATGAACTTCGACGTGAACATGGGCGACCTGCTTGTTCACGTCGAAAACGCGACCCTGGACATCACCGACAACTCGGCGGTGGCCCAGACCAAGGGTGTCCCGGACGGCTTCATTGATGGCGACGTGGCTGCCGCCGGCGAGCTGGAGCTGGACACCCAAAACTTCAACCTGGTGATCGAGGCGGCAGGCAAAGCGGGCAGTTTCCGCAAGCTGGAAACCTTCGACTTGGTGTTCTTTGCTAAGACCGCCGACGAGGAAATGCGCGTCGAGGCGTTCGGCTGCAAATTCCGTATTTCCAGCCTGTTGAGCATTGCTCCTAAAGGCGGTGAGAAGTCCAAGCACAAGCTGCCGTTTGACGTCACCAGCCCGGATTTCATCCGCATCAATGGCGTGCCGTACCTCGACAGCACAGAGACCGAGGGCCTGCGTTGATGTCCTGCCTGTTCGACCGCGCCCAGGCCCTGGAGCAACGCGAGCGTGATCAAGCCATCGCCGCCCAGCTGGCCCGCAAACGGCCGAGCGGGCCAAGCCTGACCCACTGCGAAGACTGCGACAAACCCATCCCGGAACAGCGCCGTGCCTTGGGCGGAATGACCCACTGCGTGCCGTGCCAATCCCTTATTGAGCAAGGACAGCGCCGATGACCGTTCGCGCCACGCCCAAACGCAACCTGGAAAGCCGTGTCGCCGTGCTTGAGCACCGTTTCAGCGACCTGGAAGACCGCCACGCAACCGTGCCAACCCGAGTCACCCGGTTGGAAGGCGAGTTCGAACACATGGCGGTACAGCTCTCGGATCTGAACGATGGCCAGCGCGAACTGACGGCAACCGTGGCCGACATCGGCACCAAGGTCACCCGTATGTTGGCGGTGCTGACCGTGCTGGGCATCCTGGCGCAGATGATCGGTGCCGCGTTGCTGCGGGTGCTGTTCCCGTGAGCCTGCGCAGCAAGATTGCCGCCGGCGCCATCGTGCTGGTTAGCGCGCCGTTGCTCGCCTTCCTGGGCAAGTGGGAAGGGCAGGGCGAGAACATCGTCTACCCCGACCAACTCGCCCGTGGCCTGCCCACCGTGTGCAAGGGCATCACGCGTTACACCAGCCCGTATCCGCTGGTGATCGGTGATTACTGGTCGCCGGCACGTTGCGCCGAGGTGGAGCAGCTGGTGGTTGAAAAGGGCCAGTTGGCCCTTGCCGACTGCCTGACAAATCCAGCCATCGGCCAGCAGACGTTCGACGCACTCAGCAGCCACGGCCACAACTTCGGCGTGCCCAGCACCTGCGCCAGTCGGGCCGTTGGCCTGATCAACGCCGGCCGCATCAAGGACGGCTGCAAGGCGCTCGCCTGGGGGCCTGATGGCAAAACCCCGGTGTGGTCGTCGGTCACTGATGGCCAGGGGCGCAAGCGCTTTGTACCAGGGCTGCACGCCCGTCGGCGCGCCGAAGCGGCCATGTGCGCGGAGGGTCTGTGATGCGCGATGCCATTTTCATCCTGGTGCTATGCCTGACGGCCTGGTTCAGCGTTCACCTGCTGCAAGGCCAACGCGACACCGCCCGCGCCGAGCGTGACCAGGCGCAAGACGAACGCGACGCCCTACGTGAAGCCGCCCGTATCACCAGTGAGCGCATGACCCAGGCCGCGAGCAATGACGTTAAGCACACCCAGGAACTGACCGATGCACGCGATAAAAACCTTAATCGCCGCCGCGCTGTTGATGCTGGCGATCAGCGGTTGCTCGTCAAAGCCGCCTGTCCAGCCGCAGTGCCCGCCCATGCCGGCGCCGGCGGCGTGGCTGATGCAGCCCCCGCCGAACTCGCAACAAACGCTCGACCGGATTATTTCACCCTCGTCGATCAACTCGCCCTCAGTCGGCAAATGATCCTCGGCCTGCAGGACCAGGTGCGGCTCTGCCTGCACTGATTCCCCCACTTTTCCCTGAACCACACGGAGCTACACCATGACTCGCCGCACCATCACCCTGACCATCGCCGACAAAGATTTCGACTTCACCCTGGGGGCGCCCGAGGTCACCAAGTACTTCAACGCCATGACCCAGACCAACAAGATCGCCCCGGCGCATAACCTGCTTTCCACCAGCGTGAAAGCGGATCAGCGCGACGACCTCAAGTTGTACCTGGTCAACCCGGTGACCGTCATTCAGATCGCCGGCGCACTGCTGGAAGAGTTCAGCCCTGACGTCGAGATCACCGTAAAAAAGCCCTCGGATACGCCGAGCGCCTGACCGAAAACAGCCTGGGCCAGCTCTTGGCCCTGACCGCACGCTGGTTACCTGGTGCGGAGCCCACGGTGGAAAACCTGGGCTCTGCCAAGTGGCTTGAAGACGAATACTGGAAACGCATGGAATTTGCCGTGGCCAACGGCATTGCCCACGCGTTTAACGGATAAGCACCGATGGCTGATCGCTCCTCTCGACTGGATTTCATCCTTGCCCTGACTGACAAAGTCACCGCCCCATTGGGCAAGGTGAAAACCGGGTTTTCCGACCTGGCAAGCCAGAGCCAGGAGCACTTCAAGACCATGGGTATCGGCCTGGCAGGGGTCACCGGTGGCTTTATGGCCATGGGTGCATCGTTGGAGCCCGCCCTGGAGATGAACCGCGCCCTGGGCGAAGTTCGCTCGCTAAACGTTGCCGAAGACGCGCTAGATTCGCTCAACGCCAAGGCCCTGGAGTTTTCCGTCAACTATGGCGAAAACGCCCAGGCTTTCGTCGCGTCGGCGTATCTGGTTGAAGGTGCAATCAAGGGCCTGACGGGCAGCCAGTTGGCCACGTTCACCAACGCTAGCAACGTGCTGGCCAAGGCCACCAAGACTGATGCCCACACCATGGGCGAGTACGTCGGCACCCTCTACAACCTGCAGAAGTCCCAGGCGGATGCGATGGGCAAAGGCGCCTGGGTGGAAAAGCTGGGCGGGCAGACGGCCCTGGCTACTCAGCTGTTTCGTACCAGTGGTGCGGCGATGAAAGACGCCTTCAAGGAAGCCGGGGCGATTGCGACCACGGCCGGCGTCGATCTGGCCGAGCAAATGGCGGTGATCGGTACGCTCAGCAGCACCATGGAAGGGGGCGATGCCGGCGGGCGCTACAAGGCGTTGTTTGAAAACATGGGCGCCGCCTCGGAAAAGCTGGGGATGAAACTGTCGGATCAGCAGGGCAAGGCGCTGCCAATCCTCGACATTATGGACAAGCTACAGGGCAAGCTCGGCGACCTTACCAGCGCCTCGGCCGGCGTGAAGCTGACCGATGCGTTTGGTGGTGAGGGTGCCCAGGTCATTGCCGCGCTGGCCAAGGATGCTGGCCGCTTGCGAAACGGTATCGACCAACTGGGCAAAGTCCGGGGCTTGGAGCAGGCCGAGAATATGGCCAAGGCCATGGTTGACCCCTGGCAGCAGTTCGGCGCAGCCGTGCAAGCGTTGCGCATCGCGTTTGGCCAATCGCTGATTCCGATCCTGACCCCATTGATGGATCGCCTGGTTGGCATCGCCGGCACACTGACCCGCTGGACTCAGCTGTTTCCGAACATCACCCGCCTGATCGGCATTGTCTCCCTGACGTTCCTGGGCCTGGCCACGGCCATGGGCCTGCTGACGTTCGCCGTGGGCCTGAGCAAAACCGTCTGGCTGGCACTGGTGACGGTCTGGAACGTGTTGACCTGGACCGGCTTCCGGTCCATTGCCATGTTCTTATTTCACACGGTCATGATCACGGCCTTTGCTGCCGGACTGGTGGTTATGTACACCGGGATCGGCCTGGTCAGAGGGGCCATGTTGCTATGGCAGGGCGCTATTTGGCTGGTCAACGCCGCCATGATGGCCAACCCGGTGGGAGTCGTGATCATTGGAATCGTCGCGTTGGTCGCGGCAATCACGGCAGTAGTCGTCTATTGGGACGACCTGGTGGCCGCGCTGATGAACACCGCCGCGTTTCAGTGGGTCTCGGCCCAACTGGAAGCACTCAGCGCCTGGTTCTCGTCCATGGGCGGCTGGTCGGGCATGGCGAAGGCTGCGTGGGACGGCATCGTCGCGATCTTTCATGCGGCGATTAACGGCCTGATCGCCATGCTCAACAAGATCCCGGGCGTCAACATTGAGACCACCTTCGGCGATATGCCGACGCCCCCGGCCGTGCCCGATCTGGTGGCTGGCACCGTCGCGCCGGCGGACGTCTCCAGTTTGCCCGGGGCGACCTCGATGGCGACCGCTGCCGTCGCCGCTGCTGCGCCGGCGCCGCTGATGCTCGCCCAACGCTCCACTGAGCCCGTCGCGGTCAAGCAACCGCTGATGGCCCCCATGTTGCCCCTGGCTGGACCTGCCGTGCCGTTGCAGAAGCTCGCGCCAGAGGTGAAGCAAGCGGCGCCGATCATGCTGCCGCCGGCGACCGCCGACCTGGCCACGTCGCCAAAGACCATGCCGCTGCCGGTGGTGATGCAGAAGGCTGCCGAGCTGCCGGACAAGGTGGACAAAGGCATCCAGGCCCGCGAATCCCTTAACCAAAACACCCCGGCAATCAGCCCAACCAAACCCCTGGCCGTACCCAAAGGAGGACTGATGCAGAGCATTCAGAACACGACCCAGAACCAGCGCAGCGGCCCTCACATCGAGAAAGTGGAGATCCACAACAAGGAGCCTATGACGCCGCTGCAGATGGAAAACATGCTGGCCATGGCGGTGGGTGGCTGATGAGCGAATACATCGACCTGCTGATTTCCGGTAATGACCTGGTGCTCGATCCGGCACGACAACCGCTGTTGGTCAGTGACCGGGCTTCAATCGCCCAGGACATTGCCCACATGATCCGTGAAAGCGGCCTGCTGGTGACCCTGGTGGCCGAGCGCGACCGCATGCGTCAGCGCGATTGCATCCAGCAAATGGAGCTGCTGGTGGAGGCCGACGAGCGCCTGGTGCCTGGCACCGCTGAGATCAACCAGGTATCACCAGGTCAGTACCTGGTAACCGCCACTACGGTGAAATTCGGCCGAGTGGAGGTGAACCTGTGAGCGTCGATTTCAAGCAGGCGATGAGCGATTCGGGGATTCCGATCACCGAAGTCCAACTCAAACAGTCGTGGGAAAAGCTGGCAGCGGAGCAGGGCAGCACCCTCAGCAACACCAGCGCATACAGCCCGTTTTGGCGGATTGTTACTGCCCTGGTGACCAAGCCTGTGCTGTGGTTGCTGGAGTTCGTCAGCGGCACCGTGTTGCCGAATTTTTTCGTACAGACCGCCACGGGCGTTTGGCTCGACACTTTATGTTGGGCGGTCAACGTCGAGCGCAAAGGCGCGACGGTCGCCACCGGTGAACTGCTGTTCACCAGGGCCAACACCGGCGGCGCGTTGGAAGTGCCGGCGGGCACCGTAGTCCAGTCGCCGACCTTGAATGAACACATCTACCAACTGGTCACCACGGAGCCGCGCAGCTTTGAAGAGGGCCAAAGCCAGCTGGCCGTGCCGGTCAAAGCGTTGGGGGCGGGCAGCGGCTACAACCTGGCCCCAGGTTATTACGCGGTCCTGCCGGAACCAGTGCCGGGAATCGTTCAGGTGGTCAACGCTACCGATTGGCTACATGAGCCGGGTGCCGATGCGGAGCCCGACGACCAGCTACGCCTGCGCGGCCGCAATCAGTTTTCGGCGGTCAACCAATGGCACACCGATGCCGTTTACCGGGCGATTATCACCGGCTTCCCGGGTGTGTCGGCCGATGGCGTTTACTTCGAACACGGCGCGCCTCGTGGTCCTGGCAGCGCGAATGCCTTTGTGTTGTTCGACGCCGGCGTGCCTGCTGATACGTTCCTGGAGCAGATCAACACGCATATCCGCGACGGCGGCAACCACGGCCACGGCGACGATCTGCAGGCGATGGCTATGCCTGAAACCTTCCACGCGATCAGCGTGAAGGTTTGGCCAAAAGCCAACCTTAGCGAGATCCAGCTGGAGACGCTGGAAACCGAGGTCGGCCTATTCATCCGCGCCGCGTTTCGCGAAAGCACCCAGCGCGATTACAAGCCGACCAGGACTTACCCGCAGTCGCGGTTCAGTTTCAGCCGCTTGACCGAAGAACTGCACGCCCGTTTCCCCAACATCGAATCGCTGACGTTCGCCGGCACCGACATCGTGTCGGGCCTGAACATCCCGCGCATCCAGAGCCTGGCGGTGGTCCTGCAATGATCAAGCTCAAATTGCCGTTCTGGCTGTCAGGGCCTGAGCTGACCAAGTTGGTCGCCGCTGCCCAGGGCTGGTGGGAAATGGCCGTGGAGTGGCTGCGCTGGCCCTACCTGCAGTTCGACCCGGACACCTGCCACCTGTCGATCCTGGAGCTGTGGGCCTGGCAGCGCGACGTCACGCGCTTCAACGGCGAGCCGGAAAGCCTGTTTCGACTGCGGGTCAAGTACGCCTTTATCAACTCGGTAGACGCCGGCAGCGTGGCGGGGCTCAAGCGAATCATGCAGCGCCTCGGTGTGGGCTACATCGAGATCGAGGAGCGCATGCCCGACCGCGACTGGGACGTGGTGCTGCTGACCCTCAGCGACTCGCAACTCTCCGAAAACCCCGACCTGTTGCGCGTGCTGATCCGTCAGTACGGCCGCACCTGCCGGCGCTACGACTTCGTGACCATTACACCAGTGCGGCTTGCAGTCGCCCTGGTCGACTTTAACGACGACCAGCAAACGCTGATCGCCAGCCTGTAGGGAGTATTCATGGCTGCAAGCATCACACTGGCCGGGCAAAGCCTGATCGCTCAAAAACAAGCGGCTGGCCAAGTCTTGACCGTCGCCCGATTCATCCTGGCCAACGTGCCTGGGCTGGACGTCAATGCACCGGTAAACCGTGCTGGGCTCAAGCCCCCGTCGGGCCAGATCGTTTACACCTCACCGGTGACCCAAACCGGCTACGTGAACCCCAACCAGGTCGTGTACAGCCTGATGATGGGCACCGACATCGGTGACTTTGATTTCAACTGGATCGGCCTTGAAACCAGCGACAACGTGCTGCTGTCGGTGGCCTACGTACCGTTGCAGCAGAAGCGCAAAAACATTCTGCCCGAGCAGATCGGCAACAACGTCACCCGCAACTTCATGTTGGTGTTCGACGGCGCCCAGCAACTGACTGCGATAACCATCGACGCGAGCACCTGGCAGTTCGACTACACCGCGCGCATGAAAGGCATCGACGAGCGCGAGCGCCTGAGCAACCGCGACATGTTTGGCCGGGCCTGCTTTTTCGGCACTGCCCTGCAGATGACGAAGGTGGGCAGCGTGTACCAACTCAAGCCGGGCTTGGCGTACATCGAAGGTGTGCGTTTGGAGCGCGCTACTGCAACGCCGGTGACGGTGCCGGCAGTGCCCAGCAAGGCGTGGCTGGACGTCGTGCTGCAGCGTGAACAGAGCGACGTGGTGGGTACGTTCCAGGTCGTGTTCGGCGCCGACAAGGCCGACTACACCGACAGCGTCGGTGCGCGTCACTACCTGGTGCCGCTGGCCGAGCTGCCGACATCAAGCACGGTCACGGATCTGCGTGTGGTCGAGGCCATCGACGGCGAGCTGGTCAAGCACTTCGCGGCGCGGGTGGGTGACTATCCCGACCTGCGCGCACGCGCCACGACCAAGGACGACGTGGGGCTGAGCAAGATCCCCAACGCGATCAGCGATGCGGCTGACAGTGACAGTTCGGCAATCCTGGCCACCACCAAGATGGTCGCCGGCGTGCGCAAGCTGCTGCAGGACGCGATCACCGCGCTGATTAACGGCACCTCGGTTGCGGGCAAAGCGGCCCGCTGGGCGACGGCTCGCAAACTGTCGCTGACTGGCGGCATCACCGGCGAGGTTTCGCTGGATGGCAGTGCAGACGCGAGTATGAGCGTCACGGTGAAACCCGAGGGGCACACCCACACCATCGCGCACACCACCGGCTTGCAAGGGGCGCTCGATGCCAAGTTGCCTTTGGCTGGCGGGCTGGTAAGCGGTGCCACTGCGTTTTTTCAAGGGATTCATGGCGGTTACGGTAATGGCAACGGCAACAGCGCTGACTGGGGAGCGTGCATCTGGGGATTGGGGGCGTCTTATGACGGTGCCGGCGCGAATGCCGGTTACACCACGGCGAGCCATTACGGGATGTCTTGGATTCGTGCGGGCCATGGCGATGCTATCTCCCAGATCGGGGAGGGTGTGTACTTTTACCAAAATGGCAGCCTTCGGGGTGGGGTCGGTAATGCCGGCGTTTTCACTGCCGGGGTTTTCTATGGAAGTGGGGCAGGTATCACCCAGCTGAATGCCAGCAATCTGGCCAGCGGCACGCTTCCCGATGCGCGATTGTCCGGCACGTACACCGGCGTGAATATCACTGGGAATGCCGCAACAGCCAGCAAGTGGTCGGCCGCACGAACCATCACATTCACCGGTGGTGCTACCGGTTCTTTGACCTTGGACGGTTCCGCAAACGTGAACTTTGCGCTGACTGTTCCGCCGTCCGCACACACCCATACCGTCGCCCAGGTCACCGGGCTGGATACGGCACTGGCTGCGGCAGCTCCACCAGGACTAATCGGAGCGTTTGCTCGCGCAGATGCACCTGTGGGTTGGCTTAAAGCGAATGGTGCCGCGGTTTCGCGCACTTCCTATGCAGCGCTGTTTGCTGCCATAGGCACGCGCTTCGGTGCCGGTGACGGCAGCACCACCTTCAACCTGCCGGAAGCCCGGGGCGAGTTCGTCCGGGGGCTGGACGATGGGCGCGGCATCGACGTGGGCCGCGTCCTGGGCTCGTGGCAGGCAAGCCAGAACCTGGCTCACACCCACACCGCGACCGCCGCCGTCGATGGCGCGCACACGCACACCTTCACGATCAACCGACAAGGCTCGTCGTCGGATCACCGCGTATTGGACATGCCGCCAGGCCGTACCGGCAGTGAAGGCACGGGCAAGGTTTCGGTGGACGCTGCAGGTGAGCACACCCACGCCATCACGGTAGGCGCGAACGGCGGTACCGAAGCTCGCCCGCGCAACATCGCGTTCCTGCTCTGCATTAAATATTGAGGCCCACCATGACCAGCACGACGACAAAAACCGTTTTTCAGACAGATCACCTGGGCATCTACATCGGTGCCACGACCGCCGATGCGTCTCCGCTTGAACCTGGGGTTTGGTTGATTCCTGCCCGCTGTGTGGAAAAGGCGCCGCCTGTTGCGAGCGAGCACCAGTTGCCGCGTTGGGACGGCGAGCTGTGGACCCTGATCGACTCCTACGCGGGCCTTACGGCTTACAGCATCGAGACCGGGGCACCACTGGTGATTGAGCGTCACGGCCAGTTGCCGTCCGGTTACACGCTACAGGCGCCTGGTCAGCACCAGGTGTGGAACGGCAGCGGCTGGCAGGACGATATTCCCGCCGTGGTCGAGCGCGACTACATCGCCAAACGCAACGAGATCAGCGCGGACTGTGATCGCGTGATTTCTGGCGGCTTCTGGTCCGAAGCCCTTGGCGCGCGCCACTTCTACAGCAGCACGCTGGAAGATCAGTTGAACCTGACCAACATGACGATGCGTGCTCTGCCGGCGGCGTTCCCATGCGTGGACGTGGCTGGTCAAAAGGAGTTCAAGGAGCACACGGCGGCGCAGTTGCAGCTGGTGTGCAATGGGCTCTGCGAGTTCAAGCTGGACGCCCTGCAACGCGCTGATCGCCTTAAAAAAGCCCTGGAAGTCGCCCGGTTGGCCAAGGATGTCGAGGCGATTGCTGCGCTGTCCTGGGACGAGGCGCCGCTATGACGTGGGCACCCGTGACCATGCGCTGGCCTGCCGAGGCCACGGCGTGGATGGAGCAGATGGGCGAGGCCAAGGGCCTGGCCGGCAGTCAGATGGCCGACACCGGCACCCGGCTGCAGAAGCTGGCAGCGGTTGCGACAACCAATCCCGGCCCGGTCGGTGGAGCCTCCCAGGGCGCGATCAGCGCCGGGCGTGCGGCGCTCGCGGGGCAGTTCGGCGATGTGCCGGCGTGTATCGTCGTCACCCCGTTTCAGGCCGGCATCGGCCAGGGCAGCGGCGGGCACCAACGTTTTCTGTCTGCGCCCAACCTGCTGCAGCTGTTGGCCAACAAGCTCACCGACTCTACCGACGCTGCACGGCCCCAGGGCCAGCTGTATGGCCTGGTAGTGCTCTTTCTATCTACACGCCAGGATCACTTCGCCGCCACACTGCAGCGTTTCAACACGCTGTTGCCGATGCCTGATCTGGTACGAGCTGAACGCCGCTCGCGGCACCTGTCCAAGCTGGAGGTGGAAAAGTGGGAGTTGCCGGCAGCGGGGCAGATGCCGCGCTGGGGTCAACTGCCCCTGCAGCGTTGCCCCATCACCAAGGTGGCGAGCCAGGCCATGTCCGGCCAGTTGGCCATGCTCGAAAGCTATGCGGCCGACAGCTCGCCCATGGCCGACCTGGCCAGCCTGCAGGCGCGCAAACAGGCCCAGTCAGCCGCCGCAGACCAGAAGCTGGCCGACCTGCAGGCGATGCTGACCAACAGTTCGCCCGACACCTCGATGCAAGCCCGTCTGATCGGCCCCGGTGACGGCGCCACGATTCGCCGGCAACTGTTGGAGGGCGACGCCCCGGGGCATGAATGGCCCCTGTGCGCCGGCGCGCTGTTGGTTGGCTCGCTGGAAAGCCTTGGCTTTGTGCGCGAACTGGTGGGCCTATGACTTCGCTGCTGTTGGACGGCCTGCCGGTGCGCGGGCAGAACATGAAAATCACCGCAAACCTACGCATCGAGAGCGACGACTTGTCGGGGCAGACGAGCAACAGTGAAGCGGCGCACAAGGGCTTCAAGCCCAAAACCCTGGCCGTGACCCTGACCATTCGCTACTCCGACAAGTCGTTCCTGCGCGATCTGATGCGCCAGGCCGAGGCCACCGAAGGCGGTGGCCAGCGCAAAACTTACCGGATCGTCAACGACACCGCTGACGGTTTTGGTGTGCGCCAGGTGCAGTTCAGTGACGGCGTAAGCGCCCGGGAGGACGACAGCCTGTTTTGCTGGCGTGTCCAGTTCACGCTGTCTGAAAAACTGTCGAACCCCGAGCGGGTCGAGAAGCGCCGCCCGGCCAATGCGGCCACCGCACAGGGCGCACCAGGTCAAGCGGTAGGAGGCGGCACCAGCGCCGCCGGCGAGCCCGGGAGCACGCCTGAACTGTCGGGCTTTGAGTCCACGTTGAAGCGCGTAGACGACTGGCTGGGGAGTGGCCAATGAGCCTGAAACTGCACAAGGTGCTGGCCATAAACGGCGAACCCGTTGCCCTGATCAAAGAGGATGTCCGCTTGGAGCTGCGAAGCCCCGGCCGGGCATCTTTCACAGTCCAGGCATCGGCGCCGCTCAAGGGCCTGGTGACGTTGGACATCGGCTACAACGACAGCACGCTGCAGCGCCACTTCATCGGCTACGTCGAGCGCTGCACGGCGGCGAACACCCAGCAGCAGGTGCTGTTCTGCCGTGAGCTGGCCGCGATCCTGGCCAAGCCACTGCCACTGAACCTGCGTCACGTCGATCTGCGCGCCGTGCTCCAGGAGATCAGCAAGCACACGGGCTTGAAATTCCGCGTGCCGGACAGCTCATACACGCGGGTCAGGGCGCCGTTCTTCTACAGCCTGGCCACCGGCTACCAGGCGATGGACAGCCTGGCCCGGGTTTTCTCTATCGACGACCTGATCTGGCAGCAACAGGGCAACGGGGAAGTGTTCGTGGGCAAATGGGCTGATAGCTTTTTCGGCGCCCGAGCGCCCCTGCACCTGCCCACCGAGCTGTTCGACGGCTACCAGGACAACCAGAGCGCCATGATCGCGGCGCTCCCAGGCATGCGCCCAGGCGCGACAATCAACCAAGGCGAGCGGGTCACTTCGGTGACGCTGGCCGGCACTCAAATGGCATTGAAATGGAAGACGCAATAAAACGAGCGGTAGAACGCCAGTTCCCTGAGCTCACCGGCGGCTATCACCTGCCACGGTTTGCCAAGGTGATCGCCGTGCCTGATGCACCTGCCGGCGCCGGCGTCTGTGACGACTTCCGGCCGCGCTTTGGCGTGGACCTGCAGGTGCTTGGACCGGATGGGGAGGTGGACGCCAGTCTGCCGGTGCTGTCTGGCGTGCCGTTACCTGTGCCGGTCGGTGGCGATGAAATGGGCTTCTATGCCTTCCCGGAGGAGGGCACCACGGTTGTGGTGTGCTTTGCGTACGGGTTGCCGCACAAGCCCTATATCCAGACGGTGCTGCCCCACGGCCTGACTCTGCCAAGCGTGCCGAAAGGCGACCAGGTGTGGCAGCACAGCGAAGCTTGCCAACAGCGCGTTGATGCGGACGGCAACTGGCTACGCCAAACAGACGGCAAGATCCAGGACAAGGCGGTCCAGCGGGAAGTGGAGGCGATGGAGAACACCGAGAGCTTCCAGAGCCACACCAGGACGGTGGATGACCATTCAACCGAGTCGGTGGGTGGGATCAAGAAGATCGAGGCGTTGGGGGCACTCAAGCTGCTATCGGGCGGATCTGCGAGCCTGGCGGCGGTGGATGACTTGCACCAGGCAACCGGGCGGGACTTGAACCTGGTGATTGGGCAAAAGCACAACGCCACGGTGGGTGGCGACATGGAGGAAAGGATTCAGGGGCTGCGCCGGAGCGTGGCGGGCGGCGGCCAGCACTTGATTGCGCCTAAGAATTGGGTGGGATCAGAAAGTGTGAATATATTCCAAGTGCTCTGCGATTTGCTCGACCTGGTGCTAGAGATGAATATGCAATTGGCGATGCACACACATGGACCAACACCGGTTCCGGGCAACTCAGCCGTTTTCACTTCTAACGCAGAGTCGATATCAAGACTCGCAGCCAGCCTTAAGCCAATTACAGACTAAAGTCTTAAATTGCTTTCAGTCTGTAATGCGCCATTTTGCTACCTTATACCTTCGGCATATGTATAACAGTCGGTAGTGATAACTTGATTGAGATCGGAGTCAACTATTTGGACATTCACTGAGTGGGCCGAACAGATGGATTCGATCTTGGCTTTCAGTTTTTTGTTAGAGAGGCTTTCTTGTAAACCTAAAGCCGATTGATAGTTTTTGTTATGAGACTTTCTGATTTCTATGCTTGTTTTGAGAGGGACCGGAGACAAGATGATTTTGTTTATAAATAAACTCATGTTTTTTATTTTTAGCTCGACTTTTTTTTCGTCGTTCACTGTGCTTTTTCCGAATGCATAGTCGAAGCTGATATTGTTCCTGTCAGGCCACAGTATGAGCCGAATTTCATTTTCATAGCTGAAATGCTTAGCTTTTGAATAAAAGGGTTTAGTGCTGAGCTCATTCGTGCCGAATTTTGTTGTTTTATGATCGATGTACTCGACCTTTTGAATAGAAAAATTGTACCGTTCATCAAACTCTAAATTGTCTAAAATGGAACCTACGGTGGTCTCAATGCATACTGAGGTTCCATGAGTACGTTCACATCGCGGACAGTATTCGTCGTGGTTGCAGCCTGCCCCGGTAATGCCATAAAGTGACCACATTGCTTCACATTCATGATTTAGGTCAGTCCAGCAGTTTGCATACAACCAAGAGTTGATTGTTTTCAAATACGTATCGCCGTTTAGCTTTTTTTCGCTACCAAACAAACCCTCAAAGGTTTCATTGTTTATTTCGTTGATCCTTTTCTCGGCCTGCTCCTTTTCGGGGGATGCTGGATCGCTTGCTCTGTAATTAATCGCTAGGTCAAAAATTTCCAAGGAAACACTTATGTCTGGATAGTTTTGGCCAGTAATACCACCTTCTAATTGGTCTACGAACCTATCGAATCGTGGGAAATATAATTTGCCCGAGGTCAGCAGGCTTTCAAACTTGTCCAATGACATGTAGCGCTTTACTATCAAGTCTCTATCAACACCTACCGATATATTTCCCATTTCGATATCCATGTCGTAAGTTTATGTAGTTGGCGCTCCCAATTAAGAGTGTTGGGTCTGTGAGGTCGCGCCCTTACTTGATTGGTTGTTTTCAAGGCTGTATTTTTTTGATTTCCTGAGTGAAGTATAGAATGTTACCGCTCTTGAGCTTTGATCTGGCCATAATAGGCTCAATTCGAAATTTAGAGTTTTTTCGAATAAATTGTTCAGTCCAGTCGCTATTTTGACAAGAAAAAACGACAGATTCCGCGCACTGCACAAATAACCTATTTAGTGTTTTGGCCTCGGCTAAGGATAGCTTCTTTTTTTTGTGTTTGAAATGTTCGAAGTCGTGGTCAAGTGTTTTGTAGTGTCGTTCTGGGTTTGGTTTTATGCGGATCGCAATTTGGGGAGTTAATGGGAATATTCTATTGAGAATTCTGTTATCTGAACCATGTTCAATTGCTACAGGAAAGTCGCTGCTGAAAAATGGGCTGTCCGCGTGTGGATTTTCCAGTATGTCCCATGTTGAGTTTCCAAAAACAGCAACATGATAAAGAATTGATCTTATACCAAAAGCCTGAGGGTACTTGCCATCTACATCTATAGTGAGCTTACCCGTTTTTATCAGTTCGGTCATCGACTCGGCACCAAGTTCTGGCGGAGGAGGAGGTATTTGTTTTGTGCTGTCTAGCATTATTGCTTGGTCTTCAACAATGCCTCGAAAAAGTTCAGAGTGAATGCGCATCGCTGCTGGTGAGCAAGTTATTATGTAGGATAAAAAACCGGAAACCGTATAAATCACTTCCTTGTCAATGTTGTTGGCTTTTATTTTTTCGACTGCAGTATTGTATTTAGGCTCAATATCCTCAAGAAATTTCTCGATTGCTCGACTATCTTCAAGGTACTTGTTGGTACTCCCTTCATCTACTCGACATACAGACTTGGAGTTTGGAGTGAAAAACTTCAAATCCGCTTTCCTGTAAGCGTACATCTGTTTTTCTAGGTCTTTTGAATAGAAGTTTTTGAGATGTACTTGTGACACATAATGATCTAGTGCCATGGATTTCATCCAGGAGGGGGCGGAATTTTTGAATGGTTAGGATTCAGGGGGCGGGTATCCCCGCCCCCCTAGCCTAGGAAGAAAATCTTTCAATAAGCCAACATGTAAAAAACACGATGACCCAAAGATCAATTTCCACCTCTACCACTTTTAAACGCAGCCTAAACATGGCAGTAGCCCTGTTTCGTGCTGGCAGCGCTGCCAACTTTTTAAGGGTTGGCATTTATATAGCGCCTTGCCAGGCGCTTGCTATTGGTTAACCGCGAATCACCGCAAGCAGCAGCTCCGGAGCCTGAGTTATCCGAGTGGCACAGCCAGGAACGGGCTCAGACTACTTCACCTTTAGCGGCTAGAGAGGCCGCATTCAGGGGGTATCACTCCCTCCGAAACCTTTTGGCCGACAGGTGTTACATCGGCCATCATTCAAACAGTTCGGCGTGGCTGCCCAGGTCTACAAAAGTCACTAGGTCAGCTCGCGAGTGTTCGTAAATCATCAGGAAGTCACCTCCAATATGGCACTCCCTGAAACCATCCCAATTACCTGTCAACGCATGATCACGATATTCTGCTGGTAGTTGATCTCCCAAGAAAAGCATCGTCATCACAACACGGACTTCATTCATATCCCGACGGCCTGCACGCTTATAGCGCTCCCAGGACTTTTTAAATTCCGGCGTCTGCGCGCACTGCTTTGGCAGATCTGCCCGCTTTTGCTTCTTCTCCGGCTTCGCCATCAGTATCCCTTAGCATGTCGTCGATCGAGTCAAACTGGCGACGAATTTCACGCGCCTGCGCCATAGCACGAGCGGTCTTCTCCGAAGGTACACGCACCTCGAAAGGCAGGCCTTGCGTTGTCACTACCTGTCGGAGGAAAAGACGCATAGCGTCACTGAGGCTCAGCCCGCAGGCATTCAGCACAGCAGTAGCGCGATCCTTCAAATCCTCGTCGATGCGGCAACGCACGTCAGTGGTTTTCAGTAATGCGGACATATTATCACTCCCTCACAAAAATGTAGCTACGTTGTGGCTACAGTCAAAGTATGGGTCAACCCATCAAATTTGATCAAGCTCTTTTTGTCCTGAACAGGACGTTAGGCAGCCCATGCGTCGGAAACCGCAACGCAGATCAAAAAGCCCTGGTACTAAAAAACGAGACGAAAAAGCACTTATCCCCCTCCCGCCGACGGGCTTTGCGTCCCTTTTTTGTGCAAACGGGTAGTGGGGTGTAAACGGTGCCCCGGCCCAAGCCCGCTGCGGACTCTGGGGGATGTTTCGCAATTGCACATAGTGCAAGGTTTTGCAAAAAAGTGCAGTGGCCTTGCGCATACGTCACAGGGTGGCAGGGGAGTGGTCACGCAGACGAGGTGCCCGGTTTACGGGGGCTCTGGTTGTGAAAACCTGCAGCAGGCGGTGATTTCGTTTTCGGAGCCGCTAATATCTGGGGATCGACCAGCCACTGTCGGACACTACGCAAAAACGACTGAGAGGCCCAGCCTGTATGGGTTTCAAACGTTTTGAGACATTGCACAGCACCGCCATCAATTTCCAGCTGTTAGTACCAGCCTAGAGCGTGTGGAAAAAATCGCTGAAACGATGGGCGGATGGCTTTTTTCCAGGCGAGGGGTGGGAAAAGGGTAATTTTAGTAATTGGCAGGTAGTAACGGGCTGGAGCCCTTATAGAACGTAGCTTTCAGCCATTACCTTGGAGGGTAATATAAGGTAACGAGAGAGGTAATATTTTGTTCAGGCCCCCATTTTGCTGGGTTTGGCGGCTCACTGGCATTACTAGCTCTGAAAGTAATTTTATAACCATCTACTTACCTTATTATTACCTCTATAAAACTATATCAACTACCTGATTTTATTGGGTTTTATCCAGTTACTCACAGATCATTACCAAAATTACCTTTTTCCCATGCCTCAACATAAATCGCTCAAAACGCCTGTTCTGACCGTTTCTGCAACCTGGTGCATTTAAGCCATGGGACTGATGTGGGACAGATCCTACGCACGCGACCGGGCTGCAGCCCTTATAAACCGGGGGCCTTGGTTTCAAAAACTGCGAACGGGTAGTTTCGAATCTCTCCTTCACCGCCACATTAAGTAAACACAAACCCCTGATTTTCCTAGAGAAAGTCGGGGGTTTGTGGTTTTTGGCATTCAAAAAAAGCCCCATTAGCGGGTTTGCGACAGGGTCATCTCGTATGGGCGCTCACGAAGGTCCTACGTACGGTTCCCATCGCCCCATAGAAACCCACCCGATCGATAGCTTGCTTTAAATATATGTGTATCCGTATATTCGGTTATTCACATATAGCAAGTGGCCCACATGATTACGCCTCCAGAAGTGTTTAAGAGCCTTGCAGAGGAAACTCGCGCACGCGCTACTTTGCTGATTGCCTCCCAAGGAGAGCTCTGCGTCTGCGAACTGATGTGCGCTCTCGGCGACAGCCAATCGAAGATCAGCCGTCACCTCGCACAGTTACGCAGCAGTGGTCTCCTGCTGGATCGTCGGCAGGGACTCTGGGTTTACTACCGCTTAAATCCGGACCTTCCCAGCTGGGTGCACGAGATCCTGCAAGTGACGTTACGAGCCAACGTTCACTGGCTGCAGGGCGACACTTCCCGTCTACAGAATATGGATGGACGCCCTGTCCGCGATGTTGCCTGCTGCTAATCCCAACTGTTAACCCTATCGAAGCTGGCGCTGCGCCTAAGTGTTTAATGCCCGCGAAGAGTGGAAGGAGTAATTAATGCGAGTCTTGTTCATGTGCACGGCCAACAGCTGCCGAAGCATTCTTTCAGAAGCCATGTTCAACCACCTGGCGCCGGAGGGTTTCAAGGCGGTGAGCTCCGGAAGCTTTCCCAAGGGGCAGGTGCTACCTCGCAGTTTGACGACTTTGACCCAGTCGGGCATTTCCATCGAAGGCTTGAGCAGCAAGGGCAACGAAGCCTTCGAAGATAACCCTCCGGATATCGTCATTACCGTATGCGACAAGGCAGCTGGCGAGTCTTGCCCGGTCTATTTCGGCCCAGCCGTGAAAGCTCATTGGGGCCTGGAAGATCCTTCCGATGTGATGGGGGGCGAAGAAGAAGTTGATGCTGCTTTCCGAGCCACGCTCGCTTGCATCGAAAAACGCTGTAAAGCGTTCTTTGCGCTTCCCTTCAACAGCCTCAGCCGCGATGAACTCAAACGCGAGCTGGATCAAATCAGCAAACACTGAGAAGGAGGACATATGTCAGAGCAGCTGCCCAACCTAGACCTCTCTCTGTTCGACCCCCTGCCAATTGCATCTCGCCCGAAAGATCAAAAGCCTCGAATTCTCTTGCTGTATGGGTCGACCCGCGAGCGCTCTTTCAGCCGTCTGCTGGTCGAAGAAGCTGCGCGTTTACTGGAACACTTTGGTGCGCAAACCCGTGTGTTCAATCCTAGTGGGTTGCCACTGCCCGACGACGCATCGGTGAATCATCCTAAGGTGCAGGAACTGCGGGATCTGATGTTGTGGTCGGAAGGTCAGGTCTGGTGTTCACCAGAACGGCATGGCGCGATGTCAGCGGTGTTCAAGGCGCAGATCGACTGGGTGCCTCTTGAACTCGGCGCTGTTCGCCCCACCCAGGGAAAGACCCTGGCCGTGATGCAGGTCTGCGGTGGTTCACAGTCCTTCAATGTGGTTAATCAGTTGAGGGTACTGGGTCGCTGGATGCGCATGTTCACGATACCCAATCAATCCTCTGTACCGAAAGCCTATATGGAGTTCGACGAGGCAGGCCGAATGAAGCCTTCTGCTTTTTACGATCGCGTGGTCGATGTGATGGAGGAACTGGTGAAGTTCACCCTGTTGCTGCGTGACCAAAAGGCGTTTTTGGTGGATCGTTACTCGGAACGCAAGGAAAGCGCGGAACAGCTCATGGCGCGCGTGAACCAGCGTTCAATCTGAGTTCAATCAATGTCCATTGAAATCAGAGCGGCACGGCTTGGAGATGCTGTTTCCATCCAGGCTATCTATGCCTCGGTAGTGACCGGCTCGGCTATTTCCTTTGAAGAGGTGCCGCCTAGTATTGAAGAGATACAGCAGCGCATTGAGCTAACGCTGCGGATCTATCCATATCTGGTGGCGGTTCGAGAAGGCAAGGTGGTCGGCATATGCTTATGCAAGTCAGCACCGAGCTTCTGGTTCGGCAGGGCTATCGTCCGGCCTATGCTGGCATTTCTCAGCCCAATTCAGGCAGCGTCAAGTTGCATGAGCGGTTTGGCTTCCAACACATCGGTACCTATCCTCAAGTCGGTTATAAGATCGGTCAGTGGCACGATGTGGGCTATTGGCACCTTGAGTTAGCGGATAAAAGCCAGCCGATCGGGCGTCTGTTGGTCTCAGAGCCATGCCCATCGCCCCTCAATGCCTGTGCCGATGATGCACATCCGGAAAATGCGCATGGCTGTGCCTCAGCGGACTGTGCACATGCACATGGCTGTGGGGCTCAGCCGGATCCCACTCAAACCCGTGCTCATGTTGGTGATGTTCATCATGCACATGCCGATGTCCGTGCTCCATGGCCTCATGCTGATGATCATGGGCATGCCGTTCCGTCAGGTGCAGCCAAACGCCCATGGCCATCAACGCCGATGCAATCCAGAAAGCCAATGTCATTGACTCACCCAACATCAGCACCGCAATCGCGGCACCCAGAAACGGCGCGGTAGAAAAATAGGCTCCCGTGCGTGCACTGCCCAGTCCGCGCAGCGCCAGCACGAACATCACCAGGCTGATGCCATAGCCCAGAAAACCAACCAGCAAGATAGGCGTCAGCTGCGCCATACCCGGGATTTGCGCTCCGAAATAGAGCGCCAACCCGCCATTCACCAGCCCCGCAATCAACCCCTTGGTCCCGGCGATAAACAGCGCGTCCGACGCAGACACTTTGCGCGTCAGGTTGTTATCAATCCCCCAGCACAGGCACGCCACGGCAACCGCCAGCGGCCCCGTCCAGTCATGGCTCGTGCCACCGCCGTCGGCCCATGACAACACCACGCCGCCCAGCACGATGGCGATCATCCCCAGGACGATGCGACGGTCGGCGTTTTCCTTGAACACGACCCAGGCGATGACGGCGGTCAGCACTGATTCCAGGTTGAGCATCAGGGAGGCGGTTGCGCCGGCCGTGCGGGTCAGGCCGAACATCAGCGCGACAGGCCCGAGGATGCCGCCGAATGCGATGGCGCCGAGCAGCCAGGGCCATTCCGATGAGGTCAGTCCGCTGGGTTTCCAGCCACGATCACGGATCAGGCGCACGCCGGCGAGGCCGACGCCGCTGCCGAGGTAGAGCAGGCCGGCGAGCAGCACGGGCGAGAGGCCCAGGCCGAGGTTTTTGGCGAGCGGGGTGCTGGCGCCGAACAGGGCGGCGGCGGCGAGTGCGTAGAGGATACTGAGGTTCATGGGTCATCCTCGAAAGGGTGGCCCATGATACGTCGCGGGCTCAGGTGAAAGCCCGAGCGGATTTACTGCGCGGTTTTCAGCTTGATCACATCACCGGAAATCTTGGTGGTGTAACCGCTGAGGACCCAGGCCCAGAACCAGTTTTCCTGCACTTGGGTGTTGATCAGCGCATCGCCGCCTTTTGCTTTGATGGCGGCATCCTGGGCGCGCACGAAACGGCTGTTCTGGCCGATCGGGATCACGCCGAACAGCATAATGCCGGTGGCGCTGGCTTCACTGTGGCCCAGGACGGTGTATTGGCTGCTGTCGTATTGCGGGGATTTGATGGCGGTGCCGGTGCAGCCTGCAAGCGTGAAACCGAGAACGGCTGCTGCAACCACTTTACTGATGTACTTCACTGGGAAACTCCATGGACTAAAGCCCGAGATTCAATTCTCGGGGGGGCGTACTTTAATCGCCCTGGCAGGGGATTGAAATCAATCTTCCCGTCGTCAGATGTGCAACCACGCCAGGCTACCTAACACCACCGCCACCCCCGCCGCCGTATACGCCATGCGCTTCAACCACTCCTTCCTTGTGAGCAACGTAATTGCCGCCAGCGAAATCGCGATCTGAATCGCGGTCATCGCCTGGGCCCAGCGGTGGTGCTGGTGCAACGCCTGTTCTGATTTTTCATCCCATTCCCGCGAGGTGGCCTCAAGCTTTTCTGCCTGCTGGCGCACGTCTTCCTTCTGGCTTTTGTAGCGCTCGATCTCGCCCTTGTAATGCGCAGCGTCTACGCCGGGAATATGGGTGGCCAACTCCGCCAGGTTTTGGCGGCTGGATTTGGCCTGGTAGTAGTTCCACTGGTTGGCGGCTTCGGTCTTGATGATGGCCGCGTTGTTTTTGTCCATCGCCGCTTCGCTTTCGGTGGAACCGGCCTGGTAGCTGAGCATGGCGCCGAGAGTGGCCATCAGCGCGGTCATGACGGCGATTCGGCTGGCGAAACTGTCTCCTCTTGCGTGGGCATGTTCGGTGGTGTGTTCGATGTGTTTTTCGTGGGGGCTGGGGACTTCGAAGGCTTCGGACATGGCGGCGGCTATGAAGGGACTGAGGGAGTCTGATTCTTCACCCGTGCGGCTGTCTCAAGGCTGTACGTAACGCCGAATCAGCCGCGTATACACCGCGATATTGATCACTAACACCAATGCACCCAGCGCCAGTTGAATCTGCGGAGTCAGGCCAGCCGGATAGATGAGCGTAAGAATGTAGTGTTCGATGAATCCGCCGCCGTAGCCGTCTTGACCGGCGAGATGGCGAAGCAAGTTTTCCCAGCGCGTGAGTGGGCACGGCAGGTGGAAGACCTCGACGGCCACGCCCCACGCGGCAGCGGGCAAGTGAAGCCAGATAACCGGCCGCCACTTAAGGGCCAGCAGCCCGCCGAATAATACGAACAGGATAAAACACAGGTGAAACAGCACGAGGCTGTCGGCAGCTAGACGGTAGAGCATTGTGCGCGCTTCAAAAAGGGGAGGGCGTAGTCTAAGGGTTGCCCGCAGGTAAGCGGGACCGTTATTGTGCTGAATCCTTTTAGTCCTTCCTCCCAAGGATCTGTTGTGATGAATTCGCCACGTACCGTTGCCCCGATCAAGGCTGTGATTTTCGATATGGACGGGTTGTTGCTCGATACAGAAGGCATCTACACCGAAGTCACGCAGATTATCGCCGAGCGCTACGGTCGTACTTATGATTGGGGGATCAAGCAGCATATTATTGGCCGTGGCGCCCAGGACCTGGCCGATTACGTGGTCAAGGCACTGGACTTGCCGATCACACCGGCGCAGTTTCTGGAAATTCGCGAACCGTTGATGAGCGAGCGCTTTCCAAAGGCCCTGGGCATGCCCGGTGCTGAGGCGCTGGTTCGGCACTTGAAGGCACACAACATTCCGATTGCCGTGGGCACCAGTTCGTCGCGCAATTCGTTTGGCCACAAAACCACGTTGCACCGCGAGTGGTTTAGCCTGTTCGGCACCATTGTCACCGCCGACGACCCCGAAGTCGGCGCCGCCAAACCTGCACCGGACATCTTCCTTACCGCCGCGCGCCGCCTGGGCGTTGCCCCTGAGGATTGCCTGGTGTTCGAGGATTCGCCCTTTGGTGTAACGGCTGCGAAGGCCGCCCATATGACCGCCATCGCCGTGCCCGACGAAGCCATGGCCGACAGCAAGTACCAGCATGCCGACCAGGTCATCCGCAAGCTTGCGGACTTTGACCTGGCGGCCTATGGCTTGCCGCCAATCTCCTGACCTTACTCGGTAAAAAATGTGGGAGGGGGTTTTCCCCCGATGGCAGAGTGTCAGTCACCATTGAGCTGGCTGACACTCCGCCATCGGGAGCAAGCCCCCTCCCACATTTGTTTTTGCAGGGATTCAGAAAATCAGGCGCTGAACCCACCATCAATGGTCAGGCTGGCACCGGTGATATACCCCGCTTCCGGTCCGGCCAGATAGGCCACGAAACTGGCAATCTCTTCCACATGCCCATAACGTCCCACCGCCATTAACCCGATCAGGCTCTCGGCAAAATCACTGTTTGCCGGGTTCATATCGGTGTCCACCGGCCCAGGCTGCACATTATTGATGGTGATGCCCCTCGGTCCCAGATCCCGCGCCAACCCCTTGGTCAGGCCCACCAGCGCCGCTTTGCTCATCGCGTACGGGCCACCTCCGCCAAAGGGCATGCGTTCGGCATTGGTGCTGCCGATGTTGATCACCCGACCACCTTCACCCATATGCTTGGCGGCTTCCTGGGTAGCGATAAACACGCTGCGCACGTTGATCGCCAAGGTCTGGTCGAAGTCTTCCAGCTTGAAGTCTTCCAGCGGTGCGATGGCCAGCACGCCAGCGTTGTTCACCAGGATGTCCAGGCGGCCAAAGGCTTCCACGGTGGTATTGACCGCGTTGCGGATCGCAGTGGCATCGGCGCTGTCGGCGTGAATCGCCAGGGCTTTGCCGCCGGCGCTGATTACGCTGTTCTGCAACTCTTCTGCCTTGGCGGCCGAGCTGACATAGGTAAAGGCGACCGCTGCGCCTTGGGCGGCGAGGCGCTTGACGATGGCGGCGCCGATACCGCGGGAACCGCCTTGAATCAAGGCGACTTTGCCGCTGAGGTTGAGTGTGGTCATGTCGATCTCCTGGCTGTTCAAGGCAGGCTGCCTTGTTGTTGGAGCCGAGTATCGACTTCACCCAGCCCTACCGGTAGACCGTGATTGCTATAGTCTGTGTAAACCAAAAGTTTAGAGTGGGGCGTGATGGAAAGCTTTGGAAGTATCGAATGCTTCGTGCGCAGCGCCGAAGGTGGCAGCTTTGCCGAAGCGGCGCGGCACTTGAGCCTGACCCCGGCGGCGGTCGGTAAAAGCGTCGCCAAGCTGGAAGCGCGCCTCGGTGTGCGGCTCTTCCAGCGCAGCACTCGGCGCCTCACGCTGACTGAAGCCGGCAAGCTGTTTCTAGAAGAGGTCAGCGCCAGCCTTACCACTATCCAGAACGCCGTCGCCAACCTGGCCAGCGCCGAAGGGCGACCGGTGGGTACGCTCAAGGTCAGCATGGGCACGGTGTTCGGCAATCGCTATGTGGTCCCGCTGCTGGGGGAGTTTTTGCGGCGTTTCCCGGATATCAGCCCGGACTGGCATTTTGATAACCGCCAGGTGGACCTGATCGGCCAAGGCTTTGATGCCGCGATTGGCGGCGGTTTTGAACTGCCCCAAGGCGTGGTGGCGCGCAAGTTGACGCCCGCGCACCGGGTGCTGGTGGCTTCACCGGGTTACCTGGCGCAACGCCCACCGGTGCGCGAGCCCGAAGACCTGTCGCGGTGCAAAGGTATCCTGATCCGCTCACCGCAAACCGGGCGTATCCGTTCCTGGCAGTTGACCAGTGTCGAACGTGAATGCCGCCCGCTGGTGCTCAAACCCGGCATGACCATGAGCGACTCCGAAGCCGCCTGCCGCGCCAGCGCTCAAGGCTTGGGAATTGCGCTGGTGAGCATGCCCATGGCCGTGCCGTTCCTCGACAGCGGCGAGGTGGTAAGGGTATTGCCCGACTGGTACGTCGACGACGGCAATATTTCCATCTACTACGCCGAGCACAAACTGCTGCCCGGCAAGACCCGGGCGTTTGTGGACTTCATCATTGAGCAGTTTGCCGAAAAAAAACTGGGGCAAAGGTTCAGCGCAATCTAAAACCAGACGCAGCTCGAAATGTGGGAGGTGGCTTGCTCCCACATTTGATTTTCAGCGGCCGAACCGGGTCGGCCAGCCAATGACCTTCTTCGGCCGAGGCGTCGCGTAAGTCCGGATCTTCGACGTCGACAACCCCAGCCGCACCAAGGATTCGGCGATGGTCACCGCCGCCGTCACGCCATCCACCACCGGCACCCCGGTGCGCTGGCGAATCTGCTCATCCAGCCCGGCCATGCCGCCGCAACCCAGGCAAATCACTTCGGCCTTGTCCTCGCGGATGGCCAGTTCCGCTTGGCGCACGATGGCTTCCATCGCGGCCAACGGGTCTTCTTCCAGCTCCAAAACCGCCATGCCACTGGCCCGAACTGAAGCACAGCGCTGGTACAGGCCGGCAAGTTTCAGGCGGTCTTCGATCAGCGGCACGGTGCGGTCCAGGGTGGTCACCACCGAATAGGCATGGCCCAGGAACATCGCCGTGCTGGCCGCCGCTTCGGTGATATCCACCACCGGCACATTCAATAACTCCTGCAAACCTTCCCGGCCGTGTTCGCCGTAGCCGGCCTGGATCACCGCATCGAACGGTTGGTCGTAAGCCATTACCCGGTCCATCACGGCGATGGCGGCCAGGTAGCTCTCAAAATTGCCTTCAACCGATTCCGCGCCGAAGTACGGGGTAAGTCCGACAATCTCAGTGCCCGGCGAGGCCACGGCCCGCGCTTGCTGGGCGATGGTTTCAGTGATGGATTCGGTGGTGTTGACGTTGACCACGAGGATACGCATGGAAGGTCCTTACTCAGTGACTGACGTTATCGACGGCAATGCTTTCGCCGCTGACATCGGCGTAGAACGGCTGGCGCTTGGCGATCAGCAGGTACAGCAACCCTGCAATACCGGCGCCAAACAACCAGGAAAACGGTGAGACGCTGGCAAATCCCGGCAACAGCGCCAGCAGGATGGCGATGATGGCCGCAGGAATAAACGCCGCCACTGCACGCATATTCACCCCACGGTTGTAGTAATAAACGCCATTCGGGTTTTCGCTATACAACTGCGGTACGTCCACCTGGCTTTTACGGATCAGCCAGTAGTCGACCATGATCACCCCGTACAACGGGCCTAGCAGTGCGCCGAGGCCAGAGAGGAAATACACGATCACCAGCGGGCTGTTGTAGAGGTTCCACGGCAGAATCAATACAGCCACGGTGGCGCTGATCAGACCTGCACGGCGGAAGTTCAGGTACTTGGGCGCCAGGTTGCTCAGCACAAAGGCTGGCGCAACGAAGTTGGCCATGATGTTCACCGCCACGGTGACGATCAGGAACGCCAGGCAGCCCAGCACGAGAAAGAAGGTATTGGGGATAGCCGCGATGATTTCAGTCGGGCTTTCGATCACCCGGCCATTGAGTTGGAATTGTCCGCCGCAGAGCAGCACGGTGATTGCTGCAAACACCAGGATATTCACCGGCAAGCCCCAGAAGTTGCCGACCAGAATGGTCTTGCGGCACGGCGAAGAGCGTGCAAAGTCGCAGAAGTTGAGGATCAGCGTGCCGTAGATCGCCAGCCATAGCGCGCCGCCGGCAAAGATATTGCGCCACATCTCGCCACCGCTCAGCGGTTCGCGGATCGACCAGGCAATGTTGCCGCCGGCCTGGAAGTACATCCAACCGGCCAGCGACGCCACAGTCAGCAAAATCACCGGCCCGGCGAAGCCTTCATAGCGCCGTACCATCTCCATGCCGTAGGCCAGGATCACCAGTTGTACGAACCATATCGCCACAAAACACGCCCAGCCAAGGGATGACAGGCCGAGGATTGAGTTGTGGTCATAGTCGGCAAACCCTGGATGAATTGCCGTCAGCAGCACGCGGAAAACCACCGAGGCCAGGTAGGTCTGGATACCAAACCAGGCAATCGCAATGACCGCACGGATCAACGCGGGAATCTGTGCGCCGTGAATGCCAAAACTGATACGGCTGATGACCGGAAACGGTACGCCGGTCTTCTGCCCCATATACCCCGACAAGTTCATGAAGAAGTACACCAGCGCCGCACCGATCCCCAGGGATAACAGGATCTGCCAGCCGCCGAGGCCCAGTGCATATAAGCCAATGGCGAATGAGTAGTTGGCGATGTTGTGCACGTCATTGGTCCACAACGCAAAGATGCTGTAGCGCCCCCATCGACGGCCTTCGATCTTGGTCGGCGCCAGGTCTTTATTGTGCAGGCGTGGGCTGAGCACTAACGGGCCGGGGCATGCTGCGTCCGGGTTCAGGGCGGAGGAGGGCAGATCCAGTGCGATATTGTTCGAGAGGCTTGTACGCATTCCGGCAGGCTCCAGCATATCTGCCGGGAATAGGCAGATGGCAAAGTGTATGTATATTTTGTATTTATTGTATACAAAGCGCAATTCACCTTAAGCCACATGCGTGCCAGTTTTGGATCTATGAAAGTCCTGGGTAATTTCGTTTTTATAGGTTGGTTAAATAAATAGCTGAATTTAAAGAGATATAAATTGACCGACTGAACAGCTATTTATTTTTGGGTTGCCAGTATGCGATTTGCCAGGCCAATCGAGGGGAGGGGAGAGGTGTTACGTTATGGTGCGGCTGAATAAGAATTGCACACATAAATGGCACCGATGGTTACATGTATGTGTACATCTCCAACACTCAACACAAGACAAATGTGGGAGGGGGCTTGCCCCCGATAGCGGCCTGTCAGTCAATCTATGTTTGACTGGAAAACCGCTATCGGGGGCAAGCCCCCTCCCACATTTTCTAACCGCGTCAGCCCTTAGGCCTTGCTGATGATATTCCCGGCGTGCAGCCCGCATTCTTTCTGCGTGGCTTCTTCCCACCACCAACGACCCTCTCGCTCATGCTGGTTCGGCAGCACAGGCCGGGTGCACGGCTCACACCCGATGCTGATAAAACCGCGTTCATGCAAGCTGTTGTACGGCAGCTCCAGCATGCGGATATAGCCCCAGATCTCTTCGCTGCTCATCTGCGCCAGCGGGTTGAATTTGTATAGGGTGCGTTCCGGGGTAGAGAAGGCGGTGTCGATCTCCAGCGCCGCCACTTGGCTGCGGGTGCCAGGGCTCTGGTCACGGCGTTGGCCGGTGGCCCAGGCACTCACGCCCGACAGCTTGCGGCGCAGCGGCTCGATCTTGCGCACGCCGCAGCATTCGCCATGACCATCCTTATAGAAGCTGAACAGACCTTTCTCCTTGACGAAGGGCTCCAGCTTGCTCTGGTCCGGCGAAATCAGTTCGATGTCGATCTTGTAGAAGTCGCGCACCTGCTCGATAAACCGGTAGGTCTCCGGGTGCAGACGGCCGGTGTCGAGGCTGAACACCTTGACGTTCTTGTTCAGCTTCCAGGCCATGTCCACCAGCACCACGTCCTCGGCGCCGCTGAAGGAGATCCACAGGTCATCGCCGAACTGGCTGAACGCCAGCTTGAGAATGTCCTGGGCGGATTTGTTGGCGTAAGTCGCGGCGAGTTCAGCGACGTCGAAGGCTTGGTTCATCAGGACGGTTCCTACAGGTCAGTGGCGCTGAGCGCTCTATAGGGGAGCGATGGTATCAAAATCCGCTCCGCGTTGCGGCGGCGAGCTTGAATCGCTAGAGTTCGGCAGTCCTTTTGCTCGCTCAACTAACAACATCCAATAGGAGTGTCTTGTGGAAATTGCCTGTCTCGACCTGGAAGGGGTACTGGTACCGGAAATCTGGATCGCCTTCGCCGAAAAAACCGGTATTGAATCGCTACGGGCCACCACCCGGGACATTCCTGACTACGACGTGCTGATGCAGCAGCGCCTGCGCATTCTCGACGAGCACGGGCTCAAGCTCGCCGATATCCAGGCAGTGATCGCCACGCTCAAGCCTTTGGACGGCGCCATCGAGTTCGTCAACTGGCTGCGCGAGCGTTTTCAGGTGGTGATCCTGTCCGACACCTTCTACGAATTTTCCCAGCCGCTTATGCGCCAACTGGGTTTCCCGACTCTGCTGTGCCACCGCCTCATCACCGATGAATCCGACAGGGTGGTGAGCTACCAACTGCGCCAGAAAGACCCCAAGCGCCAGTCGGTATTGGCGTTCAAGACTCTTTACTACCGCGTGATCGCCGCTGGCGACTCCTACAACGACACCACCATGTTGGGCGAGGCCGACCGTGGGATTCTGTTTCATGCGCCGGAGAATGTGATTCGCGAGTTCCCGCAATTCCCGGCGGTGCATACGTTTGAGGATTTGAAGAAAGAGTTCATCAAGGCGTCGAATCGGTCGCTGAGCCTCTAAAGCGGATTGTGGCGAGCGGGCTTGCCCCCGGAATGGGACTGCTGCGCAGTCCAACGCGAGCAAGCTCCCTCGCCACAAGAGGTCTACCTGCTACAACCCTTCCAGCGTTTGCAGCAAAACCCGCACCTTCGTCAGCGACTCCTGATACTCGGCCTCCCACTGCGAATCCGCGACAATCCCGCCGCCGCCCCAGCAGCACACTTGCCCATCCTTGACCAATAAGCTGCGAATGGCGATGGAGCTGTCCATCTCGCCGCGTACGTCCAGGTACACCAGCGAACCGCAGTACAAGCCGCGTCGGGTGGGTTCCAGTTCGTCGATGATCTGCATGGCGCGAATCTTCGGCGCGCCGGTGATGGAGCCACCAGGGAAGCTGCCGGCGATCAGGTCGAGGGCGTCTTTGTCGTCGGCCAGTGTGCCGGTGACGCTGCTCACCAGGTGGTGCACGTTGGGGTAGCTTTCCAGGCTGAACAACTCCGGCACGCTCACCGAGCCGGTGCGGCAACTGCGCCCCAGGTCGTTGCGCAGCAGGTCGACGATCATCAGGTTTTCGGCGCGATCCTTGGGGCTGGCCAGCAGTTCCGTGGCGTGGGCGGCGTCTTCTTCAGGCGTGACACCGCGTGGGCGGGTGCCTTTGATCGGGCGGGTTTCGACCTGGCGCTCGCTGACGCGCACGAAACGCTCCGGTGACAGGCTCAATACCGCGCCGTCATTGGGCAGGCTCTGGAATCCGGAGAAGGGCGTCGGGCAGGCTTCGCGCAAGGCGCAATAGGCGACCCAAGGATCACCGCTGCACGGCGCACGAAAACGTTGGGCGAAGTTGACCTGATAGCAGTCGCCGGCCTGGATGTAATCCTGGATGCGCTCAATGGCCTGTTGGTAAGCCTCAACGCTGAGATCCGGCGCCATGGGGCCCTGCAATTTGAAGGTTGCAGGGGCGGTGGCGGCGTCACCGCTGAACAGCGTGATCAGTCGCTGCCGTTCGCTACCGGCCAGCGCCGGGTGAAATACCAGTTGGCTGGTCTGTGCCAAGTGGTCGCTGATCAGCGCCCAGGCATACAGTCCAAAACGCGCATCCGGCAGGTGCAAATCATCCACCGCCAAGTGCGGCAGCTGTTCCAAATGCCGGCCAAAGTCGTAGCTCAGGTAGCCGATCAAGCCACCGGCAAACGGCAACTCATAGCCGTCGGGCAATTTCGCTTCACCCAACTGTGAAAGGTTTTTCCGTAATCTCCGCAGGAAGTTGCTGCCGCTTTCGTTAGGATCCACTGCCAGGGTCGCCTCGGGCCAGGCGCTGAGCAGGTCATAACGACCGCGTTCGGCAGCAGGTCGGCCGCTGTCGAGCAGGACCGCGCCGGGTGCATGGCGAATCGCCGCAAAATACTCGGCGGGGTTGGCCCGATAGGGCAGCGGGTGTACTGAACAGGTCGACATGCGAGGGTGGATCAGCCAGGGCGCGGGGGAGGGGATTGTAGTCCCCTGTAGGATTTGCTCCTAGAGGGGATGTCGGCGATAGACAGTTCGAAGACCGGATCAGCCTTCCACAGGGGGAATATGCCCAAACATTTCCTGCACAAACTTCACCCGCTCTTCCGGGGTTTCCGTCACGCCGGCGGCTTTGAGTGCTTCCAGTCGTGCTTCTACCGCGTGGGTGCGCAAGGTCAGGCCGCAATCGTTGGCGATCTGGATGTTCAGCCCTGGCCGCGCATTGAGCTCCAGGATCAGCGGGCCTTTTTCCTGGTCCAGCACCATGTCCACACCGATGTAGCCCAGCCCGCATAGCTCATAGCAGCCGGCGGCCAGCTTCATGAAACCGTCCCAGTTGGGCAGTTGCACGCCATCCACCGCGTTAGTGGTGTCGGGGTGTTTGGTGATGATGTTGTTCAGCCAGGTACCGCGCAGGGTCAGGCCGGTGGCAAGGTCCACACCGACGCCAATGGCGCCCTGGTGCAGGTTGGCCTTGCCGCCGGACTGGCGGGTCGGCAACCGCAGCATGGCCATCACCGGGTAGCCCATCAGCACGATGATGCGGATATCCGGCACGCCTTCGTAGCTGATGCTCTTGAAGATCTGGTCGGGCACCACGCGGTACTCGATCAGCGCGCGGTCACGGTGGCCGCCAAGGGAATACAGGCCGGTGAGGATGCTGGAAATCTGATGCTCGATCTCTTCATGGCTGATGATCTTGCCGGACACCGTGCGGTAGCGCCCTTCAAAACGGTCGGCCACCACGAGAATGCCGTCACCGCCGGCGCCCTGGGCCGGCTTGATCACGAAGTCGCTGCGCCCACCGATAATTTCATCGAGCTTGTCGATTTCCTTCTCGGTGGAGATCACCCCATACATTTCCGGCACGTGGATACCCGCCGCGATTGCCCGTTCCTTGGTGATGATCTTGTCATCCACGATCGGGTACAGGCTGCGCTTGTTGTACTTGAGCACGTAATCAGCGTTACGCCGGTTGATGCCCATGATTCCCCGCGCTTCCAGGGCCTTCCAGGTCTTCCAGAAACCGAACATTACTTATCAGCCTTCAAGAACGCCTTGAAACGCACCAGCTCGGTCAGGCGGTAGCCGCGATAACGACCCATGGCCAGCATGAAGCCCACCAGGATCAGGAGGATCGCAGGGAAGGTGAACACGAAGTACACCAACTCCGGCACGCTCATAATCAAGTGCGCCAGGGAGGCAGCGAACAACGTACCAATCGCCACTTTCAACGCATGGTTGGCACCGCGCTCTTCCCAGGTGATCGACAGGCGTTCGATGGTCATGGTCAGGATCACCATCGGGAACAGTGCCACCGACAGCCCGCGCTCCAGCCCCAGTTTATGGCTGAACAGACTGATGGCCGCGATCAGCACCACCACGAAGGTCAGCACCACCGACAGCCTCGGCAACATTTGCAGCTTCAAGTGTTCCAGGTACGACCTGAGTGACAGCCCCAGTGCCGTAATAATGGTGAAAAGCACGATTCCGAAGCCCAATTGCGTCTCGCGGAACGCGAGGGCAATCAGCACAGGCGTGAACGTGCCCAGGGTCTGCAGGCCGATCAGGTTGCGCAGGATCAGAATCACCAGCACGCCAATCGGGATCATCACCATGATCATGAACGTCTGCTGGGTTTGCAGTGGCAGGCCGTACAGCGAGTATTCGAGGAAGTTGGCGTCGGTGTTTTCATCCGTCAGCTTGGCCAGGCGAATCGCGTTCATTTCGCTGTTGTTCAGGCTGAACGTCACCATGGCTTTCTTGCCGCCGTCGACCGTGATCAGGTTTTCATCGCCGGTCCACCACAGCAAGCGGTCGCTGGGCAGGCCCTGTTCGCCGGTTTCCGGGTTGAAGTAGAGCCAGTCATTGCCATTAAAGCTGCGCAGCCAGAGTTCGGGCGTTTGCGGCTGGTCGGCGACCAGGCGGATGGTGTGGACCTTTTCCACCGGCACGTGGGCGATGGACAGCAGCAACTCGACGATCTTGGCTTTGTGAGGCGTGGACGGGTCGCCGGCCAGCAACAACTTCACATTGTCGTCGTTGAGGTTGTTGGTGCGCTTGATGGCTTCGGTAATGAAGGTTTCGACGTCGGCCGAATGCTGGCGGATCGGCGCCAGCAGGGCTTCGGCGGCGATTTTTTCCGGGCCTTCCACCGCGATGCTGTCGCGGAACGTTGGGCCTTTGATCTTGGTTTTTTCACCGCTGTAACGCTTGGTCAGCACCAGGCGGTAATACAGGGTCTGGTTGCCGTTGGCGCGGCGTGCCGACCAGGTGACCTTACGGTTGCCATCAATACGATTGACGCTCACCCCATAGTTGTTCGAGATAAAGCTCTCATTAAGGCTGACGAAGTCGCGGCTCAGGGGCGGCACGAACATCTGGATCTTCACCGGGTCCTTCGGATTGGCGACGAACTCGACCTTGGCGTCGATGTTCCACAAATCGTCGGTCGCGTCCTCGGTGACAGGAATGCCCAGCACGAAGATCTGGTAGGCGGTGACCGAAATACCCAGCACCACCAGGATGGCGATCAGGATTTTCAGGTGCAGGGTAAGAGAGCGCATTCGGTTTACTCGGCGGTATGAGCGTCGGCGGCGCAGGCGGGTTTGCCTGCTGCGTATTTAAGACTGGGGTCGACCAGCGCATCAAAGCGTTTCAACGCTTCGGAGCCGATCAGCAGCGGATATTGGAATGCGCTGCGGTCAGTCAAGTTCACTTCGATGCTGCGTAAAGCGGTGCCCATGCAGATATCCAGGGCTATCACTGGACGGGCGGTGTAGTTCTTGTCCTCATCGGGGTCGTAGTCACCGGCGCGGCGCTTGATCTTGCTGACGCGGGCCAGGGGCCGTTCGATGGGGTGGGAATGGGCGGTGTCGATGGCCAGGTAGAAGCGCACCCAGGATTCGCCGTTGCGCTTGAAGCGCTTGATATCACGGGCGCTGAGGGAGGCGGTCTTGGCGCCGGTGTCCAGCTTGGCGGCCACTTCAAGGTCGATGCCAGCCAATTGGGCATATTCATTGAGGCCATACACGGTCTTCTCGGCGGCAACGCCAAGGCCGGGGATGAACAGTAGGCAAAACAGGGGGAAGGGCTTGAGTCTCATAGATCCTGAGGCGGTGCAGTGCGATGTTCAATTCAAGGCGACTGGCATTGCTGCGCAAACTCCCTCGTGCGCCGTTTCATCAAGCGATGTCAGGCAAATGCGGCGGCATTCTAACATGATGCTTTTTTGGCGCCACCGCTGGCAGGCGGCCATGCTCCGAGCGCGTGCAACAAGGGTTATTAGACGATTGTCGACAATGTGTATTTATTCTTTGACTATCCAGGCCTGATTGGCTAGTTTTTGCGGCATTGATTTTCAAGGTGTCGACAATATGCTGGTTCAGCCTGAAGCTCCGATAGTCGTGTCGGACGAATCCCAAACGATGTCGGAGAACGTTTTCCGGCGCATTCAGGCCGCCATCGTCAAAGGCGAGATCGCCCCCGGCAGCAAGATCTCAGAACCGGAACTGGCCCGCACCTACGGCATCAGCCGTGGCCCGTTGCGTGAGGCGATCCACCGCTTGGAAGGCCAGCGTCTGCTGGTGCGCGTGCCCCATGTGGGCGCGCGGGTCGTGTCCTTGAGCCACGCCGAGCTGATCGAACTCTATGAAATCCGCGAATCTCTGGAAGGCATGGCCTGCCGCCTGGCCGCCGAGCGCATGACCGACGCCGAAATCGAAGAGCTGCGCCAAGTGCTGCACACCCACGAACGGGATGCTGCGTTCCAGGCCGGCGTCGGCTACTACCAGCAAGAAGGCGACTTCGACTTTCATTACCGGATAATTCAAGGCGCCGGTAACCGCACCCTGACCCAAATGCTCTGCGGCGAGCTGTACCAGTTGGTGCGCATGTACCGCATTCAGTTCTCCACCACCCCCAATCGTCCACGCCAGGCTTTTGCCGAGCATCACCGCATTCTTGACGCGATTGCCGATCGCGACGGTGAACTGGCCGAACTGCTGATGCGCCGTCATATCGGCGCGTCCAAACGCAACATTGCCCGTCACTTCCCGGACGGCGCCCCTGATAGAGGTGAGTCATGAGTTCGAACAATAAAAGCACACCCGGCCAGCGTTTCCGTGACGCAGTCGCCAGTGAACAGCCGTTGCAGGTCGTCGGCGCAATCAACGCCAACCACGCGCTGCTGGCCAAGCGCGCTGGCTTCAAGGCGATCTACCTGTCAGGCGGGGGCGTGGCGGCCGGTTCCCTGGGCGTGCCCGACCTGGGCATCACTGGCCTGGATGACGTGCTCACCGACGTGCGCCGCATCACCGACGTCTGCGACCTGCCGCTGTTGGTGGACGTGGACACCGGTTTTGGCTCCTCGGCGTTCAACGTCGCGCGCACCGTCAAATCGATGATCAAGTTCGGCGCCGCCGCGATTCATATCGAAGACCAGGTCGGCGCCAAGCGCTGCGGGCATCGTCCGAATAAAGAAATCGTGTCCCAGCAGGAAATGGTCGACCGCATCAAGGCCGCCGTGGATGCGCGCACCGATGACAGCTTCGTGATCATGGCGCGTACCGATGCCTTGGCCGTCGAAGGGTTGGAGTCCGCCCTGGAGCGTGCCGCCGCCTGCATCGAGGCTGGCGCCGACATGGTGTTCCCGGAAGCCATCACTGAACTGGAGATGTACAAACTGTTCGCCGCCCGTGTGAAAGCGCCGATCCTGGCCAACATCACCGAATTCGGCGCGACGCCGCTGTACACCACCGAACAGTTGAAATCTGCTGATGTTTCCATCGTGCTGTATCCGCTCTCGGCCTTTCGCGCCATGAACAAGGCCGCCGAGAACGTTTACACCGCGATCCGTCGCGACGGCACCCAACAGAACGTGATCGACACCATGCAAACCCGCATGGAGCTTTACGATCGCATCGACTACCACACCTTCGAGCAGAAGCTCGACGCGCTGTTCGCCGCGAAGAAGTGACGAACACGTCTCCCTGAATAACGACAAAATTGGAGAAAAACCATGGCTGAAGCAAAAGTACTGAGTGGCGCCGGCCTGCGTGGCCAGGTCGCCGGGCAAACTGCACTGTCCACCGTGGGCCAGGCCGGTGCCGGCCTGACCTACCGCGGCTACGATGTTCGCGAACTTGCTGCCGATGCGCAGTTTGAGGAAGTCGCCTACCTGCTGCTGTACGGCGAATTGCCGACCAAAGCCGAACTGGCTGCGTACAGCCAGAAGCTGAGCAAGCTGCGCGACCTGCCGCAAGCGCTCAAGGAAGTGCTGGAACGCATCCCTGCCGACGCCCATCCGATGGACGTGATGCGCACCGGTTGTTCGTTCCTGGGCAACATCGAGCCGGAAAAAGACTTCAGCGTGCAGCGCGATGTCACCGACCGCTTGCTCGCCGCCTTCCCGGCAATCATGTGTTACTGGTACCGCTTCAGCCACGACGGTAAGCGCATCGACTGCGTGACCGACGAGCCGAGTATCGGTGGTCATTTCCTGCACCTGCTGCACGGCGAGAAACCGAGCGAGCTGCATGAGAAGGTCATGAACGTCTCGCTGATCCTTTACGCCGAGCACGAATTCAACGCGTCGACCTTCACCGCTCGCGTGTGTGCCTCGACCCTGTCCGATCTCTACTCCTGCGTCACTGCCGCCATTGGCTCCCTGCGCGGTCCGCTGCATGGCGGCGCCAACGAAGCGGCGATGGAAATGATCGAGCGTTTCGGTTCGGCAGAGGAGGCTGTCGAAGGCACCCTCGGCATGCTGGCGCGCAAAGACAAGATCATGGGCTTCGGCCACGCGATCTACAAAGACAACGACCCGCGTAATGAAGTGATCAAGGGTTGGTCGAAAAAACTCGCTGACGAAGTGGGCGACACCGTGCTGTTCCCTGTCTCCGAAGCCATCGACAAGACCATGTGGGAACAGAAAAAACTCTTCCCTAATGCCGACTTCTACCATGCCTCGGCGTATCACTTCATGGGCATTCCCACCAAGCTGTTCACGCCGATTTTCGTCTGCTCGCGCCTTACCGGCTGGGCAGCTCACGTATTCGAGCAACGCGCCAACAACCGCATCATCCGTCCAAGCGCCGAGTACACCGGCGTCGAACAGCGCAAGTTCGTGCCAATCGAACGTCGCTGAAGGCTGACGATCCCAGGATTGGAATGAGGTCAAAGTGTGGGAGGGGGCTTGCTCCCGATGGCGGTATGTCATTCAACACCTATGGCAACTGATAAACCGCTATCGGGGGCAAGTCGAAACGTCGCACCGCCCCTCCCACATTTGAATCGCATTTCAATTCTGGATCGGCCCAGGTCTTCCTTTTGTAATCACCGTGACCGAGTCCTGACGATGAACACAGAATTTCGCAAACCGCTCCCCGGCAGCCGCCTGGATTTCTTCGACGCCCGTGCGGCAGTCGAAGCAATCACCCCTGGCGCCTACGCCACCTTGCCCTACACCTCCCGCGTACTGGCAGAAAACCTGGTGCGCCGCTGCGACCCGGCCACTCTCAATGCTTCCCTGAGCCAGTTGATCGAACGCAAGCGCGATCTCGACTTCCCCTGGTTCCCGGCGCGTGTGGTGTGCCACGACATTCTTGGCCAGACCGCGTTGGTCGACCTCGCCGGCCTGCGCGATGCCATCGCCCTGCAAGGCGGTGACCCGGCCCAGGTCAACCCGGTGGTGCCGACCCAATTGATCGTTGACCACTCCCTGGCCGTCGAAGCCGGGGGTTTTGACCCCGATGCGTTCGAGAAAAACCGCGCCATCGAAGACCGTCGCAACGAAGACCGTTTCCACTTTATCGAGTGGACCAAAAAGGCCTTCAAGAACGTCGACGTGATCCCGCCGGGTAACGGCATCATGCACCAGATCAACCTGGAGAAAATGTCCCCAGTGATCCAGGTGCGTGACGGCGTGGCGTTTCCGGATACCTGCGTCGGCACCGACAGCCACACGCCCCACGTGGATGCTCTGGGCGTGATCGCCATTGGCGTCGGCGGCCTGGAAGCGGAGAGCGTGATGCTCGGTCGCGCCTCGTGGATGCGCCTGCCGGAAAGCGTCGGTGTCGAGCTGACGGGCAAGCTGCTGCCGGGCATCACCGCCACCGATATGGTGCTGGCGCTGACCGAGTTTCTGCGCCAACAGAAAGTCGTCGGCGCATGGCTGGAGTTCTTTGGCGAAGGCGCATCAAACCTGACCTTGGGCGACCGCGCGACCATCTCCAACATGGCCCCGGAATACGGCGCCACGGCAGCGATGTTCTACATCGACCAACAAACCATCGCCTACCTGAAACTCACCGGCCGTGAAGATCAACAGGTCGCGCTGGTCGAGCAATATGCGCGCCACACCGGTCTGTGGGCGGATGATTTGAAAGGCGCGCAGTACGAGCGCGGCCTGACCTTCGACCTGTCCAGCGTCGTGCGCAACATGGCCGGCCCGAGCAATCCCCACGCCCGCGTCGCCACCCGCGACCTGGCGGCCAAAGGTATCTCCGGACAGTGGGATGAAGTGCCGGGGCAAATGCCTGATGGCGCGGTGATCATCGCCGCCATCACCAGTTGCACCAACACCAGCAACCCGCGCAACGTGATCGCCGCCGGGCTGTTGGCGCGCAATGCCAACAAGCTGGGGCTCAAGCGCAAGCCGTGGGTCAAATCCTCCTTGGCACCCGGTTCGAAAACCGTGGCCATGTACCTGGAAGAAGCCGGCCTCGGTCACGAACTGGATAAGCTCGGTTTCGGCGTGGTGGCGTTTGCCTGCACCACCTGCAACGGCATGTCCGGCGCGCTCGACCCGGTGATCCAGCAAGAGATCATTGACCGCGACCTTTACGCCACCGCCGTACTGTCGGGTAATCGCAACTTCGACGGGCGCATTCACCCTTACGCCAAGCAAGCCTTCCTCGCGTCGCCGCCGTTGGTGGTGGCGTATGCGATTGCTGGCACCATCCGTTTCGACATCGAGAAGGACGTGCTCGGCCTCGACGCCGACGGCAAAGAAATCCGCCTGCAGGACATCTGGCCGAGCGACGAAGAAATCGACGCGGTGGTCAAGGCCTCGGTCAAGCCGGAGCAGTTCCGCGCGGTGTATATCCCGATGTTTGCGATCCACGAAGACACCGGCCCCAAAGTCGCGCCGCTGTACGACTGGCGTCCGCAGAGCACGTATATTCGCCGTCCGCCGTATTGGGAAGGTGCGCTGGCCGGAGCGCGTCCGCTGAAGGGCATGCGCCCGCTGGCGGTGCTGCCGGACAACATCACCACCGATCACCTGTCGCCGTCCAACGCGATCATGCTCGACAGCGCTGCCGGTGAATACCTGGCGAAAATGGGCCTGCCGGAAGTCGACTTCAACTCCTACGCAACCCACCGCGGCGACCATTTGACCGCGCAGCGCGCAACGTTCGCCAACCCGAAACTGTTCAACGAAATGGTGGTGGAAAACGGCAAGGTCAAACAGGGTTCCCTGGCGCGCATCGAGCCGGAAGGCCAGGTTACGCGGATGTGGGAAGCCATCGAAACCTACATGGAACGCAAGCAGCCGCTGATCATCATCGCCGGTGCCGATTACGGCCAGGGCTCGTCCCGCGACTGGGCGGCCAAGGGCGTGCGTCTGGCCGGTGTGGAGGCGATTGCCGCCGAAGGTTTCGAGCGCATCCACCGCACCAACCTGGTGGGCATGGGCGTGTTGCCGCTGGAGTTTTTGCCGGGGACCGACCGTCACACCTTGCACATCGATGGCAGTGAAACCTATGACGTGGTCGGCGAGCGCACCCCGCGTGCGCAGTTGACCCTGGTGATCAATCGCAAGAATGGCGAACGTGTCGAAGTGCCGGTGACCTGCCGCCTCGACACCGCCGAAGAAGTGTCGATCTACGAGGCGGGCGGCGTGTTGCAACGTTTTGCCCAGGACTTCCTGGAATCGGCGGCGACCGCTTAAGAGGACGACCATGGCACACGTACCGCAAATCAAGATCCCCGCCACCTATATGCGTGGCGGCACGAGCAAGGGCGTATTTTTCAGCCTCCAGGACCTGCCCGCCTCGGCGCAGGTACCGGGCGCTGCCCGCGATGCCTTGTTGTTGCGGGTGATCGGCAGCCCCGATCCCTACGACAAACAAATCGACGGCATGGGCGGCGCCACATCGAGCACCAGTAAAAGCGTGATCCTGGCCAAAAGCACCCGCGCCGAGCACGACGTGGACTACCTGTTTGGCCAAGTCTCCATCGACAAACCCTTTGTCGACTGGAGCGGCAACTGCGGCAACCTGTCGGCGGCGGTGGGTTCGTTCGCCATCACCGCCGGGTTGGTCGACCCGGCTCGCATTCCGCACAACGGCGTGGCCGTGGTGCGTGTGTGGCAGGCCAATATCGGCAAGACCATCATCGCCCACGTGCCGATTACCGACGGCGCTGTGCAGGAAACCGGCGACTTCGAACTGGACGGCGTGACCTTTCCGGCCGCCGAAATGCAGCTGGAATTCATGGACCCGGCGGCAGAAGAAGAGGGCGGCGGCGGCTCGATGTTTCCCACCGGCAACCTGGTCGATGACCTGGAAGTGCCCGGTGTCGGCACCTTCAAGGCCACGCTGATCAACGCCGGCATCCCGACGATTTTCATCAACGCCGAAGACCTCGGCTACACCGGCACCGAGCTGCAAGGCGCGATCAACGGCGACCCCAAGGCTTTGGCCATGTTCGAGACCGTGCGGGCCTATGGCGCGTTGCGCATGGGCCTGATCAAACACCTGAACGAAGCCGCCCAGCGCCAGCACACGCCGAAGGTCGCGTTTGTGGCCAAGCCTGCGGATTACGTGGCGTCCAGCGGCAAGGCGATCAAGGCTGGCGATGTGGATCTGCTGGTGCGCGCCCTGTCCATGGGCAAGCTGCACCACGCCATGATGGGCACGGCTGCCGTGGCGATTGGTACGGCAGCGGCGATTTCCGGGACATTGGTCAACCTTGCCGCAGGCGGCATTGAACGTAATGCGGTGCGCTTCGGGCATCCGTCCGGCACGTTGCGCGTGGGGGCTGAAGCCACCCAGGTGAACGGTGAGTGGGTGGTGAAGAAAGCCATCATGAGCCGCAGTGCACGGGTGTTGATGGAAGGTTTCGTCCGCGTACCCGGCGACTCTTTCTAAAGTCCAACAACAATCCCTTGTGGGAGGGGCGGTGCGACAATTCGACTTGCCCTTGATAGCGGTGTGTCAGTCGACCCATTCATCACTGACCCATCGCCATCGGGGGCAAGTCGAATCGTCGCACCGCCCCCCACAGTCATAAGCAGGCATTCAGACCTGCGAAACGATCAACCCTGACCCTGAGGATGCAACAACCCTAACTCACTTTGGAGATCTGCCATGAGCACCAACGTCGACCAGAACAACCGCCCCGACTACGACCAGGTTCTGCAGGACATCGCCGACTACGTCCTCACCTACCGGATCGACTCCCCAGCCGCCCTCGACACCGCCCGCAACTGCCTGATGGACACCCTCGGTTGCGGCCTCCTGGCGCTGCGTTTTCCCGAGTGCACCAAGCACCTGGGGCCGATCGTCGAGGGCACGGTGGTGCCGTTCGGTGCGCGAGTGCCGGGCACGTCGTTGCGCCTGGATCCGGTCAAGGCCGCCTGGGACATCGGCTGCATCGTGCGTTGGCTCGACTACAACGACACCTGGCTCGCCGCTGAATGGGGCCACCCTTCGGATAACCTCGGTGGCATTCTGGCCGTGGCCGATCACCTGTCGCAAAAACGTGTGGCCAATGGAGATGCGCCGCTGACCGTGCGTGCGGTGTTGGAAGCGATGATTATGGCCCACGAAATTCAGGGCGTTATCGCGCTGGAAAACTCGTTCAACCGTGTCGGCCTCGACCATGTGCTGCTGGTCAAAGTCGCCTCGACGGCGGTCACTGCCAAGCTGATGGGCGCCACCCGTGAGCAACTGCTGGCGGCCTTGTCCCACGCGTTTGTGGATGGGCAAGCGCTGCGCACTTACCGCCATGCGCCGAATGCCGGCTCGCGCAAATCCTGGGCGGCGGGTGATGCATCAAGCCGTGGCGTGCGCCTGGCGGATATCGCGCTGCGTGGCGAGATGGGCATTCCCGGTGTCTTAAGCGCGCCGCAGTGGGGCTTTTACGACGTGTTGTTCAGCCACACCAACAAGGACCTGGCGCTCAAGCCCGAGGACAAGCGCGCGTTCAGTCTTTCCCAGGCGTACGGCACCTATGTGATGGAAAACGTGCTGTTCAAGATCAGCTTCCCCGCCGAGTTCCATGCGCAAACAGCCTGCGAAGCGGCGGTGACCTTGCATCCTCAGGTCAAACATCGACTGCATGAGATCGAGCGCATCGTGATCACTACCCATGAGTCGGCGATCCGCATCATTTCCAAGGTGGGTCAGTTGGCCAATGCCGCTGATCGCGACCACTGTTTGCAATACATGACCGCCGTGCCTCTGGCGTTCGGCAATCTGGTGGCCGAGCAGTACGAAGATGAATTCCATGCAGCCCACCCGATCATTGATGAGCTGCGCGACAAGATGGTCATTGTCGAAGACCCACGCTACAGCCGCGAATACCTGGAGGCCGACAAACGTTCCATCGCCAATGCAGTGCAGGTGTTCTTCAAGGATGGCTCCAGCACCCAGCAGGTGGCGGTGGAATATCCCATCGGCCATCGTCGCCGTCGCGTGGATGGCATTCCGTTGCTGGAAGACAAGTTCAAGGCCAACCTGGCGACGCGGTTTACCGCGCAACGCAGCGCCGAGATCTTTGCGTTGTGCAAGGACCAGGCGAAGCTTGAGGCCACAGCTGTAAACCGCTTCATGGACCTGTTCGTGATCTAGCAGGCGACGCAAAACTAAAAATGTGGGAGGGCGGCGTGACGATTCGACTTGCCCCCTCCCACATTTGAATTGCGTTCATTCGAACCGTAGGATCACCCGGCGATTGTGCTTACTCTTCTTCTCGATCTTTTCGCAGAACACCCGGCCGATTTCCTCAGTGTTGATCACGTGGGTGCCGCCGCACGGCTGGATGTCGATCCCGGCAATTTCAATCACCCGTACCGAACCTTGGATCACAGGGGGGGCGACCGCCTGGGTGCGGGTGATCTGCAGCAGGGTGGAGTATTCCGTGGCAGCCATCGACAGGGTTTTCACCGGGTGAGCCTGTTCGATCAGCGCGTTGAGGTCGCGGGTGATGCTGTCTTTGTCGAGGGTCATTTCCGGCAGGTCGAAATCCAGGCGACCTTTGTCGGCACTGATGCTGCAGCCCGTTACCGGTGCATCGATGAGCGAGCACAACAAATGCAGGCAGGTGTGCATTTTCATGTGCTGGTAGCGCCGTGCCCAATCCAGCCCGGCATCCACCTGTACTCCGGCAACCAGTTGCTCGGGGCAGTGTTCAACCTGGTGCCAGATGATCGAGCGCAGTACTTGGTCGCGTACGGTGCCGATCACTTCGACCCGCGTACCATCGGGTAAGGTCAAGTGGCCGGTATCGCCCGGCTGTCCGCCGCCGGTGGGGTAGAACAGTGTGTGCTCCAGGGCAATGCCGTGTTCGCTTACGGCAATCACCCGGGCGCTGAATGCGTTCTGGTAGGGCGCGCTGTCATACAGCGCCAGGGTTTCCATGGAGTGCACGGACATGTTCAACCTCCGACGATCAGTGGGCTGGCTTGCAACAGGTGGCGCACCATTGCACTCAAGCCAGGGGGGGAAAGCAGGGTTATTTCAAATTCCGGGCCGCAGATTTTCAGGTTCAGCGGCAGGCGCGGCAGTTGATTGCCGGCTTCGACCCGGTGCAGACGAAATTGGAGGTGATGACGCTCCTTCACTGTCGGCTCCAGCATCAGCCCAGGCAAAGGGTGGAAGTCGGCATCCAGCACCGTCACCTTGTGGCTGGCGTTGACCTCGCCGACCACGTGCAAGCGCTCCTCCAGGGCGAAGGCGCCAAGGTAGCTGCTGTGGTCCGATTCATCGTTTTTCTGCAGTTGGATCTGGTTGACCACCTTGACCTTGGTCCCGGCGGGCACGTCCTGGGTGATCACGCAGGACGGGCTGATAAACACGTTATCGCCAATTAACACATACCCCAGCACCCGGGCACCGGAGCCGACTTCGACGTTGTTGCCCAGGCGTGGATGGCGCTTGCCGTCAGGGTTGTTGGCAATGCCTCGAGCGCCGAGGGTCACGCCGCAGAGGATGTAGCAGTCGTTGCCGATCTCGCAGGTTTCACCGATGACCGTGCCGTAGCCGTGGTCCAGCACAAAGCGCCGGCCGATGCGCGCCGCCGGGTGTATCTCGGCGCCGGACAGCACTTTGCCCTGGTTGCTGAGCTTGAGGGCGATGCGCGAGAACACGCCGTTGGTCTGGTCGGGGAAATTCCACACAAGGTGCGCAAGCCGGTAATACAGCACCGCCTTGAACGAGGCATAGGATTCCAGAATCAGCTCGCCGCGACCGCGTGAAGCCGGGTCGCGGTAGGCATAGGCGATCAGGTCTTCGGCCACCGATTGGGCGGCGCTCTGGATCAGCGGCGCCAGGTGCGGTTCCAACTGTTTCATTTGCGCAGGCGTCAGGGTCTTGATGAGTTGGGTGAGCAACTCATCGTGCAGGTGTTGCATGTCGATAAAGCCGCCCATGGAGGAACCCCCGCATTCTGGCTGGTTGGAAAACCGGTTATTCGAAGCTGGGCAGGTAGCTGTCGGCATTGTCGTAGACCATGGTCAACACCACCGTTTCGGGCGGCAGTTCGGGGGCAAGCCTGGCGACGGCCACCATGTTGGCGGCGGAGGAGAGGCCCAGGCTGATGGCGTCGGTGCGCATGATGCGTTTCATCATGTCGATGCAGTCTTGGCGCGAAACCTTGAGCATGCCGTCAATCACATCGAGGTTGAGGATGCTCGGGATCAGCCCAATCGACAGGCCCTGGATATGGTGCGGCGCGTGTTGGTTTTTCAGCAGGTCACATTCTTCCGGTTCCACGCCCATTACGCGTAGTGCCGGCCAGGCGGCTTTGAGGGTTTCGCCGATACCGGTGATATGGCCACCGGTGCCGATGCCGCTGACGAAGTAGTCCACGCGGCGATCACCAAAGGCGCGGAGGATTTCCGGCGCGGTGGTGTCGCGGTGAGTCTGCGGGTTGGCGCCGTTACGTTGCTGGTTGAGCATCACGTAGTTGGGGTTTTCCAGCTGCAACTCCATGCATTTTTCACCGTGGGAATTGTTGCCCAGGCGGCTGTCCGACAGCACCACCTTGGCGCCGTACAGGCGCAGCAGCTTCTGTTTTTCAGGGCTGTAGTTGTCGGGAATCACCAGTACCACCTTGTAGCCCAGCACGTTACCGGCCATCACCAGGCCGATGCCGGTGTTGCCGCCACTGGGCTCGATGATGGTTTGCCCGGAATCGCGCATCAGCACGCCCCGGCGCTCGGCGTCGAGGATCATGCCAAGGGCGATGCGCGCCTTGTGGCTGCCGCCGGGGTTGAGGGATTCGAGCTTGGCGTAGACCTCGATGCCGAGGTCTTCGGAAAACTGCGCCAGACGCACGATGGGCGTGTGGCCGATGGCATCGAGGATCGAGTTATGCAACATCAGTCAGTCCTCAACTCAGTACAAGGGCATGTCGGGTTCGACGTCGCGAACCCAGTGCTTCATGCCGCCTTGCAGGACTTTGGTGTTGGCAAAACCTGCCGCGAGCAGCGTACTGGCCGCTTGCTCGGCGCGGGTGCCGGCGTAGCAGATCAGGTAATGAGTGTTGTCGCGGCTGAGGCGGTCGAGTTGACCGTCCAGCTCGGCGAGCGGGATGTGCACCACCCCCGGTAACTTGCACACCTCCAGTTCGCTGGCGTCGCGCACGTCCAGCAGCACGTCGGCGCTGCGCGGGTGTTCGAGCAATTGCTTGAGAACGCGCGGCTTGATGTAGCGCTCTTCGGCGAGTGACGGTGCGCTGGGCATGGTGTCGGCGCACACGGCTGGCGCGACCGTTTCACTGTGGCGCAGTTCGGAGCAGCACGGGCAGTCAGCGCGGCGTTTGAAGCGGATTTCACTGAATTTCATCGCCAGCGCATCGAAGCGCATCAAGCGCCCGGACAGCGGTTCGCCAATGCCGATCAACAGCTTGATGGCCTCGGTGGCCTGGATCATCCCAACCACGCCGGGCAGTACGCCAATCACGCCACCGGCGCTGCAATTGGGTGCCAGTTCTGCGGGCGGTGCGCTGGGGAACAGGCAGCGGTAGCACGGCCCGCCCTTGTAGTTGAGGACGCTGATCTGCCCGTCGAAACGGTAAATGGCGCCATACACCAAGGGTTTTCCAAGCTGTACGCAGGCGTCATTGACCAGGTAGCGGGTGTCGAAATTGTCGGTGCCGTCGATCACCAGGTCATAGGCGCTCACCAACTCCAGGGCGTTGTCGGCATTCAGGGCGGTGTCGTGGGCGTTGATCTGGATATGACTGTTGAGGTCTTGCAGGCGTTGCTTGGCGGATTCGACCTTGGGCATGCCGAGGGTGCTGTTGCCGTGGACGATTTGGCGTTGCAGGTTGCTGCTTTCTACTACATCGAAATCCACCAGGCCCAGAGTGCCGACACCGGCCGCCGCCAGGTACAGGCTGATGGGGGAACCCAGGCCACCGGTGCCGATGATCAATACCTTGGCTTTTTTCAGGTTCAACTGGCCTTCGCGGCCGACGCCCGGCAGGGTGATGTGGCGCACGTAACGCTGTACTTCCTCGTTGCTCAGAGTGTCGAGGTCTATGCCGCCGGACGTGGCGAGCAGCACTTCGATTTTGGCTTGTTCCGGCAAGGGTTCGTCGGCACCGATCAGCTCTTCTTCGGCGGTAAACAGGAAGTGTTCCTTGAGCTGGTTGTTCTTCTCGTGAAACAGGTGCGCACGCAACTGCGGGTGGCTGGTGCAGAGGTTTTCAATGACTTCGCGCAATGTCGATCCGGTGCTCTCAAGGGTCGATTCCGGCAGCTTGGCCACGCGAACCAGGATATCGGGGAAAGAGACAGCGTTCATGGACAACTCCGTGTGCAGGTCGTTGAAGGGTTGAAGGGCGAAATGTTTGCCATCCCAGGCAAATAGCTTGGAACCGAGGGCCTGGCCCTGGCGAACATCCACCACCAGATAGCTCACGGGGTAGATCGGCTCGCCCAGGAACAGCGCCTTGTCCTGGTCCTCGTCGCTGAAATACGCGCCGACGTCCGGGTGGGAGTGGTAGATCACCACCACGGGGTTGTCGCCGCGAAATGCCTTGTTCAGCAGCAGGGTGTCGGCCACCGAGAAGGTGTAGCCGCTGGCCGCGCTGCGCGGGTACATCTCGGGGTTCTTGTGGTGCAATTCATTTTGGATATTGCTGCCCAGGTACACGCTGCCGTCGGCAAAGACGTAGCCACAGCATTCCTCGGGATAGCTGCGGCTGGCGTGGGCGTAGATCTGTTCCAGGGCGGTGGGGCGGAGGACTTCCATGTTTCTCTCGCGTTGGTTGTGGGTCAATTTTTCTTGGCCATGAGTTTTTCAATCGGCAACTTGGTGATCGCAAAGCCAGCCAGCAGGATGGCCGAATACAGCATCAGGTCGCGTGAAATCGCCACGCCTTCGTACCAGGCGCCGATGATCACCGCGAACACCGGGAAGATGATGAACACGAACGACAGGATGATCGGGCTCAAGCGCTTGAGCAGCATGAAGTACACGATGAACCCGCCCACCGAGGCCACCAGTCCGAGGTAGAACAGGGCACTCCAGGAGCGCAGGGTGATGTCTTCAAAGGTGGGTGTTTCAAACCACAGCCCGGCGACGAACAGCATCAGCCCGGCGATGCCGATGGGCAGGGTGTTGTAGGTGATCACGCTGATGGCGCTGCCTTTCTGCTTGGTAATCACGTAGCACAAGGCATGCATGATCGCGGCGGTCAGAATCGCCAGTACGCCGAAGAACTCGGCGTGGTCCAGATGCAATCCCTGGCTCCTGATGATCATGTAGAGGCTGCCGAAGCCGATGCCGATGCCGACCACTTGGGAAAAGTAGATGCGCTCGCGCAGAAATAGCGCGGAGAAAATCAGGATGAATACCGGCATGCAACTGAAGAGCAGGGCGGTCAGGCCGGACGAGACATGCATCTCGCCATAGTTGAGCAGGTAGTAGGGAACGCTGAAGTAGGACAGGGTCACGAACACGAAGAACCAGCGGCTTTCGCGGGGAAACAGGATCGGCTCGCGCCGCACCATGGCAAAACACAGGAACAGCGGGAACGCGATCAGGAAACGCAGGCCGGCAGAGGTCAGTGGCGGCACGCTTTCTACGGCAATTTTGATGCCCAGCCAGGTCGTGCCCCAACTCAGGCACACGATCAGGAACATCACACTGGTGATCAGTCCGGCCAACCACTGTTTTTGGGTGTTGGTTTTGGCGGTGTTTTCTATAGCGGCGGACATTGGCATCGTTTATTGCTTCCCTGAGCCGGAATTGAACTCTATATTGAACTTGTAATGAGTTATGAAATTCGGCGATTGAACCCGTAAAAGCACACTATTAGGGCGAAAGATGGCTGTCAAAACAAATATTGACATGGTGTCAATTATGCGTGAGGGCTTGTCCAACGGTCAGGGCGTGAAGTACAAGCGCCTGTCCGATGTCATGGAACGGGGCATCCTCGAAGGCTTGATTGAGCCGGGACGAAAACTGCCGCCCCATCGGGTGCTTTCCGACAATCTGGGTGTGACCATCGGCACCATCAGCCGGGCCTACGGTGAGTTGGAGCGCCTTGGCTTGGTGGTTGCGCGAGTCGGTGACGGAACATTCGTGCGCAAGCGTGGGATGGAGCGCCAGCGCGATGAAGGCTTTCGCAACGTCAGCGAGGAGCCGCGCCAGTACTTCGATATGAGCCGCAACATGCATATCCCCGGGCAGGAGACGGCGTTCCTGGCCCAGAGCTTCCAAACCTTATCGACCAACGCCAAGTTCCTTCAGGACATCAGCGCCTATACCCCGGACGCTGGCCTGCCGCGCTACCGCGAAGCGGGTGCGCAATGGCTGGTGCAGAGGGATTTTCATCCGATTCCCGAGCAGGTCATCTGCGTCAATGGCGGCCAGCACGGCCTGCTCTGCGCGATGATGGCTTTGCTGCGGGCCGGCGATACGGTGGTGACCGAGCAACTGACGTACCCAGGCCTGATCACCGCGGCGCGCATGCTTGGCATCCGCCTGATCGGCCTGGAGATGGATGACGAGGGCGTGTTGCCGAATGCGCTGGACGAAGTCTGTCGAAATCACCGGATTTCGGCGCTGTACTGCACGCCGACGATCCAGAACCCCACCACCGCCGTGTTATCGGTGGCGCGCCGCGAAGCGCTGGTCAAGGTGTGCCGCGAGCACAATCTGCTGATCCTTGAAGACGAAGCTCATGGAGTATTAGTCGAAGACCGGCCGCCGCCCCTCAGCCATTTCGCCCCCGAGCGCACGATTTTGATCAGCAGCCTGAGCAAAGCCGTTTCCGCCGGGCTGCGCGTGGGCTATGTGCATGCGCCGCCGGCGTTGGTCAGCCGTATTTCGGCGGCCTTACGTTCTACGTGCTGGATGGCTACGCCGGTGACCTTGGAACTAGCCACGCAATGGATCGAAAATGGCACGGCCGAATACCTGCTGCGCCAACAGATCAACGAGATCAGCCGGCGTAAAGCCTTGGTGAGTGACCTGCTGGAAGGCCTGGCTTACCGCACCCATCTCAATAGCCCGCACTTCTGGATTGAAGTGCCGGAGCCGTGGCGTGCGTCGGAAATCGAGGCGGAGCTCAAGCAGAACAATTACCTGATCGCCACCGCCGAAGCATTTGCCGTAGGGCAGACGGCGGTCCCGCAGTTTATTCGGGCGAGTATCTGCAATACCTCGGGAGATGATCAGTTGTTGCGAGCGGGGTTTGATGCGTTGGCGACGGCGTTGGGGCAGGGCGGGGGCAGGTTCCATCTGTAGAGTTGAATGTACGCCGACCCAAATGTGGAAGGGGGCTTGCCCCCGATGGCGGTGGATCAGTCAATTAATCTGTCAACTGACACGCCGCCATCGGTAACAAGCCCCCTCCCACAGGTTATTTGAACCTGCGCTCCACACCTTTCTCCACCAGAATCTTCGCGGAAATCTCTTCCACCGAAAAATGCGTGGAATTGATGTGCGCAATATTCTCGCGACGGAACAGATTTTCCACTTCGCGCACTTCAAACTCGCACTGGGCGTAGCTTGAATAGCGGCTGTTGGGCTTGCGCTCGTTGCGGATGGCGGTGAGTCGGTCCGGGTCGATGGTCAGGCCGAACAGCTTGTGGGAGTGAGCGCGCAGGGCGGCCGGAAGTGTCAGGTGCTCCATGTCGTCTTCGGTCAGCGGGTAGTTGGCCGCGCGGATGCCGAATTGCATGGCCATGTACAGACAGGTGGGCGTTTTGCCGCAGCGCGACACGCCCACCAGGATCAGGTCGGCTTTGTCGTAGTAATGCGTGCGGGCGCCATCGTCGTTGTCGAGGGCGAAGTTCACCGCCTCGATACGCTCCATATAGTTGGAGTTATGCCCAATGGAATGGGACTTTCCTACGGAGTAGGAGGAGTGTTCGCTCAGCTCCTGCTCCAACGGCGCCAGGAAGGTCGAGAAGATGTCGATCATGAAACCATTCGACGTTGCGAGAATCTCACGGATGTCTTGATTGACGATGGTGTCGAAAATGATCGGCCGAAAGCCGTCTTTTTCAGCCGCAAGATTGATTTGTTGTACCATGGCCCGCGCTTTATCCACGCTGTCGATATAGGGCCGCGTGAATTTGGCGAAGGTATTGTTTTCGAACTGCGCGAGCAGGCTCTGACCCAATGTTTCGGCTGTAATGCCGGTGCCGTCGGAGATAAAGAAAGCAGATCGTTTCATTTGAGCCCTGGGCCTTAAGCTGATGGCGAATCTTGGATATGATAGGCGCGATTTTGCCGTCCCGCAGTGGGCCGCATTCTCACTTATTTTCCAGGTCCAGGCCACAAGCGCGGGCGTTAGCTCCTACTGAGCCGCCGGCGTCCTGAGCTTTTCCAACACAGAAAGTGGAGAGATCACCTTGGTAGAGTACGTAGTTTCCCTCGATAAGCTCGGCGTCCATGATGTAGAGCACGTGGGGGGCAAGAACGCATCCCTCGGCGAGATGATCAGTAATCTTGCAGGCGCTGGTGTCTCGGTGCCCGGTGGTTTCGCCACCACGGCCCAGGCTTACCGCGATTTCCTCGAACTGAGCGGCCTGAACGCTCAGATCCACGCCGCGCTGGACGCCCTGGACGTCGATGACGTCAATGCCCTGGCCAAGACCGGCAGCCAGATCCGCCAATGGATCATGGACGCCGAGTTCCCCGAGAAGCTCAACGAAGAAATCCGCACCGCCTTCGCCACATTGTCGGCCGGCAACCCGGACATGGCTGTCGCCGTGCGCTCCTCGGCCACCGCCGAAGACTTGCCCGACGCCTCCTTCGCCGGTCAGCAAGAAACCTTCCTTAATATCCGTGGCGTGGAAAACGTGATCCGCGCCGCCAAGGAAGTGTTTGCCTCTCTCTTTAACGATCGCGCCATTTCCTACCGCGTACACCAAGGTTTCGACCACAAGCTGGTGGCTTTGTCTGCCGGTGTGCAGCGCATGGTGCGTTCGGAAACCGGCACCGCCGGCGTGATGTTCACCCTGGATACCGAGTCGGGCTTCCGTGACGTGGTGTTTATCACCGGCGCCTACGGCCTGGGCGAAACCGTCGTACAGGGCGCGGTCAACCCGGATGAATTCTACGTACACAAGCACACCCTTGAAGCTGGCCGTCCCGCCATCCTGCGCCGCAACCTGGGCAGCAAAGCCATCAAGATGATCTACGGCGACGAGGCCAAGGCCGGTCGTTCGGTGAAAACCGTTGATGTGGACAAGGCCGAGCGTGCACGTTTCTGCCTGTCCGACGCGGAAGTCAGCGAGTTGGCAAAGCAAGCGATGATCATCGAAAAGCACTACAAGTGCCCGATGGACATCGAATGGGCCAAAGACGGCGACGATGGCAAGCTGTACATCGTGCAGGCCCGTCCGGAAACCGTGAAGAGCCGCACTTCGGCCAACGTCATGGAGCGCTACCTGCTCAAGGAAACCGGCACCGTGCTGGTGGAAGGCCGTGCCATCGGCCAGCGCATCGGCGCCGGCAAGGTGCGGATCATCAAGGACGTGTCCGAGATGGACAAGGTCCAGCCAGGCGACGTACTGGTCTCCGACATGACCGACCCGGACTGGGAACCAGTGATGAAGCGTGCCAGCGCTATCGTCACCAACCGTGGCGGGCGTACCTGCCACGCGGCGATCATCGCTCGTGAGCTGGGCATTCCGGCAGTTGTAGGTTGCGGCAACGCCACCCAACTGTTGAAGGATGGTCAAGGCGTGACCGTGTCCTGTGCCGAAGGCGACACCGGTTTCATCTTCGAAGGCGAACTGGGCTTTGACATCAAGCAAAACTCCATCGACGCCATGCCGGACCTGCCGTTCAAGATCATGATGAACGTCGGCAACCCGGACCGTGCCTTCGATTTCGCGCAGTTGCCGAACGCCGGTGTGGGCTTGGCCCGCCTGGAGTTCATCATCAACCGCATGATCGGCGTGCACCCCAAGGCGCTGTTGAACTACGACGGCCTGCCGCTGGATATCAAGGAAAGCGTCGACAAGCGCATCGCCGGTTACAACGACCCGGTGGGCTTCTACGTCGAGAAGCTGGTGGAAGGCATCAGCACCTTGGCGGCGGCGTTCTACCCGAAAAAGGTCATCGTGCGCCTGTCGGACTTCAAGTCCAACGAATACGCGAACCTGATCGGCGGCAAGCTTTACGAGCCGGAAGAAGAAAACCCAATGCTGGGTTTCCGTGGCGCCTCGCGTTACATCAGCGAAGCGTTCCGTGATTGCTTCGAGCTGGAATGCCGCGCGCTGAAACGTGTACGTAATGAGATGGGGCTGACCAACGTCGAGATCATGGTGCCGTTCGTCCGAACCCTGGGCGAAGCGAGCCAAGTGGTGGACCTGCTGGCTGAAAACGGTTTGTCCCGTGGTGAAAACGGTCTGCGCGTCATCATGATGTGCGAACTGCCGTCCAACGCCATCCTGGCCGAAGAGTTCCTGGAGTTCTTCGACGGTTTCTCCATCGGTTCCAACGACCTGACCCAACTGACCCTGGGCCTGGACCGCGATTCCGGGATCATCGCTCACCTGTTCGACGAGCGTAACCCTGCGGTTAAGAAGCTGCTGTCCAATGCTATCCAGGCCTGTAACAAGGCCGGCAAGTACATCGGCATCTGCGGCCAAGGCCCTTCCGACCATCCTGACCTGGCGCGTTGGCTGATGGAACAGGGCATCGAAAGTGTCTCGCTGAACCCCGACTCCGTGCTGGAAACCTGGTTCTTCCTGGCGGAAGGCCAAGCGTCCGCCTAAAGTCGCTACGTCAAAAGTGCCGGTCACTCGTTGTGGGTGACCGGCATTCTTATCTGTGCAGGGCGGATCTCCTTCCGGACGCCGCCCTTTTTTGTGCAAGAGCATTATGCAAAGCAGCAGCAATCTGTTTCCCGTCGCCCTGATCAGCGCTGAACGTCGTGGCGACCTGAGTGAAGATGTATATCGCCTCAAACCCGGTAATAGCCCCGACGGCACCGTTGAGCTGGCAGTTACCCGTTTGGGCCTTGCCGATGTCCCGGAAAACCGGGGCATCCCGGTTATTTTGTTGCACGGCAGTTTTTCCAATCGGCGTTTCTGGTATTCGCCTAAAGGCATCGGCTTGGGTGCTTTCCTGGCGCGCCAGGGCTTCGATGTGTGGATACCGGAAATGCGCGGCCATGGTTTGTCCAAGCGCAATCATGACTACGCCAAAAATCGGGTCGCTGACTACGCGCGCTATGATTTGCCGGCTATCGGCGCGTTTGTGAGAGAGCAAAGTGCGCAGATCCCCCACTGGATCGGGCACTCCCTGGGCGGCACAGCCTTGGCGGCGGCGCTGGGTGGTGAGCACCTTGGCGCGCCGGCAGTGGCTTCCGTGGCCTTGTTTGGTTGCCAGGTCAGTCGCACCCACTGGCCATTGAAGCTTCCTCCGGTGGAGTGGACCGGTCGATTGCTTCTGAAACGCTTCGGGGAATTGTCCGGCTCGCGCCTCAAGCGCGGTCCGGAGGATGAGCCCGCAGGCGTGCTGATCGAAGCCATGCGTTGGAATGGCCTGTTTGGACGCTTTGGCGAGGGTAAGCAGGACTGGTGGAAAGGCCTGGCAACCGTCGATGTGCCGCTGTTGGCCGTCAGTGCTGCCGGTGATCAACAGGACCCTGATTGGGCATGTCGCAAGTTGTTCGAGCAAATCGGTTCTGAGCATCGGCAATACCTTTGCCTGGGCCGCCAGCAAGGTTTTACCGAGGATTTCGGGCATGTGGAAATGCTGGTGAGCAAGGCCGCCCAGGCCGAAGTGTGGCCGCTGGTGGCGCAATGGTTAAAAGATCCGCTCACACCGTTGCTTGGCGCCCCGGTCGATACAGTGGCGACGGTTTGACGCAGCGCTCTGCCAAGGGCGTTTCGCTTGTGCGAGGTTGCGGCTAAGATATGACGCGCTGAACGCTTCTGGTCATATTCAGTCGCGCAGTGGCTCTTGCGTTGCGGCGAGGCGAAAGGGATGTTCCCCGTCCGCTTCGGCCGGTACTTCTTTGAAAGACACTTCTCTGGCAGAAAGGAATTTTTCGATGAACCATTACGTGACCCCCGACCTCTGCGACGCCTACCCGGATCTGGTGCAGGTGGTCGAGCCGATGTTCAGTAATTTTGGCGGCCGAGATTCCTTTGGCGGCGAGATTGTCACCATCAAGTGCTTCGAAGATAACTCGCTGGTGAAGGAGCAAGCCGACCAGCCGGGCGCCGGCAAGGTGCTCGTGGTCGACGGGGGCGGTTCCCTGCGGCGCGCGTTGTTGGGCGACATGATTGCCGAGAAAGCTGCAAAAAACGGCTGGGAAGGGTTGGTGATCTACGGTTGCATCCGTGATGTCGATGTCATCGCGCAGACCGATCTTGGCGTCCAGGCCCTGGCCAGCCACCCGATGAAGACCGACAAGCGCGGCATTGGTGACTTGAATGTGGTGGTCACATTTGCCGGCGTGACCTTTCGTCCGGGTGAGTACATCTATGCGGATAATAATGGCGTGATTGTGTCGCCAAGCCCGCTGAAAATGCCTGAATAAACCGCAATAACCGACGGGGTGAGGATGTTCGAGGAAGAAAACGCGCAATGGGGGCTGGTGCATGCCCTGGTGCTGGACGGTAAAGGCGGTGCGCGTTCGATTGCCCGGACTGAGCTCGACGACTTGCAACTGCAGCCCCAGGAAAGCCTGTGGCTGCATTGGGATCGCAGCCATCCGCAGACCCAGACCTGGCTGCGTAAATCCAGTGGCCTGAGCGAATTTGCCTGCGACCTGCTGCTGGAGGAGAACACCCGCCCGCGCTTGTTGCCGCTGCCAGAGGGCGAGCTCCTCCTGTTCCTGCGCGGGGTTAACCTCAATCCGGGTGCAGAGCCCGAAGACATGGTGTCGGTGCGTATCTTCGCCGCCGCCAGCCGCGTGATTTCCTTGCGCCTGCGCCCGCTGCGCGCTACCGATGAACTGCTTGTGCAACTGGCGGAGGGAAAAGGGCCAAGAACTGCGTCTGAACTCATCCTTTATATGGCGCAGTACCTGACCAATAAAGTGCAGGATCTGGTCACGGACCTCTCTGAAGTCGTGGATTCCGAGGAAGAAAAACTCGATACCGACGAACGGTATACTCCGGAGCACGGCAGCGTGTTGCAGATCCGTCGACGAGCGGCAGGGCTCAAGCGATTCCTCGCGCCGCAGCGGGACATTTTTGCTCAACTGACGCGGATCAAATTGCCATGGTTCTGCGATGACGATGCCGACTATTGGAACGAATTGAACAACAGCCTGACCCGCTATCTGGAAGAGCTCGAATTGACCCGCGAGCGCGTGGGGCTTGTGCTGGAGGCCGAAGACCGGCGCTTGAGCGTGCGCATGAACCGCACGATGTATCGCTTTGGGATCATCACTGGAATCTTCCTGCCCATGAGCTTCTTGACCGGCTTACTGGGTATAAATGTGGGAGGCATACCTTTCTCTCAGAGCCCCTATGGCTTCATCATTGCGTGCCTGTTGATGGTGTCGGTGGCCCTCGGACAATGGTGGCTATTTCGGCGGTTACGCTGGGTTTGAGCTGAATATCACCTGAATGTAGGAAGGGTCCTATGTGACCCCAGGAATTTTCCCCTCGTCTTTAAAACACTTGCGAGAGGTCTTTATGCACGATCCGTTCGAACAGTCTTTACGTGACATGCTCAATGCCTCGCCGTCCAACCGTGACGACGATGCCTGCCTGGGCCGCGTGTTGAAAACCGCTAACCGCCAGGTGGGCGCGGGTGACCTGTTCGGTCTGCTCGGCCGCTGGGTGCCGGCGTTGATGATGGCCTTGAACAACGGTTCGGCCCATGTTTCACCGGTTTCCCGTCGTAAACCTCTTGCTCGCACTGCTGATAAGGCTGATTGAATATGGAACTTGATCTCTGGACCCAGAGCCTGGTCACTGCAATGACCGCATTGTGGACCAAGGTGGCGAACTTCATTCCCAACCTGTTTGGTGCTCTGGTCCTGGTATTGCTGGGCTTTGTCGTAGCCAAGCTGCTCGATACCCTGCTGTCCAAATTGCTCGCTAAACTCGGGCTTGATCGCCTGATGGCAGGCACTGGCCTGACCAAGCTGCTGGGGCGTGCCGGGCTGCAAGTGCCGATCTCCACGTTGATCGGTAAGATCGTCTATTGGTTCGTTTTGCTGATTTTTCTGGTTTCTGCGGCTCAATCCCTTGGACTTGAGCGAGTTTCAGCTACGCTCGACATGCTGGCGCTGTATTTACCGAAAGTTTTCGGCGGCGCGCTGGTACTGCTGGTAGGTGTTCTGCTGGCGCAACTGGCCAATGGGCTGGTGCGCGGCGCTGCCGAAGGCGTGGGGCTGGACTATGCTGCTGGCCTGGGGCGAATTGCCCAGGGGTTGGTGATCATCATCAGTATTTCGGTCGCGATCAGCCAGTTGGAGGTCAAGACTGACCTGCTCAACCACGTAATTGTGATCGTTTTGATTACCGTTGGTCTGGCCGTTGCGCTGGCCATGGGTTTGGGAAGCCGGGAAATTGCGGGTCAGATTCTTGCGGGAATCTATGTGCGCGAGCTGTATCAAGTTGGGCAACAGGTGCGTGTAGGCGAGGTCGAAGGGCAAATCGAGGAGATCGGCACGGTCAAGACGACGGTGCTGACCGATGACGGTGACCTGGTGTCGTTGTCCAATCGGATTCTCCTGGAGCAGCAGGTCAGTAGCCGCTAATCCGGTAAACCCTGCTAATGTACGCCGCCGCAAGCTCGGCTGACCGGGCTGTAGCGGACATTGACCTGACTGTCGGCACGACTTGTTTTGAATAAAGCCCAAACGCTGTCCACGCGCTATGACCCCCGTGAGCTCTCTGATGAGGAGTTGGTCGCGCGCTCGCACACGGAGCTGTTTCACGTCACTCGCGCGTACGAAGAATTGATGCGCAGATATCAACGCACTCTGTTCAACGTTTGTTCAAGGTATTTAGGGAACGATAGAGATGCGGACGATGTCTGTCAGGAAGTGATGCTCAAGGTGTTGTACGGCCTGAAGAACTTTGAGGGTAAATCGAAGTTCAAGACCTGGCTCTACAGCATCACGTACAACGAGTGCATCACGCAGTATCGGAAGGAACGGCGAAAGCGTCGCTTGATGGACGCTTTGAGTCTGGACCCCCTTGAGGAGGCGACTGAAGAGAAGTCGCCGGCACCCGAGGAAAAGGGCGGACTCGATCGCTGGCTGGTGTATGTGAACCCGATTGACCGGGAAATTCTGGTGCTGCGATTTGTCGCAGAGCTCGAGTTCCAGGAAATCGCTGACATCATGCACATGGGTTTGAGTGCTACAAAAATGCGTTACAAACGTGCTCTAGATAAATTACGTGAGAAATTTGCGGGCGAGACTGAAACTTAGTGCGTGGCAAATATCTCTTACGTGTAGGCAAGTTCTGTTAGACTTGTCGCCGAGTTGTCCCCCGGTTTGTGGGACTGCTTTACAATCACCAGATGGGGATTTAACGGATGAAACTGAAAAACACCTTGGGCTTGGCCATTGGTTCTCTTATTGCCGCAACTTCTTTCGGCGTTCTGGCACAAGGCCAAGGCGCAGTTGAAGGCGAGCTGTTCTACAAGAAGCAGTACAACGATAGCGTCAAGCACATCGAAGACGGCTTCAATCCTGGCGCTCGCATCGGTTACTTCCTGACCGACGACCTGTCCTTGAACTTGTCCTACGACAAAACCAACCACACCCGTTCGAACGACGGTACTGGTAGCCAGAAGATCAAAGGCGATACCGGCAGCCTGGTTGCCCAGTATCACTTCGGTCAAGCTGGTGTTGACAGCCTGCGTCCATACGTTGAAGGCGGTTTCGGCCACCAGAGCCGTGGCAACGTACAAGCTGACGGCCACAGCGGTCGCGATCAGACCACTTTCGCTACCGTCGGTACTGGCGTGAAGTACTACTTCACCAACAACCTGTACGCTCGTGCCGGTGTTGAAGCTGACTACGGTCTGGACAACGGCAAGTGGGACTACTCCGCACTGGTCGGCCTGGGCGTAAACTTCGGCGGTAACGCTGGCGCAGCTGCTCCAGCTCCTACTCCAGCACCAGCTCCAGAGCCAACTCCAGAGCCAGAAGCTCCAGTTGCTCAGGTTGTTCGTGTTGAGCTGGACGTTAAGTTCGACTTCGACAAATCCGTTGTTAAGCCTAACAGCTACGGCGACGTGAAAAACCTGGCCGACTTCATGGCTCAGTACCCAGCTACCAACGTAGAAGTTGCTGGTCACACTGACTCCGTAGGTCCAGACGCTTACAACCAGAAGCTGTCCCAGCGTCGTGCTGACGCTGTTAAGCAAGTCCTGGTTAAAGACGGCGTTGCTCCTAGCCGTGTAACTGCTGTTGGTTACGGCGAATCCCGCCCAGTTGCTGACAACGCAACTGAAGCAGGTCGTGCTGTTAACCGTCGCGTAGAAGCGTCGGTTGAAGCTCAAGCTCAGTAATTACTGAGTAGAAAAAAGCCCGGCTCAGGCCGGGCTTTTTTTCGCCTGGAATTTGCCTCAGGCACTGGCCGCTGCCGTGATGTAGGCCACTTGGTCGGTGGCGGCAACACTGCCAATCACCAGGATTGCAGGGCTCTTCAAGGCAAAGGAATGAGCATCCTCGTGCATGCGTGACAGCTCACTACGGCATTCGCGCTGCTGGGGCAGTGATGCATTTTCGATCATCGCCACTGGCATATCAGCTGCCATCCCGCCTCCGAGCAATTGCTGGCGAATCTCCTCCAGCTTGGCCACGCCCATGTACACCACCAATGTCGTTCCACCTTCTGCCAGCGCGCGCCAATTAACGCTGCTGTCGTCTTGAGTGTGGGCCGTGACCAACGTCACGCCGCGGCTGACACCGCGCAATGTCAGAGGAATCGCGCAGTTCGTCGCACCCGCCAGCCCTGCGGTGATCCCGTTGACCAACTCCACCTCGACGCCACGCTCGCGCAGCCACATGGCCTCTTCACCACCGCGTCCGAAAATGCACGGATCGCCACCTTTGAGCCGCACCACGCACTTGCCTTGGCGGGCGTAACGCAGCATCAGGCGATGGATAAAATCCTGCGGGGTTGAGCGGCAGCCACCGCGTTTACCCACGGTAATCACACGAGCCTCGGCGCAGTGCTCCAGTACGGCCGGGTTGACCAAATCATCGATCAACACTACATCGGCTTCGTTCATTGCCCGTACGGCTTTGAGGGTCAACAGTTCTGGGTCGCCGGGGCCTGCGCCCACCAGCCAGACTTTTGCGTTCATGTGTTTTTCCTCGTCTAGAGCTGACGTCAGCTATGAAAGAGTGAATACAGAAGAATCAGATTGATCAGCATCGAGACCAGGCCCAAGGTGCGCCAAACCTTCAAAGGTTCGCGCTCAAGGAGTGGCTTCGGACGGATGCTCAGCTCTTGGCGATCAGCCTGCTCCAGCACCAGCAGCCATTCCTCGGCAGTCTCGTAGCGATGCGCGGGCTGCGCTGCCACCGCGCGTTCCAGGCTCAGAGGGAGCCAGTCCGGGAGGTCCGGACGATAGCGGCTGGCGGTGACGGATTGGGCAAATCTAGGTCGTTGGAAAGCTTCGATTTCACCGTATGGGTAGTGCCCGGTCAGCAGGAAATACAGCGTCACACCAACGCTATATAAATCCTGTTGTGCTGTAGGACGGTCGCCATTGAACGCCTCAGGCGCGATAAAGCTCGGAGTGCCGGGCAGCACATGGGCGCGATCCTCTGACAGGCCCGAGCAATACGCCAGACCGAAATCCAATACTCGCAATTCTCCGTCGTCCCCCAGCAGCAGGTTTTCCGGCTTGATATCGCGGTGCAGGATCTGCCGTCGATGCAGCATGCCCACCGCGCGCAGCAAACGCTCGGCGACGGACTGCCATTGCGCCAGGGGCAGTGGGCCCTGGCGCTGAAAGAGCTCGGCGAGGGTCATACCGGGATATTCACGCATCACGTAGTACAAATGCTGACGCCCGCTGGCCGTATGGACTTCCGGAAACGCCCGCCCGGCAACCCGTCGCAGAAACCATTCTTCCGACAACAATGCCTGACCGCCGTCGCTGTCATTATCGCGGCTCAGGGGCAGCGTTTTCAGCAGCCAGGGTTGCTGCTGGGCATCGCGTACCCGGTACAACAATGACTGCCTGCTGTGTGCCAGGACGGCGTCGACCTGCCAACCTTCAAAGTGTTGCCCGGCTTTGAGTGGCGGTGGCAAGGGCCATTGCTGCAGCTGCACCAAGGCGTCACCGAGCGTGGCCTCGCCGACCGTGTCGACACGCACCAGCAGGGCGCTGGCATTGTCCTGGCTACCCGCCAGATGCGCGGCGTTGATCAGGGTGCTTACCGCCAGGTCGAGGTCGGTTTGTTCACGCAGGATCGCGCTGATGCTGTGATCGGCCAGGGTCGCCCACACGCCATCGCTGAGCAGCAGGAAACACTCACCCTCGCGCAATTGACCGTCGAGAAAATCCAGGACCAGATGTTGATCCAGGCCAAGGGCACGCTTGAGAACATGCTGCATGCCCGGCTGTTCCCACACATGGTCTTCGCTGATGCGCTGCAACTCGCCGTCCAGCCAGCGATATGCCCGGCAATCGCCGACATGGGCCAGGGTGAAGCGCTGGCCGCGAAAGACCAAGGCGCTGAGGGTGGTCAGCAACGGTTGACCTCCCCCATTGGCCTGCAGCCAGCGGTTCTGTGCGAGTAGCAACCGCTCCAGTGCCTGTGCCACGCCCCAGGTTTGCGGCGTGGCGTAGTAATCCAGGGCCAGGGCCTGCAGAGTTGATCGGGCGGCCAGGCCACCGTCTGCACACTGGCTCACGCCGTCGGCCATGGCGCACAGATAGCCTTTGCTCGCCGCCAGTTCCGCAGCGGGGGTAACCACCCGCAGCGCATCCTGGTTTTCCGCCCGTGGGCCGATGGCACTGGCGTGGGCGATGCTCAGTTGCAGGCTCATCAGACGCGCGCGGCGGTCACAGCGGCCGAACCCCAAGTAGTTCTCCAGCGGCGCTTGACGCCATGCAGACCGAACCAGGCCAATACGCCCAGGCTCGCGAACAACCACAAGGCCAATTGATAGCTTCCGGTGCTCTGCTTGATCGCACCCATGCCCGCCGCCAGGGCGAAACCGCCGATGCCGCCGGCCATGCCAATCAGGCCGGTCATCACGCCGATCTCACGGCGAAAACGCTGTGGTACCAGTTGGAACACAGCGCCATTGCCTGCGCCCAAACCGAGCATGGTGCAGACGAAAAGCGCCAGCGCCGCGTAGGAACTGGGCAGGTTGAAACCGACTGCCGCGATGCAAATTGCTGCGACGCTGTACATGCCGAGCAGTGTGCGGATCCCGCCGAAACGGTCGGCCAAGGCGCCGCCCAGTGGGCGCATCAGGCTGCCACCGAACACGCAGGCGGCGGTGTAGTAGCCGGCGGTCATGGGGCTCAGGCCGTATTGATCGTTGAAATAGCCGGGCAGGGCGCTGGCCAGGCCGATAAATCCACCGAAGGTCACGCTGTAGAAAAACATGAACCACCAACTGTCGCGGTCGCCCAGAGCCTTGAAGTAATCAGCCATGGACTTGGCTTTAGCGCGTTCAGGCGCATTTTTCGCGAGCCAGGCGAACACGATCAGGGTCAGGATCAGCGGAATCAGTGCGAAGCCGAACACGTTGCTCCAGCCAAAGGCCGCCGCCAGTACCGGGGCCAACAATGCAGCGAACACTGTGCCCGAATTACCGGCGCCGGCGATGCCCATGGCCTTGCCCTGGTGTTCGGCTGGATACCACTGGGACGCCAACGGCAACGCCACTGCAAAGGATGCGCCGGCCATACCGAGGAACAGCCCTAGCAACAAGGCTTGTTCGTAGCTGTGAACCCCCAGTTTCCAGGCGCCGAACAACGCGACAATCACAATCACCTGGCCAATCAGCCCGGCTGTCTTTGGGGATAGCTTGTCCGCCAGCATGCCCATCAGGAAGCGCAACACAGCGCCCGCAAGGATCGGTGTCGCCACCATCAAGCCGCGTTGTTGAGTGGTCAGGTGCAAGTCGGCGGAAATCTGTACCGCCAGCGGGCCCAACAAATACCAGACCATGAAGCTCAGATCGAAATACAGGAACGCGGCAAACAGGGTCGGGGTGTGCCCGGATTTCCAGAAGCTTGATTTCATCACGCACCTCAACGGTTGGGAGTCTTGTAAGAAGGCCTAGTGATGGAGCAGCCGGCTGAGGCCGCCCCACCGGCCCCGTGCTGCTGGGGCCAAAACGAAAAAACGCCGCCATCGGGTTCGCGAGGGCAAACCGGATGTGCGACGTCTTTGTCGTGGAGGGGCAACCGCCGTTGGTTACCTGTGATGATTGTTTAGCAAGTCCCGCGCCACATCAGCCGAGCAGTTCACTCATGGCGATGATTTGCTCTGCCACTTGGATCAGTTTCTGTTGGCGGCTCATGGCTTGGCGGCGCATCAGTGTGTAGGCCTCTTCCTCATTACAGGCCTTCATTTTCATCAGCATGCCCTTGGCCAGTTCGATGCGCTTGCGCTCGGCCAACTGCTGGTCCCGCGCCTGAAGCTGGGCGCGCAAGGCCTGGTCGCTTTCAAAGCGGGCCATGGCCACGTCGAGGATCGGTTGCAGGCGCTGGGCCTGGATGCCCTCGACGATATAGGCACTGACACCGGACTTGATGGCCTGGCGCATCACGTTCGGGTCGTGCTCGTCGGTAAACATCACGATAGGCCGGGGCTGGTCGCGGCTGACGAGCACCACTTGCTCCATCACATCGCGGCCCGGTGACTCGGTATCGATCAGAATCACATCCGGGCGCACTGTTTCGACGCGTGCCGGCAAGTCGATGGTCAGGCCGGACTCATCGATCACCTCGAAGCCAGCTTCGATCAGCGCCGTACGCAGGCGCCCGACCTTGCGCGGGGTGTCATTGATCAACAGGATTCGCAGCATAGAAGTGCTCCTGTCAGCGCAAGGCTTGGCGGTTGGCGTGGTCGGCGATGGCATGCAATCGGAAACTGCGGGCGTAGCCGACGGGGTCCGAGCCGTCCCACACCTTGCCGTCGATCAGTTGGCTGCTGCGCATGTCCTGGCGTTGCGCATTGATGCCCAGCGCGTCTGCCGCCTGGCGATACAGCGCCAGTTGCTGGACCTGGCGGGCAACGCCCAGGTAATCAGGGTCTTCGCGCAGCAGGCCCCAGCGTCGAAACTGGGTCATGAACCACATGCCATCGCAGAGATATGGCAGGTTCACTTCGCCATCGGCGAAAAAGCGCAGGGCATGGGGATCCTGCCAGTGGTTGCCCAGGCCATCGTCATAAATGCCCAGCAGGCGGGGTTCGATGCAGTCGAGAGGCGCGTCAAGGTACTCGCGGCCGCTGAGCAACTGCGCGGTGGAACGCCGGTTTTCGATACTTTCTTCAATAAAGCGGCTGGCTTCGAGGATAGCCATGACCAATACGCGGGCGGTGTTGGGGTATTGGTCGACGAAGGCCTGTGTGCAGCCGAGCACCTTTTCTGGATGGTTCGGCCAGATCGCTTGGGTGGTTGCCAGTGTAAAGCCCTGGTTTTGCGCGACTGCGCTGGCACTCCAGGGTTCTCCGACGCAAAAGCCATCAATCCGACCAGCTTGCAGGTGCGCAACCATTTGTGGGGGCGGTACCACGACGCTGTCCACATCCTGTAACGGATGAATGCCCTGACTTGCGAGCCAGTAGTACAACCACATGGCGTGGGTGCCTGTGGGAAAGGTCTGTGCGAAGGTCAGTTTTGTTCGGCTTTGGTGCACGTGGCGATCCAATGCCTCAGGAGTGACCACCCCTTGTCGTTGCAGGGCGTGGGACAGGTTGATGCTTTGACCGTTCTGGTTCAATCCCATCAGCACGGCCATGTCGGTGGGTGCGACGCCGCCGATGCCCAGGTGAACGGCATAGATCAACCCGTACAGGCTGTGGGCGGCGTCCAGTTCACCGCTGACCAGTTTGTCCCGCAGGTTGGCCCACGAGGATTGGCGCTTGAGGTTTAGCGTCAGGCCATAAGGTTGAGCGAAGCCCTGGGTTGCCGCCACCACCAGGGAGGCGCAGTCGCTCAAAGCCATGAAGCCCAGGTCGAGGCTGCTCTTTTCCGGAGCATCACTGCCGTTGACCCAGGCCAGTGGGTCTCTTGTCGGGCTGCTGCCAACCGAATCGTTCATCAACACCTACCTTTTCTTTCAAAAAAAAGCGCCGTTCCCTCAGATGGCGATGCAAGGCCATTGCGGGTAACGACGCCTTTGTCCGTAAGCTCGCTCCGCCGTTGGAGTGCGCTCTGATACCGAGTGCAAAGCAAGGCACATGCCACGGGCCTGGAAGCGCTGTCGGCCGTCACCTTTCCATCAAGATTGAAAATGGACGGCCTCTCAGTATGGCCGCCTCTCACTGCCAGGCCGCCCAGGAAACCTACGGTGTACGCTGACTTTCCCTTAACGACTCCCTGCCTCTGGCTACTGCTTGCCGCGCTGATGCTGGGAGGTGCCGATGCCCATGGCGAAACCTATCAGGCGCAGGACGAGAGCCTGCATACCGTCTTTACTGCCTTGTCCGTGCCTATGGGCCTGCCCATTGTCGTGAGCAGTGAAGTGGCGCGCACACGCATCAGTGAAGTCATTGACCTCGATACACCTCAACACGCCCTGGAGACGCTTGCATTGCAATACGGCTTGATCTGGTACGGCGACGGGCAGGCGCTCTACATCTATGACGTCAGCGAAGCAAAAAGCTCGACCGTGACGTTGTTGCATATATCCGTCGACAGGTTTCGTGCCCTCATGCGCCGCTCTGGGGTTGATGAAACGCGCTACCCCCTTAGGATCAGCGGAGCTCGGACATTCTCCGTGTCGGGTCCGCCTAATTATGTCGATCAGGTGTTGCAACTGGCCCAATTGATGGACCTTGAACGTGCTGATTTGCGCGTGGGTACCCAGGCGTTTGCTGTCGTCCAGGTACTCAACACCCATGTTGCTGACCGGGTGTACTCCATGGGCCCGGAAAAGGTCACGGTGCCGGGGATCGCGTCGCTGATCGACACCCTGCTGGCGTCTGAGGAGGACGGACCACTGGCCGACAAGAGTCTGGTGGTGATCCCCTATTTGGATACCAACAGCCTGCTGATCAAGGGCGAACCTGAGCAATTGGGATTCATCGAGCGATTGATCGCCGAGTTGGACACACCCAAGCGGTCTGTCGAAGTCTCGCTCTGGATGGTGGACGTGGAGCGTGACGACCTGAAAAAACTGGAGCCTGCCTGGGATAAGGAGGCGAAGGGTCAGGCCACGCGAATCCTGGAACCGATTGACGATAACCGCTTGATGGCGCAAATCGCCACGCTGGAGCATCGGCGGCGAGCGAAAGTGATGACGTTACCGGTGATTCTCACCCAAGAGAACGTGCCAGCGGTATTTCAGGATAACCACACCTTCTATCTGCCCGCTCCCGGACAGGATCATGCTGATTGGAAGCCTGTGCATTACGGCTCCCAAGTCAGCGTGTTGCCGCGTTTTGCCGAAGCGAATCAGATCGAGATGCTTCTCCACGTTGAGGATGGTCGCCAGATGAGCCAGGTAGGTCGGCGCGGCAAACCGAGCGCGGTCGGACGGGTGAGTGTCAGTAGCGTGGTGCAAGTGCCGCAGGGCAAGCGCCTGTGGTTGGGGCCGTTTAGCCGTGAGGCCAATGAGCAGGGACGAAACGCCGTATCAAATGGCTCGGCCAAGGTTCGTCTGTTTGTGATTCAGTCCCGGGCCATGGGTAGCGAGAAGGCCTTACCGGCAGGCGTTGGTGCGCCGCCGTTGACTGCGGCGCAATACGAACGAGTGCAACGTGCGTTTGTGCACCCGGGTCGCGATATCTCTCCGTGAAAAAGGTGCTAACCCGTGCATATGGAAATTCTTCTACAGGAACAACTGGTCAGTTTCAGGCGCCTTTCAGCCTTTGCGCCTGGGAAGGTGCTGCCATTGGCGCCTGGAATCAACCACTGCGTGGAGGTTCGGGTTAACGGCCGGCTATTGGCGTTGGGGGAGTTGGTGCAGTTGGAGGATCGCCTGGGGATTGAATTGCACGAGGTCTATCGAAAAGGGGCATCTGACAGTTGTAAATGAACGGTCTTACAGGGTGATGCTGAAAAGCGGCGGCTGTATGGGTTTTTTCCTAGCGTGGGCTGCAAGGCGGTTTTTTATAGTCATGACGTGGGCACAAGAGCCAGTACTGGAAATAAGGAATGAGTCGGATGCCGAGGTGGATATGGCCGTCGTGAATGATGGGTTGACTGCGACTTCCCTGTATTTCTCCCAGTGGATACTGCATGGCGATGGTCGTCTAAGCGGTAAAGTCAGCGATGTTCAGTTGCCGCCCAAGGAGCTGCATGTTTTGCGGTTGCTGCTTGCCTCTGGCGGTGTCCTGATGACCAAGGATCATTTGCTTGAACTGGCCTGGCCACAAGGGGAGGTCGCGGAGGAGTCACTGACCCGTTGCATTTACTCGCTGCGCAAGCATCTTGGAGCCGACAAGGGTTTTATCAAGACCATCTACGGTCGTGGGTATCGCTTCACCTGTCCGGTGAACGTTGAGCGGCATGGGGCCGGGCATACGGATGCCGCGCAGCACCTGTGTTCGGCCTGTGGCCAGCTCAGGCGTGGCTAAGCTGTGGCGCAGGCTGCTGTTGCTCGGCCTATTGATCAGCGCAAACCAGGCGTTTGCCTACTGCTGGGAGGAAACCGCCAGTCGCTACGGTATCGAGCCTGAATTGCTGCAGGCTATCGCTGCCGTGGAGTCGGGGTTTCGTGCAGATGCGATCAACCACGCAAACCAAAATGGTACGCGTGACATCGGCCTGATGCAGATCAACAGTATCCATTTGCCCCGCTTGCTCAAGCTGGGCATTACCGAGGAGCGGCTGTTGAGTGAGCCGTGCCTCTCAGTGGAAGTGGGCGCTTCCATACTGGCCGATTTCATTCAGCGCTTTGGCTACAACTGGACGGCGGTAGGTTCCTACAATGTTGGCGCCGGCTCAGGCCCCCAGCGCGACGCATTGCGCATGCGCTATGCAGAGAAAATTTGGGCACGCTATGAGTTGCTCGTACAGCAGCGCTATTGATGTTTGGGTAGCACGCCTCGCGTGCACCCCGTCACCCCGGCTATAATCGCCGCCACCTTTCGCCGCCATCCGAGTCTAGCCCGCCCATGTATACCCTGGCCCGCCAGCTGTTGTTCAAACTCTCCCCGGAAACCTCCCACGATCTGTCCCTGGACCTGATCGGCGCCGGTGGCCGCCTGGGGCTCAACGGCCTGGTGTGCAAGGCACCCGCAAAAATGCCGGTATCAGTGATGGGGCTCGACTTCCCCAACCCGGTCGGACTGGCCGCTGGCCTGGACAAGAACGGCGCGGCCATCGATGGCTTCGCGCAACTGGGTTTCGGTTTTGTCGAGATCGGCACCGTGACGCCACGGCCGCAGCCCGGTAACCCCAAGCCGCGGATCTTCCGCCTGCCTGAAGCCGAGGCGATCATCAACCGCATGGGTTTCAACAACCTCGGCGTCGATCATCTGCTGTCGCGGGTTGAGGCTGCGAAGTACAAGGGCATCCTCGGCATCAATATCGGCAAGAATTTTGATACACCGGTTGAGCGAGCGGTGGACGATTACCTGATCTGCCTGGACAAGGTCTACGCCCACGCCAGCTATATCACCGTCAACGTCAGCTCGCCGAACACACCGGGCTTGCGCAGCCTGCAGTTCGGTGACTCCCTCAAGCAATTGCTCGAAGCCCTGCGCCAGCGCCAGGAAGATTTGGCAGTGCGCCATGGCAAGCGCGTGCCGCTGGCCATCAAGATCGCCCCGGACATGAGTGACGAGGAAACCGTACTGGTGGCCCAAGCCCTGGTGGATTCGGGTATGGACGCAGTGATCGCTACCAACACCACCCTCAGCCGTGTCGGCGTCGAAGGGTTGGCCCATGGCGACGAAGCCGGTGGCCTGTCAGGTGCGCCGGTGCGGGACAAGAGCACCCATATCGTCAAGGTGTTGGCTGCTGAGTTGGCCGGGCGTTTGCCGATCATTGCAGTGGGCGGTATCACCGAAGGCAAGCACGCAGCCGAGAAGATCGCTGCCGGCGCGAGCCTGGTGCAGTTGTACTCCGGGTTTATCTACAAAGGCCCGGCACTTATTCGTCAATCGGTGGATGCGATCGCAGCATTGCGTCGAAGGATCGCCCAATAAAAAGGGCTCCTTAAAAGGAGCCCCTGGGCCGAAGCCCGCCGCCTTGAGAGGGCGTGCGTGGTTAAGTCGTCATCTATTCGTGGTGGTGTCGGAATTAAGTGCCCTTGATTAGCCGACGGCGTGAAGTTCGTTGAGTCTGTGGATTCCCGCAGTGCCAGTCATACCGTCCCAGTTGTCGCCTCGTCCTTCTCGCCAGCCGTTGATCCAGGCTTGGCGTACCGACGGTAGAGTAAATGGGCAAAGCTCACGGGATTTGCCATGAACGCCATATTGATATCCGCGTAAAAAAGCTCTTTCCAACGGATCACGCTTAAGTCTTCTCATAGGGTGTTTCCCTCACTTGTTGACTGTCTTGATATCCTTCGGCCTCGTCTGAGGCCGGGCAGAGTTTTTCTGCCGTTGGTGGGCTCGCTGCCGGCGTGGCGAGCCTAGGTGTTGGCGTCGTTACGGCGCCAACCTGTGTTGAGTTCTAACCAATAGGTCACACGGATTCAATGATCGTTTTGTCATAAGCACGTAACGATTACGATGCTATAGCCATAAGCTGGGATGGCTTTTCGCCCCTTTTTTGAGGCAAAGCCAGCTATGATGCACCCTGCAAAGAGGATGGGTTTAATCCTTTAGTGAGAATGCTGGCCCGTTGCGGTCGGTTACTATTCGACGAAGGGTCGGAATATTTCTTTTTGTTGCTTAAAAAAATCACTCTGCCCCGTCAATAAAGGCTCAAGGGCCCGTCAGACGGGGTGGGACGGCACATTCGTGCCACGCGAGCACTCTTCGAGAAAAGTGCTTGATTGAAAACCGAACCGGCGATGCGTCGCCCGTTCATTTATTGCTGAAAAGCCTGGAATGCCCCATGTCGGACCGTTTTGAACTCTTCCTCACTTGCCCCAAGGGCCTCGAAGGCCTGCTGATCGAGGAAGCCGTCGGGCTTGGCCTTGAGGAAGCCCGCGAGCACACCTCGGCCGTGCGCGGCATGGCCGACATGGAAACCGCCTATCGCCTGTGCCTCTGGTCGCGCCTGGCCAACCGCGTGTTGTTGGTGCTCAAGCGCTTCCCGATGAAGGATGCCGAAGACCTCTACCACGGCGTGCTGGACATCGAATGGGCCGACCACATGGTCTCCGACGGCACCCTGGCGGTGGAGTTCAGCGGTCACGGTTCGGGCATCGACAACACCCACTTCGGCGCGCTGAAGGTCAAGGACGCGATCGTCGACAAGCTGCGTACCCCGACCGGCGAACGCCCGTCCATCGACAAGATCAACCCGGACCTGCGCATTCACCTGCGCCTGGACCGTGGCGAAGCAATCCTGTCCCTCGACCTTTCCGGCCACAGCCTGCACCAGCGCGGCTACCGCCTGCAGCAGGGCGCGGCGCCGTTGAAGGAAAACCTGGCGGCGGCGATCCTGATTCGTGCCGGCTGGCCGCGTATTGCTGCCGAAGGCGGCGCGCTGACTGACCCGATGTGCGGTGTGGGGACCTTCCTGGTCGAAGGCGCGATGATTGCCGCCGACATGGCCCCCAACCTCAACCGCGAACTGTGGGGCTTCACCACCTGGCTTGGCCACGTGCCGGCGCTGTGGAAGAAACTTCATACAGAAGCCACTGAACGTGCCGCCATCGGCATGAATAAAACCCCGCTGTGGGTGCGTGGCTACGAGGCTGACCCGCGTCTGATCCAGCCCGCGCGCAACAACATCGAGCGTGCTGGTCTGAGCCATTGGATCAAGGTGTACCAGGGCGAAGTCGGCACCTTCGAGCCGCGCCCGGACCAGAACCAGAAAGGCCTGGTGATCTGCAACCCGCCCTACGGCGAGCGTCTGGGTGACGAAGCCAGCCTGTTGTACCTCTACCAGAACCTCGGCGAGCGTCTGCGCCAGGCCTGCATGGGCTGGGAAGCCGCGGTGTTCACCGGCGCACCGGACCTGGGCAAGCGCATGGGCATTCGCAGCCACAAGCAGTATTCGTTCTGGAACGGCGCGTTGCCGTGCAAATTGCTGCTGATCAAGGTCAACCCGGATCAGTTCGTTACCGGCGAGCGTCGTACCCCGGAACAGCGCCAGGCTGAACGTGAGCAGGCCGTTTACGACCAAGCCCCGGTCGAGCCACAAGAGCGCCAGTACAACAAGAACGGCAACCCGATCAAGCCAGCCCCGGCCCCTGTGGTCGAGCAGGCGCGCCTGAGCGAAGGCGGGCAGATGTTCGCCAACCGCCTGCAGAAGAACCTCAAGCTGCTGGGCAAGTGGGCCAAGCGTGAAGGGGTGGATTGCTATCGCGTGTACGACGCCGATATGCCCGAATACTCCATGGCCATCGACCTGTACCACGATTGGGTGCATGTGCAGGAATATGCCGCGCCGAAGTCCATTGACCCGGAAAAAGCTTCCGCACGTATGTTCGATGCGCTGGCGGCGATCCCTCAGGCGCTGAACATCGACAAGAGCCGCGTGGTGGTCAAGCGTCGTGAGCGCCAGAGCGGCACCAAGCAGTACGAGCGCCAGAGCGCCCAAGGCAAGTTCACCGAAGTCAGTGAAGGCGGCGTGAAGCTGCTGGTCAACCTCACCGATTATCTCGACACCGGTCTGTTCCTAGACCATCGCCCGATGCGCATGCGTATCCAGAAGGAAGCGGCCGGCAAGCGTTTCCTTAACCTGTATTGCTACACCGCCACCGCCAGTGTGCATGCAGCCAAGGGTGGCGCGCGCAGCACCACCAGCGTTGACCTGTCCAAGACCTATCTGGACTGGGCGCGTCGTAACTTCTCCCTCAACGGGTTCTCCGACAAGAACCGCCTGGAGCAGGGTGACGTGATGGCCTGGCTGGAGGCCAGCCGCGATGAGTTCGACATGATCTTCATCGACCCACCGACCTTCTCCAATTCCAAGCGCATGGAAGGCATTTTCGACGTGCAGCGTGACCACGTACAGTTGCTGGACCTGGCGATGGCACGCCTGGCACCGGGTGGTGTGCTGTATTTCTCGAACAACTTCCGCAAGTTCGCGCTGGAGGAAAACCTCAGCGAGCGCTACACGGTCGAGGAAATCAGCGACAAGACCATCGATCCGGATTTTGCGCGCAACGCCAAGATCCATCGGGCCTGGAAAATCACCGCTCGCGGTTAACCAACAGCCTGAAGCCGCAAGCCTGGTTTAATCCGGTCTTGCGGCTTTTTTACGCTGGTCAAACTCTGGGCCGATAGCTATAACTTAAGGCCTAGCCAAAGTGACACCCCCGCACGCTGGCGTTGTGAGTGTTGCTTATGCCGATGCAAGCCGTTCGCCCGAAAATCCTAGGCTTTATCAGTGAACAGGCGTCGGCTTGGCTGGTGGCATTGGTGGTGTTTCTGGCGGGCTGTACCCTGACGCTCATCGTCGCCTGGGCGTCCTTCGATCTCTATCAACAACAGGTGCGCCAGCGTTTCCAGTTGCTGGTCAACGAGCGGTATACCCGCCTGCAGGAACGCTTCGAAGATCAGGAACAGCGCTTAAACAGCCTGCGGCGGTTCTTCGTCAATTCCGACGACGTGTCCCGTGAAGAATTCGATGGTTTCGCCCAGCCTTTGCTATTGCGCACCCGGGCCTACGCCTGGGCGCCGCGCGTGTCTCGCGATCAACGCAGCCAGTTCGAACAAGAGGTGTCCCGCCAGCGTGGTGCGCCCTTTGTCATCCGTGAGTTAAATAGCGCCGGAGAACTGGCCCCGGCGCCTGAGCGTGATGAATACGTGCCGGTGCTCTACAGCCAGACTCAAAGTCTGCTGGGCTCGCCACTGGGTTTTGATCTGCTGGCCCAGCCCCTGCGGCGCTCAGCCCTTGAGCGCGCACAAAAAAGCGGCAAGCTGGCGGTTTCCCAGCCCATGCAACTGGTAGGCGTTGAGCCTGCTTATGCCACTGGGGTATTGCTGGTGGCGCCGGTCAGTCACCTGTCCACCTCCGAGCAGTCCCAGGATGAGCCCTTTGGCTACGTGATGGCCGTGATCAGCATGCGCCAGTTAGTAGCTGACGGCTTGCCCAAGCCGGAACGGGACAACCTGGTGATGCAGATCGTCGATACCTCCGACCTACAGAAACGTGTGCTCTACGAATCGAGCAATAGCGTGGCAAACGGCGACCTGATCGGTGCGCGCCGTCTTACCTTGGGGGACCACGTTTATGCCCTGACCCTACGTCCGAGCCAGATGTTCGACCAGACTAACCATTCTTCGTTGATCACGATCCTGACGATGGGCGGGTTGCTCAGCCTATTGCTCAGCGCCTTGCTCTATGTGCTGGTCAGCCAACGCCAGCGCGCCGTGAAGCTGGTGGAACAGCGTACCGTGCAGTTGCGCCTGCGTGAGCAGGAGTTACGCGGTGCCCATGGCCAACTGCGCAGCGTGCTGAATGCGGCGACCCAGGTCGCCATCATTGCCACCGACTTACGCGGCGTCATCAACACCTTCAATGCCGGTGCCGAACAAATGCTCGGGTTCTCAGCCGAGCAGGTGGTGGGTAAGTTGACCCTGGAAAGCTTGCACTTGGCGTCGGAACTGGAAGCCCGTGCAGCTAGCCTGAGCGTGGCCTTGGGCAAGCGAATCCCTGCCAGTCAGGCGATGCTGGTCGAGAGCCCGGATAACCTGCACGAAGCCCGGGAATGGACCTTGGTGCGCGAGGATCGCAGCCAGTTGACTGTGAACATGCTGGCCACTGTGTTGCTGGATGATCACGGTTTGTGGATCGGGCACTTGGCGATTTACCTGGACATTACCGAGCAAAAACGCGCTTACGAAGCATTGGCGGCCCGTGACCGCCTCCTCAAGAAACTCAGCGCCCATGTGCCCGGCGGTATCTTCCAGTTCACCCTGGAACCCCGCGAAAACTGGCGGTTCATCTATGCCAGCGATGGTATGCGCGACATTTATGAAATCGAAACCGGTGTGTTGCAACAGGACGCGAAGAAAGTTTTCGAGCGTATCCACCCGCTGGACGTGGAGCGGGTACGAGCCTCGATTCGCCTGTCGGCGTTGCAGTTGAGCCATTGGCGCGAAGAGTACCGGGTGCAGTTGCCACAACGGGGTCTGCGCTGGATTCGCGGCGAAGCCACACCGGAAGAGTTACCGGGTGGCGGTACGCTGTGGCATGGCTACGTGTCGGACATTTCCGATTTGAAGCGGGTTGAAGAGGAGCTACGCGCACTGTCCATCACTGATTCCCTGACCGGAATTCACAATCGACGCTATTTTCAGGACCGACTCAGGGCCGAGATGGTGAGGCTCAATCGGACCAGCGGGGCATTGTCGGTGATCATGCTCGATATCGATCACTTCAAGCGCATCAACGACAAGCATGGTCACGCGGTCGGCGACGCGGTGTTACAGGAGTTGTGCAAACGCATCGGCCAACGCTTGCGTCGTTCCGATGTCTTCTGTCGGCTGGGTGGCGAGGAATTCATGGTGCTCTGCCCCAACACCGGTGGCGAACAGGCCTACAGCCTGGCGATGGAATTGTGGCAGTCGCTGCGCAACGAGCCTATGGACGTGGTGGGCATCGTCACTGCCAGCTTTGGTGTGGCCAGTTGGCGGATCGACGAAGGTATTGATGGGTTGTTGCTGCGCGCCGACTCGGCCGTTTATGTAGCCAAGCAGGCGGGCAGGGATCGGGTAGAGGCGACGCCGCTGTGTTGAGTGACCTTTGTGGTGAGCGGGCAAGCCGCTCACCACAGGCTCCAGTTCAGCGTCAGAGTACTGGGGCTGAAGCCGCCAATTTAGGTTGGCGATACAGGTCCAGCAGCACCTGATCCAGCACCGACGAAGCGCCCCATGGCTTCGGATCGTTGAGAATCGCCACCACCGCCCAGGTATTGCCGTTGTTGTCGCGGCTGAACCCGGCAATGGCGCGTACGGTGTTCAAGGTGCCGGTCTTGACGTGGGCTTCGCCGCGCATCGCAGTGGTCTTCAGGCGTTTGCGCATGGTGCCGTCGGTGCCGGCAATCGGCATCGAACTGATGTATTCGGCAGCGTAAGGGCTTTTCCAGGCGGCTTGCAGCATCGCGGCCATCTCGCGGGCGCTGACCCGTTCGGCACGGGACAGCCCGGAGCCGTTCTCCATCACCAGATGCGGTGCAGTGATACCTTTTTTCGCCAGCCACTGACGCACTACACGTTGCGCGGCCTTGGCGTCGTCGCCGTCGGCATCGTTGCGAAACTGCGCGCCCAGGCTCAGGAACAACTGCTGCGCCATGGTGTTGTTACTGTATTTGTTGATGTCGCGGATGATTTCCGCCAGGTCCGGCGAGAATGCGCGGGCCAACACCTTGGCATCCTTGGGCACGGGTGCCTGGATATCACGGCCCTGGATGCTGCCGCCCAACTCCTGCCAGATTGCCCGCACGGCGCCGGCGGTATAGGTGGCATGGTCGAGCAGCGACAGGTACGTCTGGGAGCTGCAGCCGTCGCCCAGTTGGCCACTGACGGTGACCGTCACGCTGCCATCGGCGGCAGTGACCGGGTTGTAGCGCACGTCGCCGGTGCATTGCTTGGCGTTGGAAACCTTGACCTGATTGTCGATGCGAATACTGGCGATCGGCGGCTCCACCGATACGATCACACGGCCTGAGTCGTTGCGGGTCACAAAGCGCAGGGCCTTGAGGTTGACCAGCAGGGCGTCGGGCTTAACCAAGAAGGGCTTGTTCTCGTCGTTGCCGTCGTCATTGAATTCCGGCAGTTGTGGCGGGATAAAGAAGCCACGGTCCAACACCAGGTCGCCAGTGACTTGCTGTACGCCATTGGCGCGCAGGTCGCGCATCAGCAGCCAGAGTTTTTCCATGTTCAGCTTGGGATCACCGCCGCCCTTGAGGTAAAGGTTGCCATGCAACACGCCGCCGCTGAGGGTGCCGTCGGTGTAGAACTCGGTTTTCCACTGGTGGTTGGGGCCGAGCATTTCCAAGGCGGCGTAGGTGGTAACCAGCTTCATGGTGGAAGCGGGGTTTACCGAGACGTCAGCGTTGAAGACGGTGGGGGTACCAGGGCCGTTCAGGGGGATCATCACCAGTGACAGCGCGGTGTTTTGCAGCTTGGCTTTGGCCAGGGCCTGCTGAACATTCGGGGGGAGGGTGTTATTGACTGGGGCAGCTGTGGCGCTGAGGGCCAGTGGCAAGAGGAGACCGGCTAGCAAGACTGAACGTAAAGATTTGATCATAAGAAATGAAACCCTACTGCTGAGGAGGGTGAAAAAGGCGAGGGGTAAATAGGAAAAATCCCTCATTGGTCATGAAAGTGTCGGCATTATGCCCCAAGGTGGGCGCGCTTGTGGCTGAACCATAGCTGGAAATCAGCGTTTTTTTTACAGGCAAAGTGCCGCCTGTCCCAGAGAGTCGGGCAATCGTCGCCTTAAACTGCTAAAGTGCCGCCCGTTATTACTTATGAGGATTGTTCCAATGGCGACTAACCGTTCCCAGCGTCTGCGCAAAAAACTGTGCGTTGATGAATTTCAAGAGCTGGGTTTCGAACTGAACCTGGACTTCAACGAAGGCCTGAGTGAAGAAGCTATCGACGCTTTCCTCGAAGCATTCATTAAAGAAGCCATGGAAGCCAACGGTCTGGGCTATGTCGGCGGCGATGACTTCGGTCTGGTTTGCCTGCAGAAGCGTGGCTCGGTCTCCGAAGAGCAGCGCGCTGCTGTTGAAGCCTGGCTGAAAACCCGTTCCGAGCTGACCAAGGCTGAAGTCAGCCCGTTGCTGGACGTGTGGTATCCGGAAAAGCCGATCAACGCGGCTAAGTGATACTGAAAAAAACGGCGACCTGAGGGTCGCCGTTTTTTTATGCCTTGCGCCAGTTCAGAATCAGCAGCGTCAATACCCCCGCCACAATCCCCCAGAACGCCGACCCGATGGAAAACAACGTCAAGCCTGACGCGGTGACCATAAAGGTGATCAGCGCCGCTTCACGTTCCTTCGGCTCATTCATGGCGATACTCAAGCCGTTGATAATCGAGCCAAACAACGCCAATGCCGCAATCGACAGCACCAGCTCCTTGGGCAATGCTGCGAACAATGCCGCCAACGTGGCGCCGAACACGCCTGCAACCCCGTAGAAAACCCCGCACCACACGGCCGCGGTGTAGCGTTTGTTGCGGTCTTCGTGGGCATGGGGCCCGGTGCAGATGGCTGCGCTGATCGCCGCCAGGTTGATGCCATGGGAGCCAAAAGGTGCCAGTACCAGCGAGGCCAGGCCGGTGGCTGTGATCAGTGGTGATGCCGGCACGTTGTAGCCGTCGGCGCGCAACACGGCGACGCCGGGCATGTTTTGCGAAGTCATTGCCACCACAAACAGCGGAATGCCGATGCTGATCGTCGCGGCCAGTGAGAAGTGCGGCGTGGTCCAGACCGGCGTCGCGACTTCCAGGTGGAAGCCGCTGAAATCCAACAGCCCCATCACCCCGGACAGCGCGGTGCCGATCACCAGCGCGGCCAGCACCGCATAACGTGGCGACAGACGCTTAATGATCAGATACGTGAAGAACATCCCCAGCACCAGGCCGGTGCGATGCTGCGCGGCAACGAAAATCTCGCTGCCGATCTTGAACAGGATCCCTGCCAATAAGGCCGCCGCCAGTGAGGCAGGAATGCGTTTGACCAGTTTTTCAAAGCTGCCGGTCAGCCCGCAGATCGTCACCAGCACCGCACAGGTGATATAGGCACCGATGGCTTCGCCATAACTCACGCCGCCCAGGCTGGTGATCAACAGCGCCGCGCCAGGCGTGGACCAGGCAATGGTGATCGGTGTGCGATAGCGCAGGGACAGGCCGATGCTGCACACCGCCATGCCGATGGAAATTGCCCAGATCCATGAGGAAATCTGCGCGGTGGTCAAGCCGGCGGCTTGCCCGGCTTGGAACATCAGCACCAGGGAACTGGTGTAGCCGGTCATCATCGCAATGAAACCCGCGACGATGGCCGATGGAGAAGTGTCGGCCAGCGGGCGCAAAGGCGCTTGAGTGGCTTCGGTCATGGAGAGGTGTTCCTTTTACCTGGGTATTTGCCGGTGACGGCGCAGATTCAAGCCTAAACTCAAACGTAACTACTCATTGCAATACAGCCGCCGGCGCAATCAGCCGTACAGTGTGTTGGCGCATTGGGTTGTGTACAATGTGCCGTGTTTTTAGGTGATACTTGCCAGCGACCCTCGCTTGCCGTATTACCGTTAATTCGCCGCCGTTCTCCAAACCCGAGTGCCCATGAACGAACAGTTGCAACCTCTCAAGAAACAACCGCGAGCCGGCAAGGCCGGTCGCAGCGGAACCCAGGACGATATCGTCTATGCGCATATCTTCGAGGCCATCCTCGAACAACGCCTGGCGCCCGGCACCAAATTGAGCGAAGAAGCACTGGGCGAAATCTTCGGCGTAAGCCGCACCATCATTCGTCGCGCACTGTCGCGCCTGGCCCATGAAGGCGTCGTGCTGCTGCGGCCCAATCGCGGCGCGGTGGTCGCGAGTCCAAGCGTGGAAGAGGCGCGCCAAGTGTTCCTGGCACGGCGTCTGGTGGAGCGGGCGATCACCGAGTTGGCGGTGCAGCATGCTACCGCCGAACAACTGGCCGAGCTGCGCCAGATGGTCAACGACGAGCGCGACAGTTTCTCCCGTGGTGATCGCGGTGCGGGTATCCGCCTCTCCGGCGAATTCCACCTCAAGCTGGCCGAAGCGGCAAAGAACGCGCCGCTGATCAGCTTCCAGCGCAGCCTGGTGTCCCAGACCTCACTGATCATCGCCCAGTACGAAAGCGGCAACCGCTCGCACTGTTCGTATGATGAGCACACCCAGTTGATCGACGCGATTGAAGCGCGGGACGCGACACTGGCGGTGAATTTGATGATGCATCACATGGATCACATCGACAGCAAGCTCAACCTCGACGAGGAAAGTGCGTCGGATGATTTGCATGCGGTGTTTTCGCATTTGCTGCAGACCAAAAAGCCGGGGCGTTCTTCGGTCAAACTGTAATTTCCTCGGTTCACCCGGAAACAAATGTGGGAGGGGGCTTGCTCCCGATAGCGCTGGATCAGTTAACACATGACTAACTGAACCACTGCCATCGGGAGCAAGCCCCCTCCCACGTTTGGTTTTGTGTAGCGGTTGAGATCAGCGTTGGTGCACGAGTTGGCCGGCAGCGTAGGTCTGTAACACCGTCCGATCATCCCCCAGCGTCATCAGCACAAACAACGTCTCGGCAATGTTGTTCGCCTGCTTCAAGCGATAGCTGAGCAACGGCGTGGCGTTGTAATCCAGCACCAAAAAGTCCGCATCCGTGCCCGGCTGCAACGTGCCGATCTTGTCCTCCAGGCGCAGTGCACGCGCTCCGCCGAGGGTCGCCAGGTACAGCGATTTGAACGGGCTCAACCGCGCCCCTTGTAGTTGCATGACCTTGTACGCTTCGTTCAACGTTTGCAGCAGCGAGAAACTGGTGCCGCCGCCCACATCAGTGCCCAGGCCCACATTCAACTTGTGCTTCTCGGCCATTGGCAGGTTGAACAACCCACTGCCGAGGAAGAAGTTCGACGTCGGGCAGAACGCTACCGCCGAGCCCGTCTCTGCCAGCCGCGCGCACTCGTCATCACACAGGTGCACGCCGTGGGCAAATACCGAACGCTCGCCCAGCAGGTTGTAGTGGTCGTAAACATCCAGATAGCCTTTGCGCTCCGGGAACAACTCCTTCACCCATTCGATTTCCTGCTTGTTCTCACTGATGTGCGTCTGCATGTACAGGTCCGGGTACTCGCCCAGCAGTTGCCCGGCCAATGCCAGTTGTTCCGGCGTGCTGGTCGGTGCGAATCGGGGCGTGACGGCATAGTGCAGACGGCCCTTACCGTGCCAGCGCTCGATGAGCGTCTTGCTTTCCTGGTAGCCGGTTTCGGCAGTGTCGGTGAGGTAGTCCGGCGCGTTGCGGTCCATCATCACTTTGCCAGCGATCATGCGCAGGTCGAGTTTCTCGGCCGCTTCGAAGAATGAGTTCACGGACTGCGGATGCACGCTGCCGAACACCAGCGCCGTGGTGGTGCCGTTGCGCAGCAGTTCCTTGATGAAAATATCCGAGACTTCGTCGGCGTGGGCCTTGTCGGCAAATTGGCTTTCACACGGGAAGGTGTAGGTGTTGAGCCAGTCCAGCAACTGCTCGCCATAAGCACCGACCATGCCGGTCTGCGGCAGGTGGATATGGGTGTCGATCAGGCCTGGGGTGATCAGCGCGTCCTGGTAATGGGTGACTTCGATGTCGGCCGGCAGGGTCGGCAGCAGGTCGCCAGCATGGCCGACAGCGCTGATCTGGCCGTTGTCGATCACCAGCAGGCCGTCTTCGAAATACTCATAGGACGCTTCGATCCCAACGATGGCGGGGTCGGCGATGCTGTGCAGGATGGCGGCACGGTAGGCTTTGCGAGTCAAAGGCATGGTTATCTCAATTCGTGGCTTGGCTGCGGCGTGACACCGGCAGCAATTTGGCAATGGGTTCGGCGCTCGCGGTGTACTGGCCGAAATTAGCGTTATAGGTGGCGATGATTTCGCCCGCGATGGAGATGGCGATTTCTACCGGTAATTTGCCCTTCACCTCGGTGAGGCCCATGGGGCAGCGCATGCGTTGCAACTGCGCGGCGTCGAAGCCACGGTCACGCAGGCGGTGTTCAAACTTGACGCGCTTAGTCTTGGAGCCAATCAGGCCGAAGTAGGCGAAGTCATTGCGCTTGAGCAGGGCGGCGGTGAGTTCCAGGTCCAGCGCGTGATTGTGGGTCATGACGATGCAATAACTGCCCGCCGGCAAGTCAGCAATTTCGTCGACCGGTTCTTCGCTGACGATTTTACGCACGCCCTGGGGGATATGTTCCGGGAACTCCTGATCGCGGGAATCGATCCAGCGTACCCGGCACGGCAGGCTCGCCAGCAAGGGCACCAGCGCGCGGCCGACGTGACCTGCGCCGAATACCGCAATCTGCGCCTGCACCTGGCCCATGGGTTCAAACAGCAACACGGTGACGCCACCGCAGCACTGGCCCAGGCTGGCGCCGAGGCTGAAGCGCTCCAAATGAGTGTTTTGCTGGCCGCGCGCGAGCATGTCGCGGGCGATCTGCATGGCCTTGTATTCCAGGTGCCCGCCACCGATGGTGTCGAAGGTCTGCGCGGCGCTGATCACCATCTTCGAACCAGCATTGCGCGGCGTGGAGCCGAGCTCTTCGATGATGGTCACCAGTACGCAGGGTTCGCCTCTGTTTTGCAGGTCGGCGAGGGCGCTGATCCAGTTGTTCATGTTTACCTCAACATTACTGTTGTCAGTCAGGCCGCTATCGGGGGCAAGCCCCCTCCCACATTTGAAAGTAATCACAGATCAAAATGTGGGAGTGGGGCTTGCCCCCGACGGCAGCGCCTCGGTCTAGAGCGAAGCCATCTCGGTATCAGCCTCAACTACCTTCGCAGCAGCCAACTTGCGCATCTGCTCACACCCCCACAACACTCGCTCCGGCGTCGCTGGCGCATCGATTTTCGGCTGATGGCGATAGTCACCCAGGCTCGCCACCGCATCCTTTATCGCGCACCACGAGGCAATCCCGAGCATGAACGGCGGTTCACCCACGGCCTTGGAATGGAACACCGTGTCTTCCGGATTTTTGCGGTTTTCTACCAGCTTCACCCGCAGATCCAACGGCATGTCCGCCACCGCCGGGATCTTGTAGCTGGCTGGGCCGTTGGTCATCAGCTTGCCCTTGTTGTTCCACACCAGCTCTTCCATGGTCAGCCAACCCATGCCTTGGATAAAGCCGCCCTCCACCTGGCCGATGTCGATGGCCGGGTTCAGCGAGGCGCCTACGTCATGCAGGATGTCGGTGCGCAGCATTTTGTATTCGCCGGTCAGGGTGTCGACGATCACTTCGCAGCAGGCTGCGCCGAAGGCGAAGTAATAGAACGGCCGCCCGCGTGACTGGCTGCGGTCGTAGAAGATTTTCGGGGTCTTGTAGAAGCCGGTGCTCGACAGCGACACCTGAGCGAAGTAGGCCTGCTGGATCAGTGCCTCAAAGGTCAGGATCTGGTCACGCACGCGCACATGGCCGTTGTGGAATTCAACGTCCGCCTCGCTCACGTCGTATTTGCGCGCCGCAAATTCCACCAACCGTTGCTTGATGGTTTCGGCGGCATTCTGCGCGGCTTTGCCGTTCAGGTCCGCGCCGCTGGAAGCGGCGGTCGGCGAGGTGTTGGGCACCTTGTCGGTGTTGGTGGCGGTGATTTGCACGCGGTCGATTTCCACCTGGAACACTTCGGCCACTACTTGCGCCACCTTAATGTTCAAACCCTGGCCCATCTCGGTGCCGCCGTGGTTCAGGTGGATACTGCCGTCGGTGTAAATATGGATCAGCGCACCGGCCTGGTTCAGAAAGCTGGCGGTGAACGAGATGCCGAACTTCACCGGTGTCAGCGCCAGGCCTTTCTTCAGGATTGGGCTGTGGGCGTTGTACAGGCGAATCGCTTCGCGGCGCTCGGCGTATTGGCTGCTGGCCTCCAGTTCGGCGGTCATCTCTTCGAGCATGTTGTGCTCGACGGTCTGGTAGTAGTGGGTGACGTTGCGCTCGGTCTTGCCGTAGTAGTTGGCCTTGCGCACCGCCAGCGGGTCCAGCGCCAGATGGCGGGCTATGGCGTCCATCACTTCTTCGATAGCGACCATACCTTGGGGCCCGCCGAAGCCACGGTAAGCCGTGTTGGACGCGGTATTGGTCTTGCAGCGATGGCCGTTGACCGTGGCATCGCCCAGGTAATACGAGTTGTCGGAGTGGAACATGGCACGGTCGACAATCGAGTTGGACAGGTCCGGCGAGCAGCCGCAGTTGCCGGCCAGCTCCAGGTTGATGCCGTGCAGGCGGCCGCTGTCGTCGAAGCCCACGTCGTATTCGATATAGAAGGGGTGGCGCTTGCCGGTCATCAGCATGTCTTCCACACGCGGCAGGCGCATTTTGGTCGGCTGGCCGGTGAGGCGCGCCACCACTGCGCACAGGCAGGCGGGGCTGGCGGCCTGGGTTTCCTTGCCACCGAAACCACCGCCCATGCGGCGCATGTCGACGACGATTTTGTTCATCGACACATCGAGTACTTCGGCCACCAGTTTCTGCACTTCGGTGGGGTTTTGTGTGGAGCAGTAGACGATCATGCCACCGTCTTCGGTGGGCATCACCGACGAGATCTGGGTTTCCAGGTAGAAGTGTTCCTGGCCGCCGATGTGCAGAGTGCCCTGGATACGGTTTTTCGCCGTTGCCAGTGCGCCTGCCGAATCGCCGCGTTGATGGGTATGACTGTCGAGCACAAAGTGTTTTTTGCGGTAGGCCTCGACCACGTCCAGCACCGGTTCCAGGTCTTCGTATTCGATCACGGCGGCCATGGCGGCTTTGCGTGCGGTGTCCAGGTCACGGGCGGCAACCGCCAGTACCACTTGGCCAACGAACTGCACGGTGTCGATGGCCAGCAGCGGGTCGCCGGGCATCAGCGGGCCGATGTCTTTCAGGCCCGGTACGTCTTCGTGAGTGATAGCGATGCGCACACCTTCGAAGGCGTAGCAGGGCGCGGTGTCGATGCTGATGATTCGGGCGTGGGCGCGGTCAGACATGCGCGCATACAGGTGCAACTGGTTGGGGAATTCCAGGCGGTCATCGATGTACTGCGCCTCACCGCTGACGTGCTTGGCGGCGCTGTCATGCTTGACGCTGCGACCGACTCCGGAGGTCAGGTCCTGGGCGAACAGCTCGGCGAGTTCGGCCTGGGTTTTTTCCACGGCGTGATGGTTAGACATAAGCGGTCACCCGAGTCTCGATGTGCGGCGTTTGCAGTTCGATGAAGTATTTACGCAGCAGGTTCTGCGCGCTGAGCAGGCGATATTCCTTGCTGGCGCGGAAGTCCGACAGCGGCGTGAAATCCTGGGCCAGGGCGGCGCAGGCTTTCTCCACGGTGGCGGCGTTCCAAGTGGCGCCGACCAATGCGGCTTCGCAGCTTTTCGCGCGTTTTGGTGTCGCGGCCATGCCGCCGAACGCGACGCGTGCCTCACGGATTACGCCGTTGTCGATCTTCAGATTGAAGGCTGCGCAGACGGCGGAAATGTCATCGTCCAGGCGCTTGGAAACCTTATACGCACGGAACAGCGTATGGCCCTTGGGTACGATGATTTTCTCGATGAACTCACTGTCCTGGCGGGCGGTCACGCGGTAGTCGATGAAGTAGTCTTCCAGGGCCAGAGTGCGGCGTACGTCGCCCTTGCACAGCACGATCTGCGCGCCCAGGGCGATCAGCAGTGGCGGTGAGTCGCCGATGGGTGAGGCGTTACCGATATTGCCGCCCAACGTGCCCTGGTTGCGGATTTGCAGAGAGGCGAAGCGGTGCAGCAGCTCACCGAAGTCCGGGTATTCGTGATGCAGTGCGGTGTAGCAGTCGGAGAGGGCGGTGGCGGCGCCTATTTCCAGGCGGTCGTCGAACGATTCGACGCGCTTCATTTCTTCAATATTGCCGACGTAAATCATCACTGGCAGTGTGCGGTGAAACTGCGTGACTTCCAGCGCCAGGTCTGTGCCGCCGGCCAGCAGGCGGGCTTGGGGGTAGGCGTCATAGAGGTCGGCCAGGTCGGCCACGGTCAGCGGCACCAGGCAGCGTTTGTCGCCGCTGTTGAGCTCGCCCGTTTGGGTCGGCGCGATGGCTTTGAGGCGTGCAATCGTCTCGGCCTGGCGGCTGTCGAACTGATCCTGGGGCTTGTTGCAGCAGGCCTGTTCGGCGGCCGCAAGAATCGGGCGGTAGCCGGTGCAGCGGCACAGGTTGCCGGCCAGGGCTTCATGGGCTTTCTGGCTGTCGGGAGCGTCGCTGTTCTTTTGCAGGGCGAACAGCGACATCACAAACCCTGGGGTGCAAAAGCCGCATTGCGAACCGTGGCACTCAACCATGGCTTGCTGCACGCTGTGCAGTTGGCCTTGGTGCTTGAGGTCTTCGACGCTGATCAGTTGTTTGCCGTGCAGCGACGACACAAAGGTCAGGCACGAGTTAAGGCTGCGATAACGAATCTGCTCGACGCCTTGATCGTCGCGATGCAGCTCGCCGACCACCACGGTGCACGCACCGCAGTCGCCGCTGGCGCAGCCTTCCTTGGTACCGGATTTGCCCACGTGCTCACGCAGATAGTTGAGCACGGTCAGGTTGGGGTCCAGGGCGTGCTCGCTACGGAGTTCCTGGTTGAGTAAAAACTGGATCACGGAAGGCCTCGCAGACTCATTATTGTTGTTAACCGCTTTTCGCCGAATCTAGTCATGTCTGACTTTTCGGTCAATGATTTTCTGACCAGCAGGTCAAGAAAATGCGATCGCAACACTCTCAATTATGGTCCAGTCTTTTGGAACGGGCGTTTTTGCGGGCTTACGCTGCTCAACCGCTGCTTATTTCATGCCAAATTCGCCACGGTGGGCGTAGCGCCATCAGCCAGCCAATGCGCTACACTGCCGCGCTTGTACCGATAGAAGATTTTGAAGGGAAAACATGACGTTCAAGGCGCCGGACAGTCTCGCCGAGCAAATCGCTCACCACCTCGCCGAACGCATTATTCGCGGCGATCTCAAGCCTGGTGAGCGCATCCAGGAACAGAAAGTCACGCTGGCACTCAATGTCAGCCGTGGTTCCGTGCGCGAAGCCTTGCTGATCCTCGAACGGCGCCACCTCATCGCGATCCTGCCGCGCCGTGGCGCCCACGTGACCGAGCTCACCGCACACAAGGTGCAGAGCCTGTGCACGCTGATGAGCGAGCTGTACATCCTGCTCGGCAATGCCGTCGCCGAAGGCTGGCAGACCCAGGCCGACATGGCGCCGTTCGTGCAGATCCAGCAGCGCCTGGTGACCAATTTCGAGCGTGAGGACATCCGCGCCTTCGTCGAAGAATGCTTTAACGTGATGCGCGCCGCGTACCCCTTTGCCAACAACCCGTACCTGCAGGAAACCGTCGAGAACCTGCAACCGGCGATGAACCGCGCTTATTACCTGGCCCTGGATCAGCGCAAGGCCTCCATGAGCGAGTACCTGGCGCTGTTCGAGCAACTGCTCGCCGCCGTACTGGCCCGTGACGTGCCTCAGATTCGCCTGGTGCTGTCGGCCTACTGCCAGCGCAGCAGCTCGTTGGTCATCGCAGCGTTGGCGGACGGCTAAGCGTGCGGCTCAAGTGCATCAAACTGGCGGGGTTCAAATCCTTCGTCGACCCGACCACGGTGAACTTCCCCAGTAACATGGCGGCGGTGGTCGGGCCCAATGGTTGCGGCAAGTCGAACATCATCGACGCCGTCCGTTGGGTGATGGGCGAGAGCTCGGCAAAAAACCTGCGCGGCGAGTCGATGACCGACGTCATCTTCAACGGCTCCACCAGCCGCAAGCCGGTGAGCCAGGCCAGTATCGAGTTGGTATTCGACAACTCCGATGGCACCTTGATCGGCGAGTACGCGGCCTACGCGGAAATTTCCATCCGCCGCAAAGTCACGCGCGACAGCCAGAACAGCTACTTCCTCAACGGCACCAAGTGCCGTCGACGTGACATCACCGATATTTTCCTTGGCACCGGCCTGGGCCCGCGCAGCTACTCGATCATTGAGCAGGGCATGATCTCCAAGCTGATCGAAGCCAAGCCCGAAGACCTGCGTAACTTTATTGAAGAAGCGGCCGGCATCTCCAAGTACAAAGAGCGCCGCCGCGAAACCGAAAACCGCATCCGCCGTACCCACGAAAACCTTGCCCGCCTCACCGACCTGCGCGACGAGCTGGAGCGCCAGTTGGAGCGCCTGCACCGCCAGGCCCAGGCGGCCGAGAAATACCAGGAATACAAGGGCGAAGAACGCCAGCTCAAGGCACAACTCTCGGCCCTGCGCTGGCAGGCGCTGAATGAGCAAGTGGGGCAGCGCGAAGCGATCATCGGTACCCAGGAAATCAGTTTTGAAGCCTTGGTGGCGGAGCAGCGTAACGCCGACGCCAGCATCGAGCGTCTGCGCGACGGGCACCATGATCTGTCCGAACGCTTCAATCTGGTGCAAGGCCGCTTCTATTCGGTAGGCGGCGACATCGCCCGTGTCGAGCAGAGCATCCAGCACGGCCAGCAGCGCCTGCGCCAATTGCAGGACGATCTGAAGGAAGCCGAACGCGCGCGTCTGGAGACCGAATCTCACCTGGGCCATGACCGCACCTTGCTGCTGACCCTGGGCGAAGAGCTGGACATGCTCACCCCAGAGCAGGAAATCACCAGCGCCGCCGCCGAAGAAGCCGCCGCCGCCCTGGAAGAATCTGAAACCACCATGCATGGCTGGCAGGAGCAGTGGGACGCTTTCAACCTGCAATCCGCCGAGCCGCGTCGCCAGGCCGAGGTGCAGCAGTCGCGCATCCAGCAGCTGGAAACCAGCATGGAGCGACTGGCCGAGCGCCAGCGCCGCTTGCAGGAAGAGCGCGTATTGCTCGCCGCTGATCCGGAAGACGCCGCGATCATGGACCTCAGCGAGCAACTGGCCGAAAGCGAAATGACGCTGGAAGAGCTGGAAGCTAGCGAAGAACAGCAAGTAGAGCGCCTTGAACAATTGCGTCAGCAGTTGCAACAGGCGACCCAGGCCCAGCAGCAGGCACAGGGCGATTTGCAGCGGCTCAATGGTCGGCTGGCATCCCTTGAAGCCTTGCAGCAAGCTGCGTTGGACCCAGGTACCGGCACCGCCGAATGGCTGCGCGACCAGCATTTGGCCGAGCGGCCACGCTTGGCGGAAGGCCTGAAGGTCGAAGCCGGCTGGGAGTTGGCAGTGGAAACCGTGCTCGGTGCCGATCTTCAAGCAGTGCTGGTGGATGACTTTGGCGGTTTCGACCTGGCCGGGTTTGCCCAAGGCGATCTGCGTTTGCTCAGCCCCGCCGCCGATGGTGCGCGGGTGCCGGGCAGCCTGCTGGATAAGGTCGAGGCCGCCATTGACCTGTCGCCGTGGTTGGGCCAAGTCAAACCGGTGGATTCCCTGGAGCAGGCCCTGGCCCAGCGCGGTCAATTGGCAGCCGGCGAAAGCCTGATCAGCCGCGATGGCTATTGGGTCGGCCGGCACTTTTTGCGGGTTCGCCGCGCCAGTGAAGCGGAAAGTGGCGTTCTGGCCCGTGGCCAGGAAATCGTCAACCTGATCGCTGAGCGCGAAGAGCGTGAAGCCACCCTCGAAAGCCTGGAAACCGAACTGCAAACCCTGCGCGCCACCCAGCGCCAGCAAGAGACCGGCCGCGAACACCTGCGCCGTCTGTTGCAGGACGAAGCGCGTCAGCAAGGCGAGTTGAAGGCGCAACTGTCGGCGAGCAAAGCCAAGGCCGAACAACTGACCCTGCGCCGTACCCGTCTTGATGAAGAAGTCGCCGAGATGGGCGAGCAACGCGCCCTGGAACATGAACAGATCGGCGAAGCGCGCCTGCACCTGCAGGAGGCGCTCGACAGCATGGCCCTCGATACCGAGCAGCGCGAACTGCTACTGGCCCAGCGCGACAGCTTGCGCGAACGCCTTGACCGCGTGCGCCAGGAAGCCCGGCAGCACAAGGATCACGCGCACCAATTGGCGGTACGCCTCGGCTCGCTGCGCGCCCAGCATGATTCCACACGCCAGGCCCTTGAACGCCTGGAGATGCAATCCGAACGCCTCACCGAAAAGCGCGAGCAACTGAGCCTCAATCTGGAGGAGGGCGAAGCGCCGTTGGAAGAGCTGCGCCTCAAGCTCGAAGAATTGCTCGACAAGCGCATGACCGTCGACGAAGAACTCAAGACTGCGCAGATCGCCCTGGAAGACGCCGACCGCGAATTGCGCGACGCGGAAAAACGCCGAACCCAGGCCGAGCAGCAATCCCAATTGATTCGCGGCCAACTCGAACAACAGCGTATGGAATGGCAAGCCTTGACCGTGCGCCGCAAAACCTTGCAAGACCAATTGCTGGAAGACGGCTACGACCTGCACGGCGTGCTCAACACCCTGACCTCCCAGGCCAACGAGAAAGAAGCCGAGGAAGAACTTGAGCGGATTGCTGCACGTATCCAACGCCTGGGCGCGATCAACCTCGCGGCCATCGATGAATATCAGCAGCAGTCCGAGCGTAAACGTTATTTGGATGCCCAGGACGCCGACCTGGTCGAAGCCCTGGATACGTTAGAAAACGTGATCCGCAAGATCGACAAGGAAACCCGTAATCGCTTCAAAGATACCTTTGATCAGATTAATAGCGGTTTACAGGCGTTATTCCCGAAAGTTTTCGGCGGTGGCAGCGCTTACTTGGAACTGACGGGCGAAGATCTACTCGATACAGGGGTAACGATCATGGCGCGGCCTCCAGGCAAGAAGAACAGCACCATTCATTTGTTGTCCGGCGGCGAAAAAGCCCTGACCGCATTGGCCCTGGTATTTGCCATCTTCAAATTGAATCCGGCGCCGTTCTGTATGCTCGACGAAGTTGACGCCCCATTGGATGACGCTAACGTTGGACGCTATGCACGACTGGTCAAAGAGATGTCCCAGACCGTGCAGTTCATCTATATCACCCACAACAAGATCGCCATGGAAATGGCTGATCAGTTGATGGGGGTGACGATGCATGAACCGGGCTGTTCGCGTTTGGTCGCAGTGGATGTCGAAGAAGCGATGGCGATGGTGGAATCCTGAGCTGCGCCATGAGAGATAGTTTTCATGCGATGTCAGGTGATTTACCGGTCAAGTGAAAGTGGCAAATGGACATATTTGTTCAAGGCATTTTGACAGACGGTGTAAAGTTATCTTTGGTCGTGCTAGTTTAATGTCAATTTTTCGTGTGCGTGGGCAAAACGTCAGTCAGAACATAGAGTTGGCGCCACGTTTTAAAGCGGTTTGCACGGTGCTAAACCCCTTATTTTTCAGCATTTTTTATTAGAGGCACGGGATTACATGGAAATCGGTCTGCGCGAGTGGCTGATCGTCATCGGCATTATTGTCATTGCCGGTATTCTTTTTGATGGCTGGCGCCGCATGCGCGGTGGCAAGGGCAAGCTCAAATTCCGTCTGGACCGCAACCTGTCCAACTTGCCTGACGACGACGGCAGCGCCGAGCTGCTGGGGCCGCCCCGTGTGCTGGACACGCATAAAGAGCCGCAACTGGACGAGCACGACTTGCCGTCGATGAGCGCGCCGTTGCGTGAAGCCCGTGAACCGTCTTCCAAACGTGGCAAGCGCGCCAATGCCGCCGTGGCCGAGCCCCATCAGGGCGACCTGAACCTCGACGTCGACGAAGGCCCGAGTTTCAGCAGCCGTGACGATGACTTCCCGGACGAAAACGTTGGCAAGAACGCGCCGCGCCAATCGGTTAACGATCAGCCTGCTGCTGAAGAAGTGCTGGTGATCAGCGTGATCTGCCGCGACGCCGCCGGCTTCAAAGGCCCGGCCCTGTTGCAGAACATCCTCGAAAGCGGCCTGCGCTTTGGCGAGATGGATATTTTCCATCGCCACGAAAGCATGGCAGGCAACGGCGAAGTGCTGTTCTCCATGGCCAACGCAGTCAAGCCCGGCACCTTCGACCTGGACGACATCGACCTGTTCAGCACTCCAGCGGTGAGCTTCTTCCTTGGCCTGCCAGGCCCGCGTCACCCGAAACAAGCGTTCGATGTGATGGTGGCTGCAGCCCGCAAGCTCTCCCAGGAGTTGAACGGCGAACTGAAGGACGACCAACGTAGCGTCCTGACTGCCCAGACCATCGAACACTACCGTCAGCGCATCGTCGAATTCGAGCGTCGCGCCCTGACACAGAAACGCTGAGGTTTGGCTTCAAGCGTTGTCGATAGAATTAAGCGCACCAACATTTGAGCAGCTTCGGCTGCTCTTTTGCTTTATGAGAGAACACCCATGACCGCCGCCCACACCCGCATCCTCGAACTGCGCGCTGAACTGGATCAGCACAACTACCGTTACCACGTCCTCGACGAGCCGAGTATTCCGGACGCCGAGTACGATCGGCTGTTCCACGAGCTCAAGGCTCTGGAAGCTGAGCATCCGGAACTGATCACGCGGGATTCGCCGACGCAGCGGGTGGGCAGCGCGGCGTTGTCGGCGTTCACTCAGGTCAAGCACGAGATCCCGATGCTCAGCCTGGGCAACGCCTTTGATGAAACCACGATGTTGGAGTTTGATCGCCGGGTGACTGAAGGCCTCGACCTGCCGGTGGGCGACCTTTTTGGCGCTGGTGCCGAGGTGGAGTACAGCTGCGAACCCAAACTGGACGGCCTGGCGGTCAGCCTGCTGTATCAGGACGGTGAGTTGGTGCGCGGCGCCACCCGAGGTGACGGTACCACTGGCGAAGACATCAGCGTCAACGTGCGCACCGTGCGCAATATCCCTTTGAAACTGCACGGCAGCGGCTGGCCGGCGACCTTGGAGGTGCGTGGCGAAGTCTTTATGTCCAAGGCCGGCTTCGAACGGCTCAATGCCTCGCAACTGGAAGTCGGCGGCAAGACCTTCGCCAACCCGCGCAATGCCGCCGCCGGCAGTCTGCGTCAGTTGGATTCGAAAATCACCGCCAGCCGCCCGCTTGAATTCTGCTGTTATGGCATTGGCCAGGTAACTGCTGACATCAGCGATACCCACATCGGGAACCTGCAGCAGTTGCAAAAATGGGGCATGCCCATCAGTCATGAACTGAAGCTGGCCAAGGGTATTCAGGATTGCCTCGATTACTACCGCGATATCGGCGAGCGGCGTAACAGCCTGCCCTATGAGATCGACGGTGTTGTCTTCAAGGTCAACAGCATTGCTGCTCAGCGTGAATTGGGCTTCCGCGCCCGTGAGCCGCGCTGGGCCATCGCCCACAAATTCCCGGCGATGGAAGAACTCACTGAGCTGCTCGACGTTGAATTTCAGGTCGGCCGCACCGGCGCTGTCACCCCGGTAGCGCGTCTGAAGCCCGTCAAGGTCGCGGGTGTGACTGTGTCCAACGCCACCTTGCACAACATGGATGAAGTGGCGCGTCTGGGCGTCATGATTGGCGACACCGTGATCATCCGGCGCGCCGGGGATGTGATCCCTCAAGTGGTGTCCGTAGTGCTTGAGCGACGTCCGGCCGACGCCCGCGCGGTACCGGTTCCCGAGAGCTGCCCGGTGTGCGGCTCGCACGTGGAGCGCACTCAACTGGTCAAGCGCAGCAAGGGCAAGGAAACCGTCAGCGAAGGCGCCGTGTACCGCTGCGTCGGGCGCCTGGCCTGTGGCGCTCAGCTCAAGCAGGCGATCATTCATTTTGTCTCGCGCCGGGCCATGGACATTGATGGGCTGGGTGACAAGACCATCGAGCAACTGGTGGATGAAAAACTCATCGGTTCGCCAGCCGACCTCTACACGCTCAAGTACGAGCAGATCATCGACCTGGAAGGCTTCGCCGACATCTCCAGCAAGAAGCTGATCGCCGCCATCGAGAACAGCAAGACGCCGACCCTCGCGCGTTTTATCTACGCGCTCGGCATCCCCGACGTGGGCGAGGAGACCGCCAAAGTGCTGGCACGCTCGCTGGGGTCCCTTGAGCGCGTGCAGCAGGCGTTGCCGCCGGTGCTGACGTACTTGCCCGACGTGGGCCTTGAAGTGGCGCACGAGATCCACAGCTTCTTTGAAGACAGTCATAACCAAGAAGTGATTGGCGCACTGCTGTCGCCTGAGAAGTGCGGCCTGCAATTGCAGGATCAGGGCGACCTCAGCGCCGAGTTCGCCGCTAGCACCACCTTGGGCGGCTTGCTCGACAAGCTGCACGTACCGTCCGTGGGCCCAGGCGCTGCGCAGAAGCTGGCGGACAAGTTCGGCAGCCTGGAAGGCGTGATCAAGGCTGACTGGCTGGACATGCGCCAGGCGCTGCCCGAAAAGCAGGCCAAGGCCGTGCGCGACTTCTTCGACAACCCGGACAACGCCCAGCACGCCTTGGCCATTGAGCAGCAGCTCAAGGACTTCGGCATGCACTGGCAAAGCGAGAAAAAGGTCGTAGAAGGCTTGCCTGAAGCCGGACACACGTGGGTACTCACTGGCTCCCTGGAGCTTATGAGTCGCGACGTGGCCAAGGAGAAGCTCGAAAGCCTCGGTGCCAAGGTGGCCGGTTCCGTCTCGGCGAAAACCCACTGCGTGGTGGCCGGGCCGGGTGCTGGTTCGAAACTGGCAAAGGCCAGCGAGTTAGGCTTGAAGGTGCTGGACGAAGAGGCCTTCGTGGCCTTTCTCGCCACGCACAACATTCCAGTCAGTTGACCCTCACCTGTAGGCGTCCGGCTGGCCGGCGATCGCGCGCCAAGGAGTGCCATCGTCGGCACGCCTGACGCCTATAGGGATGTCATCCCATTTTTGGAACGATCTTCGAAGGGAATTGATCTAGTCTTGGTCACCCCAGGAAGAGATCGCCATGTTCCGCTACTTCGAGCAACTCAGTTCGCGCATTGCCGCACCGTTCATGGCCGAATCCTCGCGCAACAGCAAGGTTTGGCAATGTCGTTGCGGCCAGTCCCTATTTTTTCGCAACAGCCAATGCCTGGCATGCGCAGCGCTGCTGGGCTATCAACCCCGGCAAAACCGCTTGTCCTCGCTGCAACCCGGCCCCGTCGAAGGCACCTGGCTGCAGGACGATAACCTCGACGCCGGCGCCTTTCGCCGCTGCGCCAACCTTGACACGCCTGCCGCCTGCAACTGGCTGATTCCGGCCCACAGCACCGCACCGCTGTGCGTGGCCTGTAGTCTCAACCGCACGATCCCCGACCTGTCGATCCCGGAAAACCATGAGCGCTGGCGCAAGGTAGAAACCGCCAAGCGCCGGTTGGTGGCGCAACTGATCAGCCTGGGCCTTAGCGTCGTGCCCAAGAGCGTTGACGAAGACACCGGCCTGGCCTTCGATTTCGTTGGCATCGACCTGGAAGGCAACGCCCCGATGACGGGCCATTCGAACGGCTTGATCACCCTCGACATCAAAGAAGCCGACGACGCCCACCGCGAAAAAATCCGGGTGCAGATGCGCGAGCCTTATCGCACCTTGCTCGGTCACTTTCGCCATGAGGTCGGCCACTATTATTGGGATCGCCTGATCGCCAATACCCACTGGCAGGAGTCCTTTCGCACCCTGTTCGGCGACGAACGCGCCAGTTACGCCGACGCCCTTGACCAGCATTACCAAAACGGCCCGCGTCCTGACTGGCAGCAAACCTGCGTCAGCGCCTACGCCACCATGCACCCTTGGGAAGACTGGGCCGAAACCTGGGCTCATTACTTGCACATGATGGACGCCGTCGACACTGCCCTGGGCTTTGGCATGAGCGCCCGCGAGATGGACCTGGATTACCAGCCGTTCCCCCTTACTACGCTTTTTGACCCCCAACATCCCAGCGGTCCGGCGTTCCTGTCGTTCGTTAACGCCTGGATTGAACTGGCGGGCATGCTCAATGAGCTGTCGCGCGCCATGGGCCAGCCGGATTTCTACCCGTTCGTGCTACCACCGGCGGTGATCGCCAAGCTGCACTTCATCCACCTGGTGATCCAGGAAGAGGGCGGCCGGGCGGATGAGGTGTTGCAGGCACAATGATCAGCCAATGTGGGAGGGGGCTTGCTCCCGATAGCGTTGGGTCAGTCACTGATTTATTGGCTGGCAGTCCGCTATCGGGGCAAGCCCCCTCCCACAGGGGATGGCGGGGAAGCTGATGGCCATGGCAAGTGCTTGAACCCCTTCATATTTTTAATCCGTCACCAACGGTTGTAACTTCCGAGGAGATCGGTACAATGGCCCCGCTTGCCGAGAGGCAGGCGTCGTTATGGTGACCCCATCGGTCCCCCCGCAACGATTACCCGTGAACCTGGTCAGAGCCGGAAGGCAGCAGCCACAGCGGGAACATTGTGTGCCGGGGTGTGGCTGGTGGGGTTGCCTCCATAACGCCCCTCCTTGCAATACCCCTTCGATTCAAATCCAGATTTCTTATTTTCAGCCAACTGCCGATGTTTATTGCGCAGTCGATGACGGCTGTTTCACAACTTTCCAAACCCCCGCTGGACAACCCTAAACCGCCTTGTTAGTTTGCGCCGGCCACTTGTTTCAGAATATGACAATGGCGCTGAATTGATATTGAAGTGCTATCACTTCTTTAACTAACAAGGATGTCTGTGATGAAAAGCCTGCAAGGTTTACCTCGTCTTATCAGTGCTTCGGTAGGCGCTCCGGGTAAAGCCCGCAACTTGCCCGCCGATGTGCAGTGCATCCAATATTTATTCAATCTGATCATTCCCAAGATGGGTTTCCCGTTGGCCGAAAACGGCAAATGCGATGGTCAGTTGGTGCAGTGCATCAGCCAGTATCAGTTTCGCCATCTCAAATACGCCCATCCAGATGGTGTGGTCGACCCCACCGGTCGCACGTTTAACAGCCTGATCGAAGAGGCGGTGAAGGTGCCGGTGAAGTCCTTCCCGACGATGCGTATACCGAGTTTTCTCAACGCATTTGGCAACAACCAGGGCGACGCGGTGCAGGCCACGGTCAATGTGTACCTGGACCGCATGCGCGCGATGATTGAGGCCGAGCGGCGTAACCGGCAATTGATGCTCCAGGCCACGTGCGACGGGGGCATGACCCTTAGCGAAACGGACTTCCAGAACGCCGCTACGCAACTGGGTAGCGGTATTTCGGTGAATATCATCAAGGCCTTCGCCACCGTGGAATCTGGCGGGCGCTCCGGCTTCGGGCCGGCCAAGCTGCCGGTGATCGCCTTTGAAGGTCACCTGTTTCGCAAATACACCAAGCACATCTATGACCAGGCGCACCCGCTGCTGTCCTACCCCTACAAGAAAAAAGCAGGGCCGCAGTGGCAGGCGAACAACAAGGACCAGACAAAGGCCTGGGAAACCATGGCTACCGCATTCGCCCTGGATCAGGAAGCCGCATTGATGTCGGCATCGTGGGGCATGTTCCAGATCATGGGTTTCAACTTTGCGTCGTGCGGGTACAAGACGGTATTTGAGTTTTCGGCGGCATTAAAGGTGAATGCTGGCAACCAACTAAAGGCGTTCCTCGGCTTTTGCAGTAAGAGCCCTGCGTTGATGAAGGCCATGAAGGCCAAAGACTTTACTGGAATGGCGCGTAACTATAACGGTGAGGACTACGGCAACTACGACGTCCTTATGCAAAAAGCCTACGAAAAACTTGAAGGGAAAAAATAGGATGATCCGTTTACTCGCGATAGGTGTGTTGTCGTTGTGCGCCGTGGCACCTGCCATGGCTGGTTCGGCCGCGCTGCATTCGGGCAAGTACGAAGGGCTGATGCTGGCAGTGACGCCGGAGCATCAGGTCGAAGGTTTTTACACGGAATCAATGGGTGAGGGCGTGACGCGCAGCTGTGCGTTCTACCTGCAAGGTAAGCCCGACGCGCTCACCACTTGGCTCGACGACGCCTACCCTGGCAGCGTGGCGCCGTCGTCCGACGGTGTGACCCTGACCGTGGAAGAAGGCCGTCAGCATCCCGGCTGCATCAACGTACTGATGCCGGAAATCGCCACCGGCCTTGATCTGACCCAGACCGCCAGTAAGAAGTGGATCGGCCTGGTCACAGTGTCTGCCGACAAGGCTTACTTGCAGAAAACCCCCGGCGCCAAGGCGGCCAAGCGTCCGTATATCGTCAAGAACGATGTGGTAGGGGTGCTGGCGTTCAAGGATGGCTGGGCTCAGGTTGAGTTCATCAATGCTGAGGATCGCTCGTTTAAGGGTTGGATCACCCAGGATCAATACAGTCGTCTGGCCGCGCCCACTGCAAAAAACTGAGCAGAACCGCGCACACAAAAACGCCGCAACGTGTCCAGCACGCTGCGGCGTTTTTGTGTGCGGCGGTCAGGCCTTGTTGCGGTTGAACAGCTTGCGGATCACCGCGAACAACGCCACGACACCCACCACCAGAAACTTCTTCGCGGCCAGCAGGAAGATCCCGATCTTGGCGAATAACCCGGCCTTGGCGGCAATCCCGCCGGCAACCAACGCGGCTAGGCCGTAAGTGGCGAGCTTGTCGGTTTTCGGGTTGAAGTCGGTGTAGAGGTTGCCGTCGGTGAAGTTGGTAAACGCCAGGACCTTGGGCAGTTCCTGCTTGATGGTCGGCAGGTCGGCCATCGCCGCGACGGCGTTGAGTTCCAGTACGCCCTCACGGCCCAGCACGCGGATGCTGTAGTTGAGGGTGTTCTGGTCGGCGTCGTCGGCCTTCAGTTCACGGGCCCAGTACATCTTGTGGGTGGTGTCGTCGTAGCGCGGCGGCTCGGCCCAGCCCACCAGATGCAGGCCGGCGTAGCCTTGTTTCTGGCGTTCCTTGTTATCTGTTTCGTCTTCTTCCTGCATTTGCTTGAGCAGGTCGGAGTAGTCGATTTTCGCGGCATCTTCGTCGGAAATATGCCCGTCGGCCTTGTAGCTGACGATGACGCCCCAGCCGCGTTCCGACAGTGGGCTGACGGCTTTAGGCACGATCATGCCCAGGGTCTTGAAGCCCGGCGGGTTGCCCCAGCCATCGGTGAGCAAGCGCTCAGTGTCGGCGGGGTCGAGGTAATAAAATTCGTCGTTGAGCTTGAGGGTGGCAATGCCACTTGGCAGCGTGACGGTGCCGGTCTTTTGCTTAAGTGACGCCAGAAAGTGCTCGGCCGTTTCGGCGGGGGCACTGGCTTCAACGGGGGCAGGCGAGGCAGCAGCAACGGCAGGTGCGGTAGGCAGGCTCAGAGCGGCCGCCGCCAACAACAGGCGGAAGTAATTCATGGTAGTCCCTTACATTTTGAATTAATTTCGTAAGAGGATAACCGAAACAACATGTTGCGAGTTAGCCGAAAGTCTCCCGCAACAGCCCCGCGAATGCATCCCGTGCCAGGTGGCGTTGGGTGTCCTTGTGCCAGAACAGCAGGTTATCCACGGCCGCCAGCTCTTCAAATCGATAAGACGCCAGCTGATTGGCCTGCTCATAGCGCGCCAGGATGCCTTCCGGCGCCAACGCCACGCCAATCCCGGCGCTGACGCAACCGATGATCGTGCCCCAACTGGCATAGCTGGCAATGGTCGGTTTGAAGTTGTGCGGCTTGACCCAGTTTTCCAGTGCTGCGCGATACGGGCAGCCAGGCGGCCAGACCAGCAAGGTGCGGCCGGCGAGGTCCTCGGCGCCATTGATGGGTGCACTGGATGCGCTGGCGATCAGCACCAGGCGCTCGCTGTAGACCACGCTGTGTTCGAGCTTGGAGCGTTTGTTGCCGGCGGCCACGAGCGCCACGTCCAGGCGATGGTGTTGCAGGTCGTCGAGCAACGGGCCCCAGGCGCCTGTCACCAGTTCCAGGCTGACATCCGGGTAGCGCCGGTGATACTCCGCCAGCAGCGGCGGCAAACGTCCGCTGGCGCTGGATTCCACCGCGCCGATACGCAAAGTGCCACGGGGAATGGCGCTGGCGTCCACGGCGCGTTTGGACTCATCCACCAGCGCCAGAATGCGCTCGCAGTACTCCAGGAAAATCTCACCGGCGGCACTGATCGCCAGCCCACGCCCGGCGCGGATGAACAGTGGTGTGCCCAGCTCGCCTTCCAGCTGCTTGATGCGCGTGGTGATGTTGGACGGCACGCAATGCAGCAGCACGGCTGCTTGGGCCACGCTGCCGGTTTGTGCCACGGCTCGCACCATTTTCAGTTGGGCCAGTTCCATTGCTCAGTTCCAGTGATTGCAGAAGTCAGAAACGGTTAATTGTCCTGCGCCTTACGGGGGCCAAGACTGACGGCACACCTTCTCAGTTTCTGGACGCCGTCGATGAATAACCCTTCACCCGCAAAGCTTACGCTAGTCATCGCCAGCGTCATCCTGTGTTGGGCCTATTCGCCGATTGGCGTGCACATGGGGCTGCACAGCTACAGCCCCGGACAATTGGCGTTGTTAAGGTTTTTGATTGCGTCGGTGTTCATGGGCGGTGTGGCACTGGTGATGGGCATCGGTCGTCCGCGCTTGCGGGATTTTCCGTGGTTGTTGGTGCTGGGGTTCTTCGGCGTGTTCTTGCACCACACCAGCCTCAACTATGGGCAGCAATGGGTCACGGCAGCGGCGTCCAGCGTACTGGCGCAGTCGGCGCCGCTGTTCAGTGTGCTGATCGCGTTTTTCTGCCTGAAGGAGCGGGTCAGCGCTTGGCGCTGGGCCTGCGTATTGCTGGGGCTGCTCGGCGTGATGGTGGTGATCTGGGGGGATCAGGGGCTGGGTGAGATCGACCCGCGTGGCTTGTTGATCCTGCTGGCGGCGGTGTCGTGGAGTGTGTATTTCGCCCTGCAGAAACACTATGCCCACCGCTACAGTCCGCTGACTATGGCGTGCTACATGGTGTGGGCGGGCACCCTGATGCTGTGCGTGAACCTGCCGGGCCTGCCTGCTGCGGTGGTGCAGGCGCCGTTGGCGGAGAACGTCGCGGTGCTGGTACTCGGTATTTTTCCCAGCGCCTTGGCGTATCTGGCTTGGGGTTATGTGTTGAAGCATGTGGAGGTCAGTCGCGCGTCGGTGGCGATGTACCTGATCCCGCCGGTGGCGATGGTGATGGCCGCGACGTTGCTGGGTGAACACATTGCCTTGCAGGTAATGATGGGCGGTGTGATCGTGCTGGCCAGCGTGGCGGCGATCAGTCTGGAAGGGCGCTGGCGGTCAATCGTTCAGACAAAACGCACGCAAACGGTGGCCATCGAAGTCGAGGGCCGGCGGTGACTGGATAAGGATGGCGCCGCGTTCTACCCATCGGTCGTGCAGCAAGAAGCCCACTTCACCGCCGGCTGTAAGCTGGACTGCGGCTCGACCAGAGCCCGAGCCTATAAGGAGCGCCTGTCAGTTTTTGTCAGGGGCGAGCAGGGGCGCCGGGTTTTCGCCGGTGTACAGCTTGATGATGTCGTCGATTTCGCCGGACATTTTCATCCGCAACAAGGTGCGCAGGATTTTTTGCGCCGGCACGTCGGGATCGTTACGCACGATGCAACCGAGGTTTTGCTCGTCAATCAACGCGACCTTGTGCAACCGCTGGCTGATCGGCATTTTCTGGTTGAAACGGTCGACGATCCATTCGTTGCTCACCGCATAGTTGAATCGCCCCGCCACCAGTTTGTGCAGCACCAGCTCTTCGCTATGGGCGTCGTCACGGGTGAGTTGGCCGTTGGCAAACAGCGGGTCGAGGGCGGCATAGCGATAGTTGAGCACCGTGCCGATCGGCTGAGGTGCCAGCTTGAGCACCTGTACCGGCTGGTTTTGCGCACTGACCAGCACATTGCGCTGCATCATTAAAGGCAAGCTCCAGATGTAGTCGCCGGACAGGTTGTCGACCCACGCCTGGGTGACGTAACAGCGCACATCAATGTCGCCGCGTCCCATGGCCGCAGAGATGCGTGCCCGGGCCAGCACGTGGAACTGCGCCGGATGGCCAACCTGGGTGGCCAGGCTCAGCATCACGTCATACAAAATGCCCTGGGTCGGCCGACCGTTCTCCAGTTGCACCATGGGCATCGCCCAACTGTCGGAAACCGAGAAGCGCAGCGGTGCAGGCGCCGCCAGGCAAGCCGTGGTCATCATCCATAAAGCGCCCAGGACTACGCGCATACACTCTCCGGGTTCAGGCCTTTTGGAGGCCAGTCAGCAGAGCTTAGTCAGATTAGGCGAGCGTGCCGGATGCAATTTCCCCCTTGCTCCGCTAGCATTACCGGCTTCCGCTTCCCAGTTGCGACGGTTTTCGATGAGTTATCAGGTTCTTGCACGTAAATGGCGTCCGCGCTCGTTCCGCGAAATGGTCGGCCAGACCCATGTGCTCAAGGCTCTGATCAATGCCTTGGACAGCCAGCGGCTGCACCACGCCTACCTGTTCACCGGTACCCGGGGCGTGGGCAAGACCACCATCGCGCGCATCATTGCCAAATGCCTGAACTGTGAAACCGGTATCACTTCGACGCCTTGTGGCACTTGCTCGGTGTGCCGCGAGATCGACGAAGGGCGCTTCGTCGACCTGATCGAGATCGACGCCGCGAGCCGCACCAAGGTCGAAGACACCCGCGAGTTGCTCGACAACGTGCAGTACGCGCCTAGCCGCGGTCGCTTCAAGGTCTACCTGATCGACGAAGTGCACATGCTGTCCAGCCATTCCTTCAACGCGCTGTTGAAAACCCTGGAAGAGCCGCCGCCCTACGTCAAATTCATCCTGGCCACCACCGACCCGCAGAAACTTCCTGCAACGATTCTGTCGCGGTGCCTGCAGTTCTCCCTGAAAAACATGACCCCCGAGCGCGTGGTCGAGCATTTGACCCACGTGCTGGGTGTCGAGAACGTACCGTTCGAAGACGACGCGCTATGGCTGCTCGGCCGTGCCGCCGATGGTTCGATGCGTGATGCCATGAGCCTTACCGATCAGGCCATCGCCTTCGGTGAAGGCAAGGTCATGGCCGCCGATGTGCGCGCCATGCTCGGCACCCTCGACCACGGCCAGGTGTTCGATGTGCTGCATGCATTGATCGAAGGGGATGCCAAGGCGTTGCTCGAAGCCGTGCGCCACCTCTCGGAGCAAGGCCCGGACTGGAATGGCGTGCTCTCGGAAATCCTCAACGTCTTGCACCGCGTCGCTATCGCCCAGGCTTTGCCGGAAGGTGTCGACAACGGCCATGGCGACCGCGACCGCGTGTTGGCCCTGGCCCAGGCGTTGCCGGCCGAAGATGTGCAGTTCTACTACCAGATGGGCCTGATCGGTCGTCGGGACTTGCCTTTGGCGCCGGACCCGCGTGGGGGCTTTGAAATGGTCCTGCTGCGCATGCTGGCGTTCCGGCCAGCTGATTCGGCCGATGCGCCGAGACAGCCGCTAAAGCCAGTGGGGATCAGCCAGGCCACAGTTGATTCCGCCAAACCAGTGGCTGGCGCGGCGGTGGTTGCGCCAGTGGTTGCTGCCCCGGTTGCGCCGGCGCCTGAGCCAGCCCCTGTGGTGGTGGCACCTGTGGTTGAGCCGGAGCCGGTGGTTGAGCCCGAGCCTGTCGTCGACTTGCCTTGGAATGACCCGGTAGAAGCCGAGGTCGAAGAAGTCGAACAGCAGCCCTATGTTGAGCCCGTCCTGGAAACTGCCAGCGAGCAGCCTGAGCTGACGCCTATGCCTGCGCCGACACCGGACAGCGTGGTGCCAGCCGCTCCTGAGTGGGTTTCAGCACCGGTTCCCGAGCCGACAGTCGCCCAGGTTGAGGCCGCAACCCCAGGCATCGACCTCGACGACGAGCCGCCGCTGGACGAAGACTACATCGAGCCGGACATGGATTCGGCCTACAGTTACCTGGACGATTTGGCCAGCGAACACACCGCCGAACCGGCCCCCGAGCCCGAAGCAGAACCCGCGGCAGCCCCGGCCACCGGCCTGGCATTGCAATGGCTGGAACTGTTCCCGAAACTGCCGATCTCCGGCATGACCGGCAGTATTGCCGCCAACTGCACCCTGATTTCCGTCGACGGCGACCATTGGCTGTTGCACCTGGACCCGGCCCACAGCGCCCTGTTCAACGCGACCCAGCAACGGCGCCTCAACGATGCCCTGAACCAGTACCATGAGCGGACGCTGACTATCACCATCGAGTTGATCAAGCCCGAGCAGGAAACCCCGGCCCAAGCCGCAACCCGTCGGCGTATCAACCGTCAGCGCGAGGCTGAGGATTCGATCCACGCAGACCCGCTCATCCAGCAAATGATGCAACAGTTTGGTGCGGTCGTTCGTCACGATACTATTGAACCTGTCGAAGCCCCGGTGACCCAAGCGTCATGACACCGGGCTATTAATTGATCCACGTACTTTTGAGGTGATTCCCATGATGAAAGGTGGCATGGCCGGCCTGATGAAGCAGGCGCAGCAGATGCAGGAAAAGATGGCCAAGATGCAGGAAGAACTGGCCAACGCCGAAGTCACCGGTAAAGCCGGGGGCGATATGGTCAGCGTGGTGATGACTGGGCGTCACGACATCAAGCGCGTGAGCATCGACCCAAGCGTGCTGCCAGGCGTGGGCGAAGATGACCTGGAAATGCTCGAAGCGCTGTTCGCCGCGGCCGTCAACGACGCCGTGCGCAAGATCGAAGCCAATAGCCAGGACAAAATGTCCGGCGTGACCGCTGGCATGCAACTGCCACCGGGCATGAAGATGCCGTTCTGATTCTCCAGCGTTAGCTAGACTCCAATGCCAGGCCCAGTGCCTGGCATTTTTGTTTGTGCCTATTCAATCGAATCCCGATCGAACCCTGGCCTGGCACCCATGGTCTGCAACCTATACCGATGAATTCGATAAGGAGCCCCTGATGCCTCAAGAACTGACCCTGAACCAACGCATCGTGCTGGTCTCGCGCCCCCAAGGCGCGCCCACTCCGGAAAACTTTCGCCTGGAGCGCGTGAGCTTGCCGGAGTTGGCGGACGGCCAAGTGCTGCTCAAGACCCTCTACCTGTCCCTTGACCCCTACATGCGCGGGCGCATGAGCGACGCACCGTCCTACGCCGCCCCGGTGGAAATCGATGAGGTGATGACCGGCGGTGCTGTCAGCCGTATCGAGCAATCCCGTAACCCGAAATTCGAAGTGGGTGATCTGGTGGTCGGCGCCACCGGTTGGCAGAGCCACAGCATTTCCGACGGCCGCAACCTGATTCCAGTGCCCAAAGGTCTCGCCAGTCCGTCCATGGCGTTGGGCGTATTGGGGATGCCGGGTATGACCGCCTACATGGGCCTGATGGACATTGGTCAACCCAAGGCTGGGGAAACCCTGGTGGTCGCCGCTGCCTCCGGCGCAGTCGGTTCGGTAGTGGGCCAGGTCGCCAAGCTCAAGGGCCTGCGCGTGGTCGGGATTGCAGGCGGTGCGGACAAGTGCCGCTATGTCGTGGATGAACTGGGTTTTGATGCCTGTATCGACCATAAGAGCGCAGACTTCGCCGATCAACTCGCCCAGGCTTGCTTCAACGGCGTGGACATCTATTTCGAGAACGTCGGTGGCAAGGTGTTCGACGCCGTGGTGCCTTTGCTCAACCCCAAGGCACGCATTCCTTTGTGCGGGCTGATTGCCGGCTACAACGCCCACGAAGCCCCCAGCGGGCCTGATCGCTTGCCGGCGCTGCAACGCACGTTGCTGACCAAGCGGGTGCGCATCCAGGGCTTTATCGTGTTTGATGACTACGGTGATCGTCAGCCAGAGTTCCTCAGTGCCATGGCGCCCTGGGTCCGCGACGGCAAGATCAAGTTCCGCGAGGACGTGGTCGATGGCTTGGAGCAGGCGCCCGAAGCCTTTATCGGCCTGCTTGAAGGGCGCAACTTCGGCAAGTTGGTGGTGCGGGTCGCGCAGGATTGAGGATTTGACGCTAATCCGGGGCGCGGGTATAAACCGCGTCTCGTTGTTTTGTCGGACCATTGCCCCATGAGCTTCAGCCCCCTGATTCGCCAACTGATCGACGCCCTGCGCACGTTGCCGGGTGTCGGCCAGAAAACCGCCCAGCGCATGGCGCTGCAACTGCTGGAGCGTGATCGCAGCGGCGGCACCCGGTTGGCCCAGGCCCTGAGCCAGGCCATGACGGGCGTCGGCCACTGCCGCCAGTGCCGAACCCTCACCGAAGAAGACCTTTGCCCGCAATGCGCCGACCCGCGTCGCGACGACACGTTGCTGTGTGTGGTGGAAGGCCCGATGGACGTCTACGCGGTGGAGCAGACCGGTTATCGCGGGCGTTACTTCGTGCTCAAGGGCCACCTTTCGCCGCTGGACGGCCTGGGTCCGGAGGCCATCGGCATTCCGCAACTGGTGGCACGTATCGAAGAGCAGGGCACCTTTACCGAGGTGATCCTGGCTACCAACCCGACCGTGGAAGGTGAAGCCACCGCCCATTACATCGCCCAACTGCTGAGCAACAAAGGCCTGATCACTTCGCGTATCGCCCATGGCGTACCGTTGGGTGGGGAGTTGGAGCTGGTGGATGGTGGCACGCTGGCGCATTCGTTCGCCGGTCGCAAGCCGATCGCGCTCTAACAATAAACACCAGCCAAATGTGGGAGGGGGGCTTGCTCCCGATGGCAGTGGATCAGCCATGAATCTATTGGCTGACACACTGCTATCGGGAGCAAGCCCCCTCCCACAATGGTTTTGCGGTGTGATTGAGATCTGTGTTGCTAACCAAGCAAGCGCTTGGTAATTTCGCTCCACCTCTCCGTGGAGCTTGCCGATGTCTGCCTATCAGGACTACTTCGATCCCAGCCACCAATTGCTCCGCGACAGCGTGCGCCGTTTTGTCGAGCGCGAGCTGTTACCGGACATCGAGCAATGGGAGGAGGCGGAGAGCTTTCCCCGAGCGTTGTACCTTAAGGCCGGTGCGGCGGGGATCCTCGGTATCGGTTATCCCGAATCCTTGGGCGGCAGTCACGAGGGCGATCTGTTCGCCAAGGTGGCCGTCAGCGAGGAATTGATGCGCTGCGGCTCCGGCGGCGTGGTCGCGGGATTGGGCTCGCTGGATATCGGCTTGCCTCCCATCGTCAAATGGGCGCGGCCCGAAGTGCGCGAACGTGTGGCCCCGCAAGTGCTCTCGGGCGAGAAGATCATCGCCTTGGCCGTCACCGAACCCAGCGGCGGCTCCGATGTAGCCGGCCTGCGCACCCGCGCCGTGCGTGATGGCGACGTTTACCGGGTCAGCGGCAGCAAGACCTTTATCACCAGCGGCAACCGCGCCGATTTCTACACCGTTGCTGTTCGTACCGGCGGGCCAGGCTTTGGCGGCATCAGCCTGTTGCTCATCGAAAAAGACACCCCGGGTTTCACCGTCGGCCAGCCCCTGAAGAAAATGGGTTGGTGGGCGTCGGACACGGCAGAGTTGTTCTTCGATGATTGCCAGGTCCCCGTAGGCAACCTGATCGGCGCCGAGAACATGGGGTTTGCCTGCATCATGGGCAACTTTCAGAGTGAACGGCTGGCGCTGGCGTTGATGGCCAATATGACCGCGCAGCTTGCGCTTGAGGAAAGCCTCAAATGGGCCGCGCAGCGTGAAGCATTTGGCAAGCCCATTGGCAAATTCCAGGTGCTCAAGCATCGCCTGGCGGAAATGGCGACAGCTGTGGAAGTGTCCAGGGAATTCACCTACCGCCAAGCCGCCAAGATGGCCGCTGGCAAGAGTGTGATCAAGGAGATATCCATGGCCAAGAACCTGGCCACCGATACCGCCGATCGGGTGACTTATGACGCCGTGCAGATCCTCGGCGGCCAGGGCTATATGCGCGGCAGCCTGGTGGAGAGGCTGTATCGCGACAACCGTATCCTGTCGATCGGCGGCGGCACTCGTGAAGTGATGAATGAAATCATCAGCAAACAGATGGGGCTTTGAGGCGGCTTACCTGCCTCATCGGGGCAAGCCCTCTGCCACATTTTGATGTGTAAACACCTTCAAGTGTGGGAGGGGGCAGCCCTTGATAGCGTCAGTCCAGGCAAATATTACCGCTCGCTCAGCGCAAACTGCGTCAGGCAAAACGTCGGAATCCCCATGTCTTCCAAACGCTGCGAGCCACCCAGCTCCGGCAAATCAATAATTGCCGCGGCTTCAAAAATCTTCGCACCCATGCGCCGCACCAGGTTCGCCGCAGCGATCAAGGTCCCGCCTGTGGCGATCAGGTCATCGAACATCAGCACCGAGTCGCCTTCGCACAGGCTGTCGGCGTGCACTTCCAGGAAAGCTTCGCCGTATTCGGTCTGATAACCCTCGGCCAGGACATCGGCCGGCAGCTTGCCCTGCTTGCGGAACAGGATCAGCGGTTTGTTCAGTTGGTAGGCAATGATCGAACCGATCAGAAACCCGCGGGCATCCATCGCGCCGATGTGGGTGAAATCGGCTTCGACATAGCGATGGGCAAAGGTATCGGCCACCAGGCGCAGGGCCTTGGGCGATTGGAACAGCGGCGTGATGTCACGGAAGATCACCCCAGGCTTGGGGAAGTCGATGACGGGGCGGATCAGGGATTTGATGTCGAACGAATCGAAGGTCATCGTCGAAGAGTCCTGGGAGGAAAACGGACTCGAAGTATACCTGCGGCCTCACCGATTGGCGCGGCCACAAGTGTCTGCATCAACCCTCTAGAGAACCACCCGCCAACGCACACAGCTGGATCGGGTCGAGAATGTGCACTTCCTTGCCTTCGGCGGCAATCAACTCGTTCTGCTGGAAACGGGTGAACACGCGGGACACGGTTTCCACCGCCAGGCCCAGGTAGTTGCCGATTTCGTTACGCGACATGCTCAAGCGGAACTGGTTGGCCGAGAAACCGCGTGCCCGGAACCGGGCCGACAGGTTGACCAAGAATGTCGCGATGCGCTCGTCGGCGGTTTTCTTCGATAACAGCAGCATCATCTGCTGATCGTCACGAATTTCTCGGCTCATCACGCGCATCAACTGGCGGCGCAGTTGAGGTAATTGGATGGCCAGTTCGTCCAGGCGTTCGAAGGGGATTTCGCACACCGACGTGGTCTCCAGCGCCTGGGCCGACACGGGATGCATCTCGGTGTCCATGCCCGACAAACCCACCAGTTCGCTGGGCAGGTGAAAACCGGTGATCTGCTCCTCGCCGTTGTCGCTCAGGCTGAAGGTCTTCAACGCGCCCGAACGTACTGCATAGACGGAGTCGAACTGATCGCCCTGGCGAAACAAAAACTCGCCTTTCTTCAGCGGGCGACCACGTTTAACGATGTCGTCCAGCGCATCCATGTCTTCCAGATTCAGCGAAAGTGGCAGGCAGAGGGGGGCCAGGCTGCAATCCTTGCAGTGAGCCTGGCTGTGAGCGCGCAGTTTGACTGGCTCGGACATTTCTTAAATCCTTGTGGGAAAACACACATAAGACGTAAGGGTAACGCACTGGGGGGCAGTGAGGCCAGCGTGTACAAAAAACAGACAGCCGTATAAAGCTTTGTGTATCGGTGCCGATACATATGTGTACGTTCATGAGCAGGAGCTCAGCGCATGTTGATCATCGCCGCCAACAACCCCTCCATCCGTGTGCCAAACCCTGAGCCGGCCCCGCCCGCTGCGGCGGTTGAGACGCAGAATGCCGTGTCAACGCCTGCCACGAGCGAAGGCGTGAAGGTGAGCATTTCGCCGGATGGCTTCAAGGCTGCGGGTGCGGCCAAAAGTGCCAACGCCGATATCGACGACAGCGGTCTGGACGACAACGTTAAGCAAGTTCTTAAAATGATCCGTCAGTTGAAGCAGCAGATCGCCGAAAAATTGGCGGAGCTTCAGGCCATCGCCGCGGACAAAAGCCTGACGCCGGAGGAGGTTCAGGCCAAGGTCGCTAACGTGCAAGGTGCCATCAGTTCCTTGCAGGCCGGCTTGATGACGGCCCAAATCTCCTTGGCCAAGGCCATGAAAACCATGAGTGCCGATCAGGCGCTCAAGGCCGCTTCGTTGTCGATGTAACTAGATCACCCGTGAAAACCGTTGCCGGTTCTGGTGTTCCAGGTACGCGTCGAACACCATGCACACCGAGCGCACCAGCAAGCGCCCTGCGGGCAGCACCCGAATGCCCTGGGCGTCGAGCGTGATCAGGCCGTCCTTGGCCATGGCCTCAAGTTGCAGCCAGATCTCATCGAAGTACCCGCGAAAATCAATATTGAAGGCCTGTTCGATACGCTCGAATACCAGGCTGAAATTGCAGATCAACTGCTGAATCACTTCCCGTCTTAGTCGATCGTCTGTGGTGCAGACCAAGCCACGGCTGGTCGCCAGCTGCGCGCCGGCCAGGGTGTTCTGGTAGCCGTTGAGGTCACTGCTGTTCTGGCAATACAAGTCGCCGATCTGGCTGATCGCCGACACACCCAGGCCGATCAGGTCGCAATGGCCGTGGGTGGTGTAGCCCTGGAAATTGCGTTGCAGCGTGCCTTCTTCCTGGGCGATGGCGAGTTCGTCATCCGGCAGAGCGAAGTGGTCCATGCCGATGTAGCGATAACCCGCCTCGGTCAATTGCGTGATGGTGGTTTGCAGCATCAGCAGTTTTTCCGCCGGTGCTGGCAGCGCGTCGCTGTCGATGCGCCGCTGGGGCATGAAGCGCTCCGGCAGGTGCGCATAGTTGAACACCGACAGGCGATCCGGTTGCAGCTTGATCACTTCTTCCATGGTGCGCGCGAAGTTGATCGGCGTTTGCTTGGGCAGGCCGTAGATCAGGTCGATATTGATCGAGCGAAACTGCAAAGTGCGCGCCGCATCGATTACTGCGCGAGTCTCTTCCAGGCTTTGCAGGCGGTTAACGGCCCGCTGGACCTCGGGGTCGAGGTCTTGCAGGCCAATGCTGACGCGGTTGAAACCGAGTTCACGCAGCAGGCCCATGGTGGCCCAGTCGGCTTCGCGCGGGTCGATCTCGATGCCGTAGTCGCCGGAATCATCATCGAGCAAATTGAAGTGCTGGCGCAGGGAGCCCATGACCTGACGCAGTTCGTCGTGGCTGAGAAACGTCGGCGTGCCGCCGCCGAAATGCAACTGCTCCACCGGCTGTTTCGGGTCGAGATGGCAGGCCACCATTTGGATCTCCTGCTCCAGGCGGTGCAGGTATGCCTGGGCGCGGCCACGGTCCTTGGTGATTACCTTGTTGCAGGCGCAGTAGTAGCAAATGTTCGCGCAGAACGGCACATGCACATACAGCGACAATGGGCGCACAGCCTTGCGACTGTCGCGCAGGGCATGTAGCAGGTCGAATGTGCCGACCTGGCTGTCGAATTGTACGGCGGTGGGGTAGGACGTATAGCGCGGTCCCGCCAGGTCGTAGCGATGAATCAGATCGGTGTCCCAACGAATGGCGTCGAGCATGCGGGCGTCCCCCGGATAGGCTAGTGGGCCGAGTCTAGAGGCGTGGAGCAGAGGGCATCTTGATTTGCATCAACGAGCAGCGGCGCTATGCCACATGGCCTTTTAGTGGCCCATCAGCCAGTGCTGGTGCGGCCCTGGCAAGGTCCAAATACCGAACACAATGACCAGCAATCCACCGGCCATGCGCACGCTGCGTTTGCGCAATAACGCGGTGACGCGTTCGGCGGCCAGCCCAGTCGCCAGCAGCACGGGCCAGGTGCCCAACCCGAACGCGAGCATCAGCAAGGCACTGTCCAGCGCATTGCCCTGGCTCGCGGCCCACAGCAGGGTGCTGTAGACCAACCCGCACGGCAACCAGCCCCACAGCGCACCCAGCAGTAAAGCGCGAGGCAGGCTGGACACCGGCAGCAAACGGGTGGCAACGGGCTGGATATGCCGCCACAGGCCGCGCCCGAGGCTTTCGATACGGGTGAGGCCGCTCCACCAACCGGCCAGGTACAGGCCCATGCAGATCAGCAGCAGACCGGCGAGTACGCGCATGAACATCGCCGCCGGGCTATTGGCCACGGCCCAGCCGGCCAGGCCGATCAACAGCCCAGCCGTGGCGTAACTGAGGATTCGCCCCAGGTTGTACGCCAGCAGCAGGCGAAACCGGCGACTGCGTTGCTCCTTGGGAATTGCCAAAGTCAGCGCGCCCATCAGCCCGCCGCACATGCCCAGGCAATGACCGCCGCCCAGCAGGCCCAGGATCAGCGCGGAGACCAGCAGCGGCGCCAATTCAAGCATGAGGTGGGTCTTTGGGCGGTTGTTCCGGACCGTTGGCTTCGTCGATGGCGGCCAGGTGGTTCGGGTCCTGGTCGTCGAACAGCACGCTGTGGGCCGGGCCGTCGAGGTCATCGTACTGGCCGCTGTCCACGGCCCAGAAGAAGATGTAAATAGCGATGGCCACTATCAGCAGCGCCGCCGGAATCATCACGTATAAAGCTGGCATCTGCACTCCATGCCCGCGCGGCTCACGCGGGCAGCGGGCGGGTGATTGAGGGGGCGCTGGCGGACTGTGCGCTCGGCACGCGAGTCAGGCGCAGGGCGTTGAGTACCACGGTCAACGAACTGATGGACATGCCGACTGCCGCCCAGATTGGCGTGATCCAGCCCAAAGCAGCAAACGGCAACATCAGGCCATTGTATAGGCCCGCCCAGAGCAGGTTTTCAATAATCACTCGTCGGGTGCGCCGCGCCAGGCTGAAGGCCTGCACCAGAGCGTCGAGGCGATTGGAGAGCAACACCGCATCGGCACTGGTCTTGGCCAGGTCGGTGGCCGAGCCCATTGCCACGCTGATATCGGCGGCGGCGAGGACGGGGACATCGTTGACGCCATCGCCGAGCATCAGCACCTTGCGACCTTCCTTGTGCAGCTGTTGCAGCACGTGCAGCTTGTCGTCGGGACGCAGGCCGCCGTGGGCCTCGTCTATGCCCAGCTCAAGGGCGACACTGGCGACCATCGGCGAACTGTCCCCGGACAGCAGCAGTGTGCGCCAACCGCGCGCCTTGCAAGCGGCGAGCAGGGCGGGGGCGTCGCTGCGCAGGCGGTCATCCAGTACGAACCAGGCGAGGGCGCCGCTGCGGTCGCCCAGCAGCAGCCATTGTCCGGCGTCGTCCGGCGGAGCGGGGATCGGGCAGCCACTGAGTTCGCAGACGAAACCCGGCTGGCCGATGCGCAGCAGACGCTCGCCCACTCGACCTTCCAAACCGAGACCGGGCGTACTGAGCACTTCTTCAGCGGCCAGTGGCGCACGGCCAAAGGCGCGGGCAATCGGGTGTTCCGAGCGGTTTTCCAGTGCGGCGGCGAGCCCCAGGCAGTCGTCGCTGCCCAATTCGCCCAGCGGCCGGATCGCGCGCAGGGCCAGGCGACCTTCGGTGAGGGTGCCGGTCTTGTCGAAGATCACCGTGTCGATCTGGTTCAGGCCCTCCAGCACATGGCCACGGGTCAGCAGCAGCCCGAGTTTGTGCAGGGTGCCGGTGGCGGCGGTCAGGGCGGTAGGTGTAGCGAGGGACAACGCACATGGGCAGGTCGCCACTAACATCGCCAGCACGATCCAGAACGCTCGTGATGAGTCCAGTTCCCACCACAGCAGGCCGATCAGCGCAGCGGCGATCAGCGAACACAACAGGAACCACTGCGCGGCGCGGTCGGCGATTTGCGCCAGTCGCGGTTTTTCGGCCTGGGCGCGCTCCAGCAGGCGCACGATGGCGGACAGGCGGGTCTCGTGGCCAAGGGCGCGCACTTCGACGGTCAGCGCGCCGTCGACGTTGAGGGTGCCGGCGGTGACGGTGTCGCCGACTTGGCGCGGTTGCGGCAAGTACTCGCCGGTGAGCAGGGACTCATCAATGCTGGACTGGCCATCGAGGATCACGCCGTCTGCTGGCAGCACCGCGCCCGGATGCACCAGCACCCGGTCGCCCAGGGCCAGTTCGCTCAACAGGATGCGTTCGCTCTGGCCGTCGTCTTTCAAGCGCAGGCACGACGCAGGCAGCAGGTTGACCAACTGCGCAGTGGCCGCCGCCGTGCGCTCCCGGGCACGGCGTTCCAGGTAGCGACCGGCCAGCAGGAACAGTGCAAACATGCCCACTGCATCGAAATACAGCTCGCCGACGCCGGTGATCGCGGTCCATATTCCCGCCAAATAAGCCCCGCCAATGGCGAGGGATACTGAAACGTCCATGGTCAGGTGGCGCGTGCGCAGGTCGCGCATGGCGCCCTTGAAGAACGGCGCGCAGCTGTAGAACACGATGGGGGTTGTCAGAAACATCGCCACCCAGCGCAGGATTACATGCAGCTCCGGGCTCAGGTCGATATTGAATTCCGGCCAGGTGGCCATGGTTGCCATCATTGCCTGGAACCACAGCAGCCCGGCGACACCGAGTTGGCGTAAAGCCAGACGGTTTTCGCTGGCCAGTTGCTCAGCGGCGCGGTCGGCCTGATAAGGATGGGCGGCATAGCCGATATGGCGCAGCTCACTGAGCACTTGGCTCAACGGCAATTGCCCGTCGGCCCAGCGCACCTGCAAGCGATGGTTGGACAGGTTCAACCGCGCCTCGGCAACGGCGGGCAAGCTGCGCAGGTGTTTTTCGATCAGCCAGCCACAGGCGGCGCAGCTGATGCCTTCCATCAACAGGGTCGTTTCAGCCAGTTCGCCTTGGTGGTGCACGAAGGGTTTTTGCACGTCCGCGCGATCGTACAGCGCCAGCTCGTCCACCAGTTGCACCGGCAGCGTTTCGGGGTTGGCCGAGGCTTCGCTGCGGTGCTGGTAATAGCTTTCCAAGCCTGCGGCCACGATTGCTTCGGCCACCGCCTGGCAGCCCGGGCAGCAGAGTTCGCGGCGCTCGCCGAGGATATCGGCGGTGAACCGACTGCCGGGCGGTACGGGCAGGGCGCAATGGTAGCAGGGAGTGGGGGTGGTCATGGTTCGGGATCTTTGGTGGCTGGGAAGGCCTCATCGCCGGCAAGCCGGCTCCTACGAGAGGGGGTGTAGGTCTGTAGGAGCCGGATTGCCGGCGATGCGCGAAGCGCAGGTGTTTATTTTTTCAGGTCTTCGGCACCCTGCAACGGTTCATCACCCAACAGCAAGTCTTTGTCGTGGCTGACTTCTTCTTCCTCGAACAGCCGCCAGGTCTTGTCGCCTTCCACGCCCAGCAGTTCCACGAAGCGGCGGCCTTCGACTTTGTCGGTGACCTGGCCGATGTAGCGGCCGGGTTCGCTGTCGCTGCGGGCCAGGTTGATTTTGCGATCTTTCTCCGGCTGAGTCGGGGAAATCAGGTTCAATTCCAGGGTGTTCGGGTTGCTGTAGCCGGTGAGCTTCAGCTCGACTTCACCGGTCAGTTCGTCCAAATGCAGCTTGGCGCGCAGTTGCAGGGTCTGCGCCAGGCGTTCGCGGTCCAGTGAGCGGTTGATGCCCTTGCCAGCCTCGTAGTAGTTGTCGTTGACCAGGTTGTCCGGGTTGTTTACCGCGATGGTCACCATGGACAAGGTCAAGGTCACCGAGCAGGCGAGGATCCCGATGATGATCCAGGGCCAGAGGTGCTTGTACCAAGGGCTTGCGGCAGTGGCTAAGGGCATTGTTCCGTTCTCTCTTTATCGAACTTGTGGGCCGATGAATCGGCTCTTGGCTTCAATGTTGACGCTGGCGTCATCGGCATCGGTGAGGGTGAATTTCACCTCGTTGGTGCTCGACGGCAGTTGTTCCGGCGCACTCGACAGTTCCACTGGCATGCTGACGATATCGCCGGCAGCCACTTTGATCTCGCGCCGGCCCTGTAGTTTGAGGTCTGGCAGGCCTGATGCGTCGAGCACGTAGGTGTGGTCGCGCTGGTCCTTGTTCATGATCTTCAGGCTGTAGACGTTTTCGATCCGGCCTTCGGCGTTTTCGCGGTAGAGCACGCGGTCTTTGCTCACGTCGAAGCCCACCAGCGACCGCATGAAGAACGCCCCGGCCAACAGGCTGATCATCGCCAGCAACACCAGGGCGTACCCGATCAGGCGTGGGCGCAGCTTGTGGGTTTTCTGCCCGGACAGGTTGTGCTCGGTGGTGTAGCTGATCAGGCCGCGCGGGTACTCCATCTTGTCCATGATGTTGTCGCAGGCGTCGATGCACGCGGCGCAGCCGATGCACTCGATTTGCAGACCGTCGCGGATGTCGATGCCGGTGGGGCACACCTGCACGCACATCGTGCAATCGATGCAGTCGCCCAGGCCTTGGGCCTTGTAGTCGATCCCTTTTTTACGCGGGCCACGCAGCTCTCCACGACGTGGGTCGTAAGAGACGATGAGGGTGTCTTTGTCGAACATCACGCTCTGGAAACGCGCGTACGGGCACATGTAGATGCACACCTGTTCGCGCAGCCAGCCGGCGTTGCCGTAGGTGGCGAGGGTGAAGAAACCGACCCAGAAATACGACCAGCCATCGGCCTGGCCGGTGAAGAAATCGAACACCAGTTCGCGGATCGGCGAGAAGTAGCCGACGAAGGTAATCCCGGTGGCAAAACCGATCAGTAGCCACAGGCTGTGCTTGCTGAATTTGCGCAGGAATTTGTTGGCGCCCATCGGCGCTTTATCCAGCTTGATGCGTTGGTTGCGGTCGCCTTCGGTGACTTTTTCGCACCACATGAAGATCCACGTCCACACGCTTTGCGGGCAGGTATAACCGCACCACACGCGGCCGGCGTACACCGTGATGAAGAACAGGCCAAACGCCGCGACGATCAGAATACCCGAGAGCAGGATGAAGTCCTGGGGCCAGAAGGTCGCACCGAAAATGAAGAACTTACGCTCCGGCAGGTTCCACCACACGGCCTGGTGGCCACCCCAGTTCAGCCACACCGTGCCGAAGTAGAGCAGGAACAAAGCAGCGCCGCCGAGCATTCGTAAATTGCGGAACAGGCCGGTAAAGGCGCGGGTGTAGATTTTCTCGCGCGGGGCGTAGAGGTCGACGGTGGCGGTCGAGTGTTTGGCAGGCGGGGTAACGTCATGTACCGGTATTTGGTCGCTCATCATTGCATCCCACGGCGGTGGAGATTTGCCTCGGCCAGTACGTGCCAACCGGGGTCAAATTAGGGGTCTTGCAGTGGCGTAATGATACGCCCCCGATGCTGCGCAAGGGGTGCGACCTTTGGTCGCGTTGGGGAAAATCAATTGATGGTGTACGTGATCTGGATCAATTGACTTGTGAAGTATGGACGGTTTTTGCGGGCTCAACCTTCAAAAAGCCGAAGATCCAATGTGTGAGGGGGCTTGCTCCCGATAGCGGCGTGTCAGTCAGAGTCACTAATACTGATCCACCGTCATCGGGAGCAAGCCCCCTCTCACAAGGGTTTTTTGGTGTTTCTGGGTAAGGGGGTAGCCTTACTGCTCCTCGGCCTTCTTATCCCCATGGGACAAGCTGTAAACATACGCCGCGAGCAAGTGCACCTTGTCATTGCCTTGCAATTGTTCCTGCGCCGGCATCTGGCCCTGGCGGCCGAAACGGATGGTCTGCTGCAGTTGGGCGAAGCTCGAACCGTAGATGAATGCACCGGGGTGGGTCAGGTCGGGCGCGCCCATTGCTGGGGTGCCTTTACCGGCTGGGCCGTGGCAGGCCACGCAGTTGGCGGCGAAGAGTTTTTCGCCGTTGGCTACGTTCGCCTTGACGCCTTCGGGCAGTTTGCGGCCGTCGAGTTGGGTGACCACGTAGGCCGCCACGTCGCTGACACCCTCTTCTTGCAGCACCGGCAGCCAGCCCGGCATCACGGCATGACGGCCTTTCATGATGGTTTCCTTGATCGTCGCCGGCTCCCCACCCCAGCGCCAGTCGGCGTCAGTCAGGTTGGGGAAGCCGTAGGCACCCTTGGCGTCGGACCCGTGGCACACCGAGCAGTTGGACGCGAACAAGCGGCCACCCATCTTCAGGGCTTGCGGGTCCTTGGCGACTTCCTCAATGGGCATGGAGGCGAATTTGGCGAAGATCGGACCGAACTTGGCGTCCGACCGGGCCATTTCCTTTTCCCATTCGTGTACACCGGTCCAGCCGGTCTGGCCGTTGGCGAAGGGGGTTTGCTTGTCGTTGTCGAGGTAGTTGTAGCCTGGCAGCAGGCCTTTCCAATTGCCCAGGCCTGGGTACAGCACCAGGTAGCCAAGGGCAAAAATGATGGTGCCGACGAACAGCATGAACCACCACTTGGGCAATGGGTTGTCGTACTCCTCGATGCCATCGAACGAGTGGCCGACGGTCTCGTCGGTTTGCTCGGCGCGCTGGCCCTTGCGGGTCGACAGCAACAGCCAGGTCAGGGCGAAAATGGTACCCAGACTGAGGACTGTGACGTACAGACTCCAGAACGTAGTCATTCTTTGTTACTCCTAGAAGCTTGCTCGACGTGCTTGATGGCTTCGGGATCATCCGCAAAGGGCAGCAAGGTCGCGTCTTCAAACTCCGACTTGCGCTTGGGGCTGAACACCCACAACGCCAGGCCGATAAAGGCTACCATCACCACAACGGTGCCCAGGCCACGAATCATCCCGATATCCATGAAGAGTCACCGTTTGCTTTTGATGATGGTGCCCAGGCCTTGCAGGTAGGCCACCAATGCGTCCATTTCGGTCTTGCCCTTTACGGCTGCGGCTGCACCGGCGATGTCTTCGTCGGTGTAGGGCACGCCCAGGGTGCGCAAGACTTCCATCTTCTTCGCGGTGTCCTTGCCGTCGAGCTTGTTTTCCACGAGGAACGGGTACGCCGGCATTTTTGACTCAGGCACCACGTTGCGCGGGTTGTACAAGTGCGCACGTTGCCAGTCATCGGAGTAACGCCCGCCAACACGGGCCAGGTCAGGTCCGGTGCGCTTGGAACCCCACAGGAACGGGTGGTCCCATACGCTTTCGCCGGCGACCGAGTAGTGGCCGTAGCGTTCGGTTTCGGCGCGGAACGGGCGGATCATCTGCGAGTGGCAGCCCACGCAACCGTTGGCGATGTAGACGTCGCGGCCTTCCAGTTCAAGGGCGGTGCGCGGCTTCATGCCTTCCACCGGCTTGTTGGTCACGTCCTGGAAAAACAGCGGAACGATCTGGGTCAGGCCGCCGATACTCACGGCGATGACCATGAAGAAGGCCAGCAGGCCGATATTCTTCTCGACTACTTCATGCTTCATCAGTGGGCTCCCACAACGGCGATCTTGGCGGCGGCTTCGGCTTCTGCGGGGTCCGAGGCACGCACGGTGCGCCAGACGTTGTAGGCCATGAACAGCATGCCAGCAGCGAAGAACGCACCGCCCAGGGCGCGGACGATGTAGCCCGGATGGCTGGCTTGCAGCGCTTCGACGAACGAGTAGGTGAGGGTGCCGTCATCGTTGATCGCACGCCACATCAGGCCTTGGGTGATGCCGTTGACCCACATCGAAGCGATGTAGAGCACGGTGCCGATGGTGGCCAGCCAGAAGTGCGTGTTGATCAGCCCGACGCTGTGCATCTGCGCACGGCCGAACAGTTTGGGGATCATGTGGTACAGCGCACCGATGGAGATCATCGCCACCCAACCGAGGGCACCGGCGTGAACGTGGCCGATGGTCCAGTCGGTGTAGTGGGAGAGCGAGTTGACGGTCTTGATCGCCATCATCGGCCCTTCGAAGGTCGACATGCCGTAGAACGCCAGGGATACCACAAGGAAGCGCAGGATCGGGTCGGTGCGCAATTTATGCCAGGCACCCGAGAGGGTCATCATGCCGTTGATCATGCCGCCCCAGCTCGGAGCCAACAGGATGATCGACATCGCCATGCCCAGGGACTGCGCCCAGTCCGGCAGTGCGGTGTAGTGCAAGTGGTGCGGGCCGGCCCAGATGTAGAGGGTGATCAATGCCCAGAAGTGCACGATGGACAAACGGTACGAGTAAATAGGACGTTCGGCCTGTTTCGGCACGAAGTAGTACATCATCCCCAGAAAACCGGTGGTGAGGAAAAAGCCTACGGCGTTATGCCCGTACCACCACTGGATCATCGCGTCCGTCGCGCCGGCATATGCCGAGTAGGACTTGAACAGGCTGACCGGCAGCGACGCGTGGTTGACGATGTGCAGCATCGCCGTGACCACGATGAACGCACCGTAGAACCAGTTGCCCACGTAGATGTGCTTGGTTTTGCGCTTGACGATGGTGCCGAAGAACACCGCACCGTAGGTCACCCACACAATCGCCAGCAAAATGGCGATCGGCCATTCCAGCTCGGCGTATTCCTTGGTGGTGGTGTAGCCCAGTGGCAGGCTGACGATGGCGCCGACGATGACCGCCTGCCAACCCCAGAAGGTAAAGGCGGCGAGGCCATCGGAGATCAGTCGCGTCTGGCAGGTTCGCTGCACGACATAGTAGGAGGTGGCAAACAATGCACATCCGCCGAAGGCGAAAATCACCAGGTTGGTGTGCAGCGGGCGTAGGCGACCGAAGGTCGTCCATGGCAAGTCGAAATTCAATTCCGGCCAAACCAGTTGCGAGGCGATGAACACCCCGAGCCCCATGCCAAGGATCCCCCAGACCACCGTCATGATGGCGAACTGGCGGACTACCTTATAGTTATAAGCAGTCGGACTGATTGCTGTGCTCATTCTAAGGTTCCACGGTTTAGGTTTTTTTATAGGTAAAATCGGCCGCAAGTATGTAGAAAGCGAGGGGCCATTGCAACGCAATGGCTGACCTGGATCAATGCGTTCCACGCCAGATTCTGCGCCCTTTCCATGTTTGGCGTAAGGACAAAATCAGAAATCGAAAGCTGATCGAGTGGACAGGAAATTTTGGGGGTCGCAACGACTGTCGTCGCGTACGCCAAGATCGGTCCGCTGTGCAAGCAAGCGTAGACCCGAATGGCAGTAGGGGAAAGTTGTGCTTTGGAGGGGTGTGACACTTGGTCGCGTAGCGCGGTAGAGCTGCCGCCCCAAATTGGGGCGGCAGTCAGATGTTACTGAGCTGCGCTTTCTGGCATTGCACCATCAGCGTTGTGAGACAGGCTGTACACGTAAGCTGCGAGCAGGTGCACTTTGTCGTTGCCCTGCAACAGTTCCTGCGCCGGCATCTGGCCCTGACGGCCGTGACGAATGGTCTGCTGCAATTGCGCCAGGCTGGTGCCGTAGATATAGCCGCCTGGCAGCGTCAGGTTCGGCGCCCCCATGACTTCCATACCGTGGCCTTCCGGCCCATGGCAGGCCACGCAGGTGGTGTTGAACGCCGCTTTGCCCGCATCCAGGTCGGCAGTGCTATCGGCCGGCAGTGGCAACTTGGCCAAATCGTGACGTACATAGGCAGCGACGTTTTTCACACCGTCGTCACCCAGCACCGTACCCCAGGCCGGCATCGCCGCGTGGCGACCGTTCAGGATGGTGGTCTTGATGGCCTCAGCCGAGCCGCCCCAGCGCCAGATGTTGTCTGCCAGGTTAGGGAAGCCGAACGCGCCCTTGGCGTCCGAGCCGTGACACACCGCGCAGTTGGACGCGAACAGGCGACCGCCCATCTTCAGCGCTTGCGGGTCTTTAGCGACTTCTTCAACGGGCATGGCCGAGAATTTGGCGAAGATCGGCCCGAACTTGGTGTCGGCCTTGGCCATCTCCTTGTCCCACTCCTTGGCCGAGGTCCAACCGTCTTCATAGCCCGGCAGCACACCTTTCCAGTTGCCCAGGCCCGGGTAGAGCACCAGGTAGCCGACCGCAAACACCAGGGTGCCGGCGAACAGCATGAACCACCACTGGGGCAGCGGGTTGTCGTATTCCTCGATACCGTCGAAGGCGTGGCCCATGGTCTGGTCGACACTGCCCTTGGTCTCGCCCTTGCGGGTGGCGATCAATAGCCAGGTCAGCCCGATCAGGCTGCCGAGGGTCAGTACGCAGATCCATGTACTCCAGAATAGGGTCATGGCCGATTGCTCCTTGTTGCAGGCTCTTCTTGAGCGTCGGATGGAGAAGGTTCATCGGCGAAGGGCAGCAGGCGCGCCTGCTCGAATTCCTCATTGCGCCGGTTGTTGAACACCCACAGCGACAGGCCGATAAAGGCGATGGCAACGACCAGCGTGCCAAGGCCCCGGATGGTGCCCGCATCGAATTCAAATCCCATGGCTCACCTCTTGCTCTTGATGGCAGTGCCGAGTACTTGCAGGTACGAAACCAGCGCGTCCATCTCGGTCTTGCCCTTGAGGCTGGCCACGGCGCCACTGATGTCGTCGTCGGTGTATGGCACGCCGAGGGTGCGCATTACTTTCAACTTGTTCTCGGTGTGGCTGCTGTCGACCTGGGCCGTGACCAGCCACGGGTAGGCCGGCATCTTCGACTCGGGCACTACGTTGCGCGGGTTGTACAAGTGCGCGCGGTGCCAGTCGTCCGAGTAGCGGGCGCCAACGCGGGCCAGATCCGGGCCGGTGCGCTTGGAGCCCCACAGGAACGGGTGATCCCACACGCTTTCGCCCGCCACCGAGTAGTGGCCGTAGCGTTCGGTTTCGGCGCGGAACGGACGGATCATCTGCGAGTGGCACTGCACGCAGCCTTCGCGGATGTAGATGTCGCGGCCTTCCAGTTGCAGCGCGGTGTACGGCTTCATGCCTTCCACCGGCTTGTTGGTCACGTCCTGGAAGAACAGCGGGACGATCTGGGTCAGGCCGCCGATGCTCACGGCGAGCACCATGAGCAGCATCAGCAGGCCGACGTTCTTTTCAATCGTTTCGTGTTTCATCACAGACTCCTCAGGCCAGCTGCGCAGTGGTGGCGGCTTCGACAGGCTGCGGCGAACGCACGGTGCGCCACGTGTTGTAAGCCATCAGGAACATGCCGCTGAGGAACACCGCACCGCCCACCAGCCGCACGATGAAGCCTGGATGGCTGGCCACCAGGGTTTCGACGAAGGAGTAGGTCAAGGTGCCGTCTTCGTTGATCGCACGCCACATCAGGCCCTGGGCGATGCCGTTGACCCACATCGAGGCGATGTAGAGCACGGTGCCGATGGTGGCCAGCCAGAAGTGCGCGTTGATCAGGCCGAGGCTGTACATCTGCTCGCGACCGAAGACTTTCGGGATCATGTGGTACAGCGCGCCGATGGAGATCATCGCCACCCAACCGAGGGCGCCGGCGTGTACGTGGCCGATGGTCCAGTCGGTGTAGTGGGAGAGGGCGTTGACGGTCTTGATCGCCATCATCGGGCCTTCGAAGGTCGACATGCCGTAGAACGCCAGGGACACCACCAAAAAGCGCAGGATCGGGTCGCTGCGCAACTTATGCCAGGCGCCCGAGAGGGTCATCATCCCGTTGATCATGCCGCCCCAGCTCGGAGCCAGCAGTACCAGAGACATCACCATGCCCAGGGACTGCGCCCAGTCCGGCAGCGCGGTGTAGTGCAAGTGGTGCGGACCGGCCCAGATGTACAGGGTGATCAGCGCCCAGAAGTGCACGATGGACAAGCGATAGGAATACACCGGACGTTCGGCCTGCTTGGGCACGAAGTAGTACATCATCCCCAGGAAGCCTGCGGTGAGGAAAAAGCCTACCGCGTTGTGCCCATACCACCACTGCACCATGGCATCCGTCGCACCGCCGTAGAGGCTGTAGGACTTGGTCAGGCTGACCGGGATTTCCAGGTTGTTGACGATATGCAGGATCGCCACGGTGATGATGAACGCACCGAAGAACCAGTTACCGACGTAGATGTGCTTGGTGTTGCGCTTCATCACCGTGCCGAAGAACACGATGGCGTAGGCCACCCAGACAATGGTGATCAGGATGTCGATCGGCCATTCCAGCTCGGCGTATTCCTTGGAACTGGTGTAGCCCAGCGGCAAGGTGATCGCAGCCAGCAGGATGACCAACTGCCAACCCCAGAAGCAAAACGCGGCGATTTTCGGCGCGAACAGCTGCGTTTGGCAGGTGCGTTGCACCGAGTAGAACGAGCTGGCAAACAGTGCGCAGCCGCCGAAAGCGAAGATCACCGCGTTGGTGTGCAGCGGGCGCAAGCGGCCGAAGCTGGTCCAGGGCAAATCGAAGTTGAGTGCGGGCCAAACCAATTGGGCGGCGAGAAAAACCCCGAGCCCCATGCCGACGATGCCCCACACCACCGTCATAATGGCGAATTGGCGGACCACCTTGTAGTTATAGGCGGTACTTAAAGTAGTGTTCATGGTTCCCCATCCACGGTTCAACCCAAGCAAATGCGGCACTTGGGCTGGAGTTATAGGCAGACTAAATAGCGAGGCAAGCATGGGCAAAGAGCACAAGGCCAGTATTGACGGGGATCAATGGGCGCAGTGTGTGCGGGAACACGGCTGGTTGTGGGATGTAGCGAAAGGGTCTATCGCGCGTACACCGGTGACGCTGATCCTGGCCCACGGCGCCGGCGCACCGATGGACTCATCCTTCATGAACGACATGGCTGCACGCCTTGCCGGGCATGGCGTCAACGTGTTGCGCTTCGAGTTTCCCTACATGGCCCAGCGTCGATTGGATGGTGGCAAACGCCCACCCAACCCGGCGCCGAAACTGCTGGAAGCCTGGCGCGAAGTGCATGCCGAGGTGCGACGTCATGTCGCTGGGAAACTGGCCATTGGTGGCAAGTCCATGGGCGGGCGCATGGCGAGTCTGTTGGCCGATGAATTGGCCGCGGACGCGTTGGTGTGCCTGGGCTATCCGTTCTATGCGGTGGGCAAGCCGGAAAAACCGAGGGTCGAGCATTTGGTCGAGCTAAAGACGCCGACGTTGATTGTGCAGGGCGAGCGCGATGCGCTGGGCAATCGGGCGACGGTGGAGGGGTATGTGTTGTCACCGAGCATCGAGGTGATGTGGCTGGTGGCGGGGGATCATGATTTGAAGCCGTTGAAGGCTTCGGGGTTTAGTCATGAGCAGCATTTGGAGGCTGCGGCGGTGCAGGTCGCCAGGTTTCTCGGCGCCTGTTAGGGACGTATCGGGACGTAGGTATCTACACATCTTCGATGCAAACATACCCTGAGAAAACGAGGCTCTTGTGGGGAGCGGGCTTGCCCCGCGCTGGGCTGCGCAGCAGCCCCAAAACCTGCCAGTCGGGTGTTGCTGAAAAAATGCGGTGTCTGGATTAGGGCTGCTTCGCAGCCCAGCGCGGGCAAGCCCGCTCACCACAGAGTTATGTGTCTGCCTTTAAGCGTTGTGTAGATAACCCTGCCCCCGAGAGCGGTCTAGCGGTTAAAACGCTCCACCAGCGAGTACTGGGTATTGGCGGTATGCGTCAATTCCTCACTCAACTGCGCCGAGTTCATCGCCTGCTCCGAGGTCTGATCTGCCAACAGCGCAATGGTGCTGATGTTACGGCTGATCTCTTCGGCTACCGAGCTTTGCTCTTCAGTCGCCGCTGCAATTTGCGTGGTCATGTCAGTGATATGCGCCACCGCCTCACTGATGCCCACCAACGCCTGATCCGCTTCCATCACCCGCGCCACACCTTCTTCGGCCTGGCGATGCCCGGCGTCCATGGTTTGCACAGCGGCGGCGGCGGTGTGTTGCAGCTTGGCGATCAGAGCATGGATCTGCCCGGTCGACTCGGCCGTACGCTGCGCCAGCTGCCGTACTTCGTCAGCTACCACGGCAAAGCCACGGCCCATCTCGCCGGCACGAGCGGCTTCGATAGCAGCGTTCAATGCCAACAGGTTGGTCTGGTCGGCAATGCCCTTGATCACGTCAACAACACCGCCGATCTCATCGCTGTCCTTGGCCAGTTGAGTGACGGTCACGCCCGTCTCACCCACGGCAACCGACAGACGCTGAATGGCCTCGCGGGTTTCCCCCGCGATATCCCGGCCGCGACCGGTCAAGCGATTGGCTTCCTGAGTGGCGTCAGCCGTGCGCTGCACATGGCTGGCGACTTCCTGGGTGGTCGCCGCCATCTGGTTGACCGCTGTGGCCACCTGTTCGGTTTCCACGCGCTGGCGTTCCAGGCCGCTGGAGCTGTTGTGGGCCAGGGTGTTGGACTGCGCCGCTTGCTCGTTGAGATGCTCAGCAGTGTCCTGCAAGCGTGTAAGGCATGTCTTCAGACGCGCTTCCTGGCTGAGGATCGACATCTCCAAGCGCGCCTGAGCGCCACGGCTGTCGGTGTACATCTGCGCGATCAACGGGTCGGAGGTGGTCTGCTCGGCCAAACGCAGCAGGCGCTTGAGACCGCGCTGTTGCCAGCTCAGGCCCAGCAGGCCCAACGGCACCGACAAACCCGCCGCCAGGGCAAAGCCCCAGTGGGAGTTGAGCGACACGCCAATCATGAAGCTCAACTGGCTGATCAGGATAAACGGCAGCCAGTCCTGCAACACCGGCAACCACTTGTCCCGCTGGGGAACGGCCGACTTGCCCTGGTTGATACGTTGGTAGAGCGCTTCGGCCCGGCGGATCTGCTCGGCGGTGGGCTTGATGCGCACCGATTCGTAGCCGACCACCTGATTGCCTTCAAAGACCGGCGTCACATAGGCGTTAACCCAGTAGTGATCGCCCGTCTTGCAGCGGTTCTTAACGATGCCCATCCATGGCAAGCCTTGTTTGAGCGTGGCCCACATATGCCCGAACACCGCCGCCGGCACGTCCGGGTGACGAACCAGGTTGTGCGGGGCGCGTACCAGTTCTTCGCGACTAAACCCACTGATCTCGACGAAAGCGTCGTTGCAGTAGGTGATCACGCCTTTGGCATCTGTGGTTGAGATCAACCGTTGCTGAGCGGGGAAGGTACGTTCGCGCTGGGTAACGGGTTGGTTATTACGCATGGTTGTTCAATCCGCAAGGCTTTCAGGGGGTATCGACCGGAACGGGGGTTTATTTAACTTATTTTTGCAACAATCCCTCGGTCGGACGCCACCTCACTGTTCTATTTGAGTTTTCCGGTATTGAGAATGTCGATCGCCATAGGCTGCTGGATAGTGCTGCGCTAATACTCGTGGATAAAAGCCATATGCTCAGTAGCGCCTTGGCTCAACTAGGTGAGTGTGGCATCCGGGTTAATGGGGTAAATACCGAAGCATCTGGAATACATTGAGAAGGCCATGGCATCCGGGGACGGGCTGTACGTCAATGCCGTTTCCGTTATAGAAGCCGGGCAGCCACTGGAACGCCAGGCTCAGTGCCAACACGATAAACAGCCCTTGTCCCGCCTAAATCACTTTGGCCAATTTCCCCGGTCGCAACACCAGCCACAACGCCCCCCCAATCAACACCCCGCCGTATAGATGCGCCATCGATAACGGTTCGTCGAGCAACAACGCCCCCCACAGCACCCCAAACGGCGGGATCAGGAAGGTAGTGGTCATCGACCTCACCGGTCCAATAGCCGTCAGCAACCGGAAGTACAAAACATACGCCAACGCTGTACACCCCAACCCCAACCCGAGCAACGATGCCCACACCTCCCAGCCACCCCAGCTCGCGGGCGGATGCAGGGCGGCGCTGTAGACGAAGAGCGGCAACAGAAACAACGTCGCGCCGAGCATGCTGCCCAAGGCGGACAGGCGACTGTCCAACCCGCCACGCTGGTCCAGCCAACGCCGCGCGAGGAAGCCGGCGAAGCCATAACAGGTGGTCGCCACCAGGCAGGCCACTGCACCCATCAGCAGCTCAAGGTCAAAGGCCACCGGCCTGGCGCGCGTGAGTACGCCTACACCAAGCAGGCCAAGGCTCACCCCGGCTATTTTTGAAGCGGTGAGCCGTTCGCTGAAGAACAGCCCGCCGATCAATACACCCATCAGCGGCGTGGTGGCATTGAAGATCGCCGAGTAACCGGCCGGCAGCACTTGGGCGGCCACGGAGTACATGGTCGCCGGGATCCCGGAGTTGATCACGCCGAGCAACAGGACTGTCTTGAACTTGCCCTGGAAATCCCAGCGCACTCGCATTACTGCCAGCATCACCAGCAGGCCGGCGGCGGCAATCGATACGCGGAAAAACGCGGTCGGGACGGGGCCGATTTCCGGGGCGATGATGCGCATGAACAAAAAGCTCGCGCCCCAAATGGCAGCCAGCCCCAACAGGTACAGGGTGTCGACAGGTCTCACGGAATATTCCTACATCAATAAGGCCGCGAGTGTTGCCCAGTCACCTGTCCGACACAATCACTGTTTACACGACAAACCGCGTCACCAAACCGTTGAGGTCCACTGCCAGGCGCGACAATTCCTGGCTGGCGGCCGAGGTCTGGGTAGCGCCGGCGGCGGTCTGGGTGGACAGGTCGCGGATATTCACCAGGCTGCGGTCCACTTCGCGGGCCACCAGCGCCTGTTGCTCGGCGGCGCTGGCGATCACCAGGTTGCGCTGGCTGATCTGCGAGATGGCGGCGGTGATTTTCTCAAGGGCGCTGCCGGCGCTGTTGGCCCGTTGCAGGGTCTGGCCAGCGTGCTCTGCGCTGCTGTTCAACGCTTCGACGGTGTCCTGCGTGCCTTGCTGGATACCGCTGATCATCTGCTCGATTTCTTCGGTGGAATCCTGTGTGCGCTGCGCGAGGGAACGCACCTCGTCGGCAACCACCGCAAAACCGCGCCCGGCTTCACCTGCGCGCGCCGCTTCAATCGCAGCGTTGAGGGCCAGCAGGTTGGTTTGCCCGGCAATCCCACGGATGACTTCCAGCACCTTGCTGATGTCCTGGGCCTGTACCGCCAGGCCTTCGGCTTTGTTCGAGGCGCTGAGTACTTCATCCACCAGGTTCTGGATCGAGCTGATGGTTTCGCTGATCTGGTAGTGGCCGTGCTTGCTGTCTTCATCCGAGGCCTGGGACGCTTCAGCGCTGGACACCGCATTGCCCGCCACTTCGTCCACGGCCGCGCTCATCTGGGTAACGGCGGTGGCGGCTTGTTCGATTTCATCGTTTTGCGCTTGCAGGCCGCGTGTGCTCTGTTCCATCACCGAGCTCATTTCTTCGGCGGCCGAGGCCAGTTGTTGCGCCGATTCGCTGATCCCACGGATGGTGGTCTGCAACTGCGTCTGCATGGTGACCAGGGCGCCAAGCAGTTGGGCCGGCTCATCATTGCCGCTGACGTTGATCGGTTGGCTCAAGTCGCCGGCGGCGATGGTGCGCGCCACGGACAGCGCCTGGCTGAGCGGCGCGGTGATGCTGCGGGTCAGCAGCCACGCCAGCAGCAAAGTGGCGATCAGTGCAATCACGATGATCAGGCCGACCACCCATTGCGCGCTCGAATACATCTGTGCGGCGGAGTCCGCAGCGGCTTCGACACCGTTCTGATTGAAGACGATCAGCTTTTCCAAACTCTGGGTGAGGAGGGTGCCTTGAGGCGCAAGGCGGTTGTTGAGCAGGTCAATAGCGTCTTGTTGCTGATCCTTATCGATCAAATCAACCATTTGGCCGACGATCGCCAGGTAGCCGGCCACGTCGGTTTTGACCTGCTTGAGCATCTCGCGCTCTTCGTCATTGGTCAGCAGGGTTTCATGGCGGGCCAGCAGGGTTTGCAGTTCGTTGCGCTGCAGGGTAATCAGGTTTCTGCTGTTGTCACGCACCCGGGACTCATCGGTGGTCACCAGGCGCAAAGCCTCCAGGCGGATACTGGCCGCGAAGGCCGCGCTGTCGTGGATATTCTCGATGCTCGGCATCCACGACTGCTCGATGACCAGCGCGCTTTCGCGCAGCTTGGCCATCTGCCCCAGGCCGAACAGGCCAACAATCACCAGCAAGCTGGCCAACACCCCAAAACTCAGACTGGCACGCAGACCGATCCTCATGTTCCTCAATGACATCTCAATGCTCCTTGGGCAATTAGAACCTGCTCCCGGATCGGTCTTTTGACCTTGTTAGGGTGGGAGAGGGCGCGCTGTATATCAAAGTGCCATCAAGGTGGTAATCGGGGTTTCCCTTAGTTGGATCCAACGCTTGAGGCGGGATCAAAATTGGAATTGGCACCGCTATTTCTGGCACCAAGTGCCAAGCCCCGCCGTTAGCGGCTATTGGTCAAACGGATGACGACTAATAGGTGTTTTTATTGACCGTATGGTCGAATTAAAAAAATTGAAAACAAATGTACGATGTGAACGAAGTTGTACAACGCAGCGCAAAAAATCAGCCTTCTCCTGCTTACGTACACTGGCTAAGCTCAGGGCTTCCCGATGCTCGTTCGAGGTTTTCCGCATGTCGCAACCCACGCCCGCCCTCGCTATCGCCCGCACGATCCTCGACGGCTTCGACGATTACCGTGAGCACTTTCGCCAGATCACCGATGGCGCCCGCGAGCGTTTCGAAAAGGCCCAGTGGCAGCAGGGCCAGGCGGCGTCTGCGGCGCGGATCAACCTGTACGAAGAGAAGGTCTCTGAGGTGATCGCTGGCCTGCGCGCCCGTTTCGAAGACGCGGACTTACTGGATGTCGACCTGTGGCCCTTGGTCAAAAGCGCCTACATCGACTTGATCGACCTGCGTTTCGACGATGAGCTGTCCGAGACTTGGTACAACTCGATCTTCTGCGGCCTGTTCAGCCACGACCTGATCAGCGACGGCTGCATGTTTATCCACACCACTCGGCCCAGCCTGCGTCGGGCGCGGGCAGCGCAGACCCGCACCTATACGCCCGCCGGTAAAATCGGCGAGATGCTTGCGCAGATCTTTGCGGACTACCGTTTCAGCGAGCCCTACGCCGATCTGAACGCAGACCTGCAGCGCCTCGAAGCGCAATTACGGGAAAACCTGCCCGATTGGGTATGCAAGGACCCGGACCTCAAGGTCGAGTTGTTTTCTTCGGTGCTCTACCGCAACAAAGGCGCCTATCTTGTAGGTCGCCTCTACACCCGAGAGGAACAATGGCCCCTGGTGATTCCGTTGTTGCACCGCGAAGGGCAGGGCATCCAGATCGATGCGTTGATCACCGACGAAGCCGATGTGTCGATCATCTTTTCGTTTACGCGTTCCTACTTCATGGTCGACGTACCGGTGCCCGCGGAGTTCATCGGTTTCCTCAAGCGCATCCTGCCGGGCAAGCACATCGCCGAGCTGTACACCTCCATCGGCTTCTATAAGCATGGCAAGTCGGAGTTCTATCGCGCGCTGATCAATCACCTGGCCACCACCGACGACCAATTCATCATGGCGCCGGGCGTGCGTGGCATGGTCATGAGTGTGTTCACGCTGCCGGGCTTCAACACCGTGTTCAAGATCATCAAGGACCGCTTTTCACCGTCGAAAAACGTCAACCGCGCCACGGTCATCGAGAAGTACCGGCTGGTCAAAAGCGTCGACCGTGTGGGGCGCATGGCCGATACCCAGGAGTTTGCCGACTTCCGTTTCCCCTTGAGCAAGTTCGAGCCCGAGTGCCTGGCCGAGTTGCTGGAAGTCGCCGCCGGCACCGTCGAAGTAGAGGGCGACACCGTGCTCATTCGTCACTGCTGGACCGAGCGGCGCATGACCCCGCTCAACCTGTACCTCGAAAACGCCAACCCCGCCCAGGTGCGCGAAGCCCTGGAGGACTACGGCTTGGCCATCAAGCAACTGGCGGCGGCGAATATCTTCCCCGGCGACATGCTGCTGAAGAACTTCGGCGTCACCCGCCACGGCCGCGTGGTGTTTTATGACTACGACGAAATCTGCTTTCTCACCGAAGCCAATTTCCGCCACATCCCCGAGCCACGCACGCCCGAGGATGAAATGGCGTCGGAACCCTGGTACTCCATCGGTCCGCTGGACGTGTTCCCAGAAGAATTCCCGCCGTTCCTGTTCGCCGACGCCGGGCAGCGCAAGCTATTTGATGAATTGCATGGCGAGTTGTACAACGCCGACTACTGGAAGGGACTGCAAGAAGCGATTCGCGCGGGGAAGGTGATTGATGTGTTTCCGTACCGACGCAAGGAGCGCGGTTACTCCTGAAGGGCGAGGTGTGCTGGAACCCCCGCCCTGAGTCAGCCGGCGTCAGACGATGACACATACGCCCTTGGTTGCCTCCACGCCCATGCTCCTTAAATGTTGCAGCGCGGGCCTCAAGTCACTTTGCTTGGGTAAGTAATGGCCTGACGTATTGGATAGACAGACTTTCCCCAGCAGGTTTTTTTTCATGTACCCGGCACTGACGATCTTCTGCGACTGACCGGGGCCAGCGCCGATTTCGGCAATGGCGGGGTGAGACATCCACTTGGGTGGCACGTTTTTGTCGATGTTGCCGACTACCAATTGGCCGCCTTGGGTTAGCACAAACTTATTCAACGAAGTCGGTTTATCCAGGATCTTCAGGTCTTTTGGCTGATTGACGTTCACCAACTGACCTCTGGGGCTTCTGGGGTTCAGCGCCGCGCCTGCCAGGTGCAGTTCCGCATTCAGGTCCCGCGCTTTTGTATTGTTCAGCAGCGCATAGCCAACGGAAGTGCAGCAGGGTAACGGCGAGCCCTTATAAGGCGTGACGTCGTGATGTGTGTTGGCGTGTGAATGCGAGAAACTGCCGCTGGTAGAGCGATGGGGATTAATAGGCATACGAAATCCTCTTGGGGGGGGCAGATTTGAACCCCGCGTCGCTCGCTCAATACATCGGATTTCAGCTTTAACGCGTGGGAAGGGTGGTCGGATTTTTGTAGGAACCGTCCTTGTGATGGGGTTGCCAGCGGCGTTACCCGATGACGCAACGTCTCCCGTCCTGCCGAAATCTGCGACAATCGCGTCCATTCCATCGACTGATGCTGCGCAGGCCTCACCTGCCTCACCCAAAAGACCCTTGCCGCCCTGATGACTGACCAAGCGCCCGCTATTGACCAACTGCTGAAAAACCTCGATCACGCCATGCTCGCCGACCGCCACCGCTTGCGGCGGCAGTTGCTTGAGCTGCGCAAGAAGCCCGACGAGGAAAAACTGGCGCAGTGGGTCACGCGCATGCAGGCGTCCTGCGCCCAGGTCACGGCACGGCGCGCCAGCCTGCCGGTGATTCGCTACGACGACAGCCTGCCGATTGCCGCCAAGCGCGACGAGATCAAGGACGCGCTGAACAAACATCAGGTACTGATCATTGCCGGCGAAACCGGTTCGGGTAAAACCACCCAGTTACCGAAAATCTGCCTGGAAATCGGTCGCGGCCAGTACGGTTTGATCGGTCACACCCAGCCACGCCGAATTGCCGCGCGCAGCGTTGCCAGCCGGGTTGCCGAAGAGTTGGCCACGCCTTTGGGCGCGTTGGTGGGCTATCAGGTCCGGTTCGAGGATCAGAGCGATTCCAACACCCTGATCAAGCTGATGACTGACGGCATCCTGCTGGCGGAAACCCAGAACGACCGTTACCTGGAACGCTACGACACGATCATCGTCGACGAAGCCCACGAACGCAGCCTGAACATCGACTTCCTGCTCGGTTACCTGAAAACCCTGCTACCGCGTCGCCCGGACCTCAAGGTCATCATCACCTCGGCCACCATCGACCTGGAGCGCTTTTCCAAGCACTTCGACGATGCACCGATTGTCGAGGTCTCGGGTCGCACGTTCCCGGTGGACACGTGGTACCGCCCGCTGACCCTGGAACAGGACGAAGAGGGCAACCGCGTCGAGGATGACTTGACCGTTGACCAGGCGATTCTCGCCACCCTCGATGAAATTGCCGCTTACGAGCGCAGCGAACGGCGCAGCCCCGGCGATGTGTTGGTGTTTTTGCCGGGCGAGCGCGAGATTCGTGACGCCGCCGAGATGCTGCGCAAGGCCCAGCTCAAGCACACGGAAATCCTGCCGCTGTACGCGCGCCTGTCACCGGCCGAGCAGCAGCGGATTTTCCAATCCCACCCGGGCCGGCGCGTGGTGCTGGCGACCAACGTCGCGGAAACCTCGCTGACCGTGCCTGGCATTCGCTATGTGATCGACAGCGGCACCGCACGCATCAGCCGCTACAGCTACCGCGCCAAGGTGCAGCGCCTGCCGATCGAGGCGATTTCCCAGGCCAGTGCCAACCAGCGTAAAGGTCGGTGCGGCCGGGTCGAGCCGGGTATCTGCATCCGTCTGTTCAGCGAAGAAGATTTTATCGGGCGGCCGGAATTTACCGATCCGGAGATCCTGCGTACCAACCTCGCCGCCGTGATCCTGCAGATGCTGCACCTGCGCTTGGGTGAAATCACCGACTTCCCGTTTATCGAACCGCCGGATGGCAAGGCGATCAGCGACGGTTTCAACCTGTTGCAAGAGCTCTCGGCCGTGGACCGCAACAGCCAACTCACCCCGCTGGGCCGCCAACTGGCGCGCCTGCCGGTGGACCCGCGCATGGGGCGCATGTTGCTGGAAGCCGCCAAGCTCGGCAGTTTGCAGGAAGTGCTGATCGTCGCCAGCGCCATGTCGATCCAGGACCCACGCGAGCGTCCGCCGGAGCGCCAACAGGCCGCCGACCAGGCCCATGCACAGTGGAAAGATCCCGATTCGGACTTCGCCGGGCTGGTCAATTTGTGGCGCGGCTTTGAAGAACAGCGCCAGGAATTGACTGCCAGCCCGCTGCGCAATTGGTGCCGCAAGAACTTCCTCAACTACCTGCGCCTGCGCGAGTGGCGTGATTCCCATCGCCAGTTGAGCCTGATCTGTCGTGACATGCAGCTGACCATCAACAAAGAACCGGCTGATTTCCCGAAACTGCACAAAGCGGTGCTCTCCGGCCTGCTCAGCCAGATTGGGCAGAAGACCGAAGACGGTGATTACCTCGGTGCGCGCCAGCGGCGCTTCTGGATTCACCCTTCGTCGGGTATTGGCAAGAAGCGTCCGCAATGGCTGATGACCGCCGAACTGGTGGAAACCACCAAGTTGTACGCGCGGATGGTCGCCAAGATCGACGCGGACTGGATCGAACCGCTGGCCGGGCACCTGATCAAGAAAAACCACTTCGAGCCGCATTGGGAGAAGAAGCGCGGCCAAGTGGTGGCGTTTGAGCAGATCACCTTGTTCGGGTTGATTGTGGTCGGGCGCCGGCCGGTGCATTACGGGCCGATTGACCCGGTGGTGTCCCGCGAGCTGTTTATCCGCGAAGGCCTGGTGCGCGGCGAGATTCAATCCCGCGCCAAGTGCCTCACGGCCAACCAGCAACTGCTGGAACAACTCGACGAACTGGAAGCCAAGGCCCGCCGTCGCGACATCCTGGCCGATGAAGAAACCCTGTACGCCTTCTACGACGCGCGCTTGCCGGCGGAGATCCACCAGACCGCCACCTTTGACAGCTGGTACAAGGTCAACAGCCAGAAAGACCCGCAACTGCTGATCATGCGCGAAGAAGACGTGCTCGCCCGTGAGGCCAGTGAAGTCACCGCCGCGCATTACCCGGACACCCTGCACTTGGGCGACCTGGAACTGGCCCTGAGTTACCACTTCGAACCCAACCACCCGCGCGACGGCGTGACCCTGCGCGTACCGGCGCCGCTGTTGCCGGCCTTGCCGGCGGAACGTTTGGAATGGCTGGTGCCGGGGGTGATCGAAGCCAAGTGCATCGCCCTGGTGCGCAACCTGCCCAAAGCGCTGCGCAAGAATTTCGTGCCGGTGCCGGACTTCGTAAAGGCCGCACTGCAACGCATCGAGTTCGGTCAGGGCTCGCTGCCCCAGGCGCTGGGGCGTGAACTGTTGCGCATGACCGGCGCGCGGGTCAGCGATGAAGCTTGGGCCGAGTCGGCGCAGCAGGTGGAAAGCCACCTGAAGATGAACCTGGAAGTGGTCGACGGCCAAGGTAAGTTCCTCGGCGAAGGTCGCGACTTGGCTGAGCTGACCGCACGCTTTGCCGAAGCCAGCCAAGCCGCGTTGGCCGTGCCGCAAACGGCGAAAAGCCAGCAGCCGGTGGAAGCCAAGGTGTTCGCCGCTGTGGCCGAGAAAACCCAGCAAAAGATCGCAGGGCTGTCGATGACGGTGTACCCGGCGCTGGTGGAAGAAAACGGTACGGTCAAGGAAGGTCGCTTTTCCACCGCCGCCGAGGCTGAGTTCCAGCATCGCCGCGCGTTGCAGCGTCTGCTGATGCAGCAACTGGCGGAACCGGCGAAATTCCTGCGCGGCAAGTTACCCGGCCTCACCGAGTTGGGGCTGATGTACCGTGAATTGGGGCGTATCGATGCGCTGGTGGAAGATATCCTGCTGGCGAGCCTAGACACCTGCGTGCTCGAAGGCGAAGCCAGCCTGCCGCGTGATGGCGCTGGTTTGGCCGCTTTGGCCGAACGCAAGCGCGGCAGTTGGACCGAACACGCCGAACGCCAGGCGCGCTTGACCCTGGAGGTGCTGAAACTCTGGCACGGCTTGCAAAAGCGCTTCAAAGGCAAGATCGACCTGGCGCAGGCGGTGGCCTTGAATGACATCAAGCAGCAACTGAGTAATTTGGTCTATCCAGGTTTTGTGCGGGAAACCCCGGCGCAGTGGTTCAAGGAGCTGCCGCGTTACCTCAAGGCCATTGAGTTGCGTCTGGAAAAACTGCCGAGCCAGGTGCAAAAAGATCGGGTGTGGAGCAGCGAGCTCAGCGGGCTGTGGGCGCAATACCAGAACCGCCTGAACAAGCATGCCCAGGAAGGTAAGCGTGATCCTCAGTTGGAGCTTTATCGCTGGTGGCTGGAGGAATATCGGGTGTCGTTGTTTGCCCAGCAGTTGGGCACCAAAGTGCCAATTTCCGACAAGCGCTTGAGCAAGCAGTGGACGCTGGTCGAGGCCTGATCCCTTCACGATTTCCAGCATCAACAAGGTTTCAATGTGGGAGTGGGGTTGCTCCCGATGGCGGTCTATCAGAAACAAATTCTGTAACTGACACACCGCTATCGGGAGCAAGCCCCTACCACACATTAAAAAGGTGTTTGTCTGGGAAGTGGCGCCAAACCCCAGCGTTTGTGGCAAACTTCGCGCCCATAAATGCCGGGATCGTCGTAGCAGCGACGCGATGGAATAAAGCGATGCCAGTTTGATGTCCGCTGGGCGGAATAGAACTACTCACAGTTTGGTACGACGGTACCAATATCTTCTGCCTGACAGATTTAGAGGAACGACCGTGCATAACGTCGTCATCAGCGGCACTGGCCTTTACACCCCTGCCAACAGCATCTCTAACGAAGAGCTGGTGCAGTCTTTCAATACCTACGTGCAGCAGTTCAATGCTGACAACGCTGCTGCCATCGAGCGTGGCGAGGTGCAGGCGCTGACTGAGTCCAGCGCGGCCTTTATCGAAAAGGCGTCGGGCATCAAGAGCCGCTTCGTGATGGACAAAGACGGCATTCTCGATCCGCAGCGCATGGCCCCACGCCTGCCTGAGCGCAGCAACGACGAATGGTCGGTGCTCTGCCAGATGGCCATCGGCGCCGCCGAACAAGCCCTGCAGCGTGCAGGCAAGACCGCCGCCGACATCGACGGCGTGATCGTCGCTTGCTCCAACCTGCAGCGCGCCTACCCGGCCATTGCCATCGAAGTCCAGGAAGCCCTGGGTATCGCCGGGTTCGGTTTTGACATGAATGTGGCGTGCTCCTCGGCGACCTTCGGCATCCAGAACGCCGCCAACAGCATCCAACTCGGCCAGGCCCGGGCGATCCTGATGGTCAACCCGGAGGTCTGCACCGGCCACCTGAACTTCCGCGATCGCGATAGCCATTTCATCTTTGGTGACGCCGCTACTGCTGTGGTCCTGGAACGTGCCGACCTGGCAACGTCCGAGCACCAGTTCGATGTGGTGAGCACCAAGCTGCTGACCAAGTTTTCCAACAACATCCGCAACAACTTCGGCTTCCTCAACCGTGCGGCGGAAGAGGGCATCGGCGCGCCCGACAAGCTGTTCGTGCAGGAAGGCCGCAAAGTCTTCCGCGACGTATGCCCGATGGTGGCCGAGCTGATCGGCGTGCACCTCGAAGAAAACCAGTTGAACGTGGCCGATGTGAAACGCTTCTGGCTTCACCAGGCCAACCTGAGCATGAACCACCTGATCGTGAAGAAACTGCTGGGCCGCGAAGCCACGGTAGAAGAGGCCCCGGTGATTCTCGATACTTACGCCAATACCAGCTCCGCTGGCTCGGTGATTGCGTTTCACACCTACCAGGATGACCTGCCCAAAGGGTCGGTTGCGGTGCTCAGTTCGTTCGGTGCAGGTTATTCCATCGGCAGCGTGATCCTGCGCAAGCGTTGATCCTGCGACAGGCCTTGCAGTGAAATCGAGGTAGACAATGGCAGCAGCGGACGACGCGCATCTGCTTGAACGCCTGCTCAAGGGTGATCAACGGGCTTACAAGGAGTTGGTCACCACCTACCAGAGCGCCATGCGGGCGGTGGCATATGCCATCGTCGGCCAGCGCCATGCCGATGAAATCGTCCAGGACGCCTGGCTGTCGGTAGTGCGCAACCTGTCCAAGTTCGAAGGCCGGTCCAGCCTCAAGACCTGGCTGCTGACCATCACCGCTAACGCCGCCAAGGGGCGCTACAAGCAGAATCGTCGTGAGGTGTTGCTCGACGATTTGCCTTCGCCCCACGGCACCATCGGCGATGACCGCTTTACCCCCGACGATGGCCACTGGGCGGTCGCCCCCTTTGCCTGGCATCAGGACACGCCGGAAGCCTTGCTGACCGAGGATGAGCTGCGTGATTGCCTGGAGCATACGCTGCTGAGTTTGTCGCAGTTGCAAAGCAGCGTCCTGGTGCTGCGTGAACGCCAGGGCCTGGAGTTGGAGGAGATTTGTAATCTCCTGACGCTCTCACTCTCCAATGTCCGTGTGCTGTTACATCGAGCACGGCTTAAAGTCTTTGCCACGGTGGAGCATTTTGAGGAAACGGGCGAATGTTGACCTGTAAAGAACAAGTGGCACGTTCCAGTGACTATCTCGATGGGCAATTGACCTTTCGCGAGCGCTTGCTGGTGCGTCATCACTTGATGTTCTGCCCGAACTGCCGCCGGTTTATCCGTCAGATGCGCCTGATGCAGGCGACCCTGAAGATCATGCCGGATGAGCCGGTGAAGGATGTGGATGCCTTGGCGCAACGGCTGGCTGCCGAGCGGCTCAAGGATCAATAAAGGCGGGGTAGAAGCAGACTCGCGTGGCGTGATCGAACGGATGATGGGGATCGATCTCGCCACGCAAGGCTGTTGCAACCACCTCGGGTCGTCCTGGCCCAAGGCTTATTACACGTACTGTTAGAACTTGGCTTCTGCGTCCAACTGCAGAGTATTGGCATTGGCGTCGCGGTAACCTGCGACGCTGGCGTAGTCTGCCTTGGTCAGGAAGTAAGTCGCGCCGATGGCGAAGTTCTTGTCGATGTCGTAACCGACCTTGAACTTGTGACCCCGTGCACCGGTGAAGCCGCCGGCGAAGTCCGAGTCGGTGAGGGCACCCACCACCGCGTAACGCTGCACATCGCGGTAGTTGTAGTCCAGGTTCAGGCCAAACACCTTGGACTTGGCACCCAGCAACCAGGCTGTGTCCTTGTCTTTATCAGTGGCTTTGGTGTTTTGCACGTACTGGCCGTAGAACGACAACGGTACGGCCAGGCCGCCGATATCGATTTGGCTGAAGCCTTCGTACAGGCGGTATTCGCTGGCATTGCCGGCCGTGGTGTTCGCCACGGTTTCAGCCGGGGTCAGGCACTGGAAGGAACCGGCGGTCGGGCAGCGGCTGTCTTCGTCATTCTGGAACGCATAGACACTGCCGCCCAGCGTCAGCTTCAGGTTGTCGGTCAGGGTGAAACGCGAGCCCAACTGGCCGGCGGTCATGCGCAGGTCATTGCGAAATTGCACGCCGTCGCCATTGACGTTGTCTTTGAGGTTGTAGTTACCCAGGCTGCCGAACAGCTCGGCGCTGCTCCCCAGTGGGTATTTGTAGGTCAGGGCCAGACCTTCCGGGTTGATATCGCTATCCCAGATCACGTCGCCCATGCTGACCCACGGTTGCAGCATCTTGCCGCCGATCACGTGCAGGTTTTTGATCTGGTCCGGGTGGTAGTCGATGTAGCCCAGGTCCAGCCAGATCGACTTCTTGTTGAAGTAGCCATCCAGGTCCTGGTTGGTGGAACGGGCGTCGTCGCTGCTACCGGTAGCAATGCGGATGCCGGTATCCACTTGTGGGTTGATTTCGGTGTAGGCGCCCAGACGCGCGCGGATGCGCTCACGGTCCTTGTCCTTGCCGCCATTGTTGGGGGTGCCATCGATCTTGATGGTCTCGTGGCGGAAACGTACGTCACCCTTGAATTGTGTCTTGGCTGCCCAAGCCAGCTTCTGGTCGAAGCTGCTCAGCTCATTGGTTTTTTTCGCGGTGGCCGCGATCTGTTCGTTGCTCTCTTGCTGAGCTTGCCGGGCGATCTGCTGTTCTTTCTGGTCTTTGGCCAACTCGTTTTGCAGTTCGGTGTACTGCGAAGCGGTGATCTGGCCGTTGGCCTTGAGCATGTCGAGCAGTTTAGCGTCGACTGCAGCGCTGGCCGGAACGCTCAGGGCCAGTAACAGGCCGCCGCACAGGGCCGCCGCAGTTTTAGTGGAAGCAAGACGCATATCAATCTCCGAAAGTGAGGAGGGATGGCAAACCATCCAGGACACAACCGACCGATGACGGACGGAAAAATAGCCGACTGGTAGAACCAGGCGCTCTAAAAACAGGCGTCAGTATCGCGATGGTTTATGACGCAGCAGTGGCGAAGTGATGTCATCTGTGTGACAAATTCATTTGCTTCGGAACTATTGTTTTAGAGCCTTGTCGGGCGATTTGAGGGTGTGTGAAACCTAGCGATAAGCGATACTCGCGGAGCTTTTACGCCCTGATGTAGTGAGGATGCCGATGCCGTTGCAACGCCTGCAAAGCTTGTCCGAAATAGCCCCGCAGACCTGGGATGCCTTGGTGCCTCAGGCCCAACCGTTCGTGCGGCACGCGTTCCTGAGCGCCCTCGAAGACAGCGGCAGCGTCGGCCCGCACTCCGGCTGGCAGCCGGAGCATTTACTGCACTGGGAAGGTGATCGGCTGGTGGCGGCACTGCCGGGTTATCGCAAGTGGCATTCTTATGGCGAATACGTGTTCGATCACGGTTGGGCCGATGCCTGCGAGCGGGCCGGTATCGAGTACTACCCCAAATTGCTGACAGCTGTACCGTTCAGTCCGGTCAGTGGCCCGCGCCTGTTGGCGGCCAACGCACAGGACGGTTTCGAATTGCTCAACAGCCTGCCGGGCTACCTGGAAATCGAAGGGCTCTCCAGTGCGCATATCAACTTTACCGATGCCTTGGCCGATGAGGCCTTAGCCCTGCAACCGGGCTGGATGCAGCGCCTGGGCTGCCAGTTTCATTGGCAGAACCGTGGCTACCGTGACTTCCAGGATTTCCTCGACGCCCTGAGTTCACGCAAGCGCAAGCAGATGCGCAAAGAGCGTGAGCAAGTGGCGGGGCAGGGTATCGACTTCGAATGGTTGCAAGGCCATGAGTTGAGCGAGGCGCAGTGGGATTTTGTTTACGCCTGCTACGCCAACACCTACGCGGTGCGCCGCCAATCGCCCTACCTGACCCGCGCGTTTTTCAGCCTGCTGGCCGAACGTATGCCCGAGGCAATCCGGGTGGTGCTGGCCAAACAAGGCGCGCGGCCGGTGGCCATGGCCTTCAGCCTGATCGGCGGTGACAGCTTCTACGGCCGCTACTGGGGTTGCCTGGCGGAGTTCGACCGCCTGCATTTCGAAACCTGTTTCTACCAGGGCATGGACTACGCCATCGCCCACGGCGTGCAACGCTTCGACGCTGGCGCCCAGGGCGAGCATAAATTGATTCGCGGGTTTGAGCCGGTGATTACCCACTCCTGGCATTACCTGCGCCATCCAGGGTTGAAGAATGCCGTGGAGGATTTTCTTGAGCGTGAGCGGGTAGGGATTCTGGCGTATGCCGAAGAGGCGAGGGCGGCCCTGCCTTATCGGCAGGGCTGACCCCCGCTGGTTTCAGGCTGAGTCCTCCCTGCCCAGCCATCGATAGGTAACACCGCCGATGACCGCACCGAGGATCGGCGCGAGCCAGAACATCCACAATTGCTGGATCGCCCACCCGCCCACGATCAGTGCCGGCCCGGTACTGCGAGCCGGGTTGACTGAGGTGTTGGTGACAGGGATGGAGATCAAGTGGATCAAGGTGAGCGCCAGGCCAATGGCGATGGGCGCGAGGCCCTTCGGGGCGCGGTGGTCGGTGGCGCCGAGGATGATCAGCACGAACATGGCCGTCATCACCAGCTCGCACACCAACCCCGCCGCCATCGAATAACCGCCCGGCGAATGCTCGCCATAGCCGTTGGAGGCCAGCCCGCCGGCCAGTTCAAAGCCAGGCTTGCCGCTGGCGATGAAGTACAACAATGCGGCGGCGACTACCCCGCCAATGACTTGGGCCACGATGTACGCCGGTAACTCCCTGGCCGGAAACCTCCCGCCCACTACCAGCCCCACCGATACCGCCGGGTTGAGGTGACAACCGCTGATATGCCCAATGGCAAACGCCATGGTCAGCACCGTGAGCCCGAACGCCAGGGACACGCCCAACAACCCGATCCCGACAGCAGGAAACGCGGCGGCCAACACCGCACTCCCGCAACCGCCCAACACCAGCCAAAACGTACCCAGCCCCTCTGTGACTGAACGCTTGAACAAAGACATGCAGCACGTCCTTGATAGATCACTCTACCGAATCAGTAAATCAATGATGCTCCCTGCAGATTTACTTCAGCGCCCGTCTGGGCACTGCACTCAGTACAGCACGGTTTTTACACAAATCCAGGCGATGAAAAAGCGCCAAAGGGCTGTGGGCGTTGGCGCGAACTGCACATTCTACTGAGTGGCTGGCTACTGAATGGCTGTGAGCAAATGTGGGAGAGGGCTTGCCCCCGATAGCCGTGTGTCAGTCACCGATGCAGCAACTGACACACCCTCATCGGGGACAAGCCCCCTCCCACAATTTGAACGGTGTATAGGATTGAAATCCTCAGTCGATTCCGACAAACCCGCCCGTCTGGTGCTGCCACAACCGCGCATACAAGCCCTTATGGGCCAGCAACTCGGCATGGCTGCCGCTTTCGGCAATCTGGCCTTTCTCCAGCACCACCAAGCGATCCATCCGCGCAATCGTAGACAAGCGGTGTGCAATCGCAATCACGGTCTTGCCTTTCATCAGGGTTTCCAGGCTTTCCTGGATCGCCGCTTCCACTTCCGAGTCCAGGGCCGAAGTGGCTTCGTCCATGATCAGGATCGGCGCATCTTTGAGAAGCACGCGTGCGATGGCAATACGCTGACGTTGGCCACCGGAGAGTTTCACCCCGCGTTCGCCCACGTGTGCATCCAGCCCGGTGCGGCCTTCGGAGTCTGACAGCAGTGGGATGAACTCATCGGCGCGAGCCTTGTGCACGGCGGCCCAGAGCTCTTCGTCGGTGGCGTCGGGCTTGCCGTACAGCAGGTTGTCGCGGATCGAACGGTGCAGCAGCGAGGTGTCCTGCGTGATCATGCCGATTTGGGCGCGCAGGGATTCCTGGGCGACCTCGGCTATGTTCTGGCCATCGATCAGGATGCGCCCGCCTTGCAGGTCGTACAGGCGCAGCAGCAGGTTGACCAGGGTCGATTTTCCCGCCCCGGACGGGCCGATCAGGCCGATCTTTTCACCGGCCTTGATCTCAAGGTTCAGGCCGCCAATGATCCCGCTCTGTTTGCCGTAGTGGAAATCCACCTGCTCAAAGCGTACTTCGCCATGGGGCACCGTCAGGCGCGGCGCGTTGTCGCGGTCAATCACCGCCAATGGCTGAGCGATGGTCTTGAGACCGTCCTGCACCATGCCGATGTTTTCGAAGATGCCGTTGACCACCCACATGATCCAGCCGGACATGTTGACGATTCGGATCACCAGACCGGTGGCCAGGGCAATCGCGCCCACGGAAATCAGCGACTGGGTCCATAGCCACAGGGCGAGGCCGGTGGTGGTGACAATCAGCAGGCCGTTCATGGTGGTGATCACGATGTCCATGCTGGTCACCACGCGGCTGGCCAACTGGGTTTTTTCGGTCTGCTCGATGATCGCTTCCTTGGCGTACTCCTGTTCGGATTGGGTATGGGCGAACAGCTTCAAGGTGGTGATGTTGGTGTAGCCGTCGACGATGCGGCCCATCAGTTTGGAGCGCGCCTCGGAGGAAATCACCGAGCGCTCCTTCACCCGTGGCACGAAGTAACGCAGTGCCAGGCTGTAGGCGATGATCCAGGTCACCAGCGGGATCATCAGGCGCCAGTCGGCCTCAGCGAACAGCACCAGCGAACTGATGGCGTAGATCGCCACGTGCCAGATCGCATCCACCGCCGCCACGGCGGAGTCGCGCAGGGAGTTGCCGGTCTGCATGATGCGTTGGGCGATACGACCGGCGAAGTCATTCTGGAAGAAGTTGAGGCTCTGTTTGAGCACATAGCTGTGGTTCTGCCAGCGAATCAGGCTGGTCATCCCGGGGCTGATGGTCTGATGCACCAGCAAGTCATGCAGTGCGCCGAAGATCGGGCGCAGCAACAGGGCGACAACGGCCATCCAGATCAGCTCGGTGCTGTGGACCTGGAAGAAGTCAGCGGGCGGGGTGCCTTGGGCGAGGTCGATGATGCGGCTCAGGTAGCTGAACAGCGCGACTTCGATCAGCGCACCGATCAGTCCCACTACCAGCAAGGCGGCAAAGTGCGGCCACACCTGGCGCAGGTAGTAGAGGTAGAAGGGCAGGACTTTATCGGGAGGGGCTTCGCTGGGTGCGTCGCGGAAAATATCGATCAGTTGTTCAAAACGACGATAGAGCATTGAGTATGACGCCCGCTATGCGGGCTCTCCTTTCAAATGCGCGCGCCGCCTTGTGGGCCGCGCGCGGAACTACCTGCTACCTCAGTCGATGCGCTTGGCCGACTTGATGTACACAGGATCGATTGGCACGTTCTGCATGCCCTGCTTGGTAGTGGTTTGCGAGTTGACGATCACATCAACCACGTCCATGCCCTTGACCACTTTGGCGAACACCGCATAACCGGCATCGCGACCCGGATCGAGGAAGGCGTTGTCAGCCACGTTGATGAAGAACTGGCTGGTCGCCGAGTTCGGGTCATTGGTGCGCGCCATGGACAAGGTGCCACGCACGTTATGCAGGCCGTTGCTGGCTTCGTTCTTGATCGGTGCTTCGGTCGGCTTTTGCGACATCGACTGGGTAAAACCGCCACCCTGGACCATGAAGCCCGGGATCACACGGTGGAAAATCGTGTTGGTGTAGAAGCCCTTGTCGACATAGGCCAGGAAGTTCTTGGTACTGATCGGCGCCTTGACCGGGTCCAGTTCGATTTCAATGTCGCCGTTGGTGGTGGAGATCAATACGTGTGGCGCCTTGGCGGGTTCGGCCGCCATCAGGTTGGCAGCGAACAGAACGGAACCGGCAAAGAAGGCGATTTTTTTCAGCATGGGTCAGTGATCCTGGGTAGTGGTTTCGACTGTCTCTAGAAAATCGAGCAGGGTGGTATTAAAGACTTCGGGTTGGTCCAAGGGCGTGGCGTGGCGGGAATCCTTGATCACCACCAGCCGCGCATCGGGCAGCAGTTTTACATAGTTTTCTTTCTGGGCCACGGGGGTGTAGTCGTGGTCGGCGCTGATGACCAGGGTTGGACAGGTAATCCTCGAAAGTCGTTCCTGCACGCCCCAGCCCACAATGGCATCGAAGCTGGCGAGATAAGCACGTTTGTCGTTTTTTGCCCAGCGTTCGGCCATCTTGCGGCGCAGGTCGGCCTGCGCAGGTTTGGGGAACAGCCGGTCGCCGAGGGCCTTGCCGATGGTGGCCAGGCTGAGCACGCGGGCCAGCGTCCAGCGCTTGGCCCACTGCCAATAGTCATCGGCACTGCGCACCTTGACCTCGGGTGCGCTGTTGACGATGCACAGGCTTCTGACCAACGTAGGTTCATCCACGGCTAACTGGAAAGCGATCATGCCGCCCATGGACAGGCCCACCACATGAGCGGCAGGCAGGTTCAGGTGCTCGAACAGCGCCACCACGTCATGGGTGAACCCTGGGATGCTGTAACGCTCACGCGGTTTGTCGGAGCGACCATGACCGCGTACGTCCACCACGATCACCCGGTAGTGCCTGGACAGTACCGGAATCTGCAATTCCCAATCCTGGCTGCTGGAGCCCAGGCCGTGGATCAGCACCAGCGGTGTGCCGTGGCCGTATTCCTCGTAGTGCAGGCTGCATCCTTCGTGGTCGAACCAGGCCATGGATGAACTCCGTTTCAGGCTTGTTGGGGGGCGGCGAAAGGTGCGTCCAGGGGCGCCGTGTCAAACGTGCGCAGTAATTCCACGAGGATCTGCGTCGCCGGCCCCAGGGGTTTGTCCTTGTTCGAGTACAGGTAGAACGCGGGGTGACGGCTGCCGCCCTGTTCCAAGGGTAGTTGCTTGAGCACGCCCTCGGCGAGTTCGCGTTCGATCATGTGCCGCGGCAGCCAGGCGAAGCCCAGGCCGCTGCCGACAAAGGCGGCCGCGGTGGCCAGGCTGCCGACGGTCCAGCGTTGTTCGGCGCCGAGCCAGCCCACATCCCGTGGCTGCTGGCGGCCGGAGTCGCGGATCACCACTTGCATCTGGCTTTCCAGGTCCTGGAAGCTCAGCTCGCGATTCATACGGTGCAGCGGATGCTCGGGGTGGGCCACGGCGACGAATTCCACGTCGCTCATTTCCGTGCCCAGGTAACCGGGGATGCTGAAGCCGCAGATCGCCAGGTCGGCCACGCCTTCGATCAACAACTCTTCAACACCGGACAACACCTCTTCACGCAGGCGCACGCGGCAACCACGGCTTTGCGGCATAAAGGCCGTGAGGGCGCGCACCAGGCGGGCGTTGGGGTAGGCAGCGTCCACGACCAGCCGCACTTCGGCTTCCCAGCCCTGTTCCATATGGTGGGCGAGGTCTTCCAGCTGACTGGCGTTTTTCACCAGTTGCCGGGAGCGGCGCAACAGCACTTCACCGGCGTCAGTGAGCACGGCTTTGCGCCCGTCGATGCGCAGCAGCGGCACGCCAAGCTGGTCTTGCATACGGGCCACGGTGTAGCTCACCGAAGATTGCGAACGGTGCAGCGCTTCGGCCGCCTGGGCGAAGCCGCCATGGTCGACCACGGCTTGCAGCGTGCGCCATTGATCGAGGGTAACGCGGGGCGCTTTCAAGATAGGTTCCTCTTGTCCTAAGCTGGCGGTCCTTATTGGAGACTGCCGAATGAGAAAATTTTGTTATGTGCTGTTGGCGCTGCTGCCGATGAGCGCGTTTGCGTACCCCATCGACGTGACAAAAAAGATCAGTGGCGTGAGCGTGGACTACACCGCCTCAGACGTGGACGGCGACATCAGTTCGATTCAACTAAACAACTACGGCACCAACGATGCCTTGTGCTCGGTAGTCTTCACCAATGGCCCGGAGGCCCCCCGCCGACGCACGGTCTCGGTGCCGGCAGGTAAAAGCACCAACACCACGGTCAAGTTCAACCGCGCCATTATCAAGATGCGGATTGCCTTGGACTGCGCGCCAAAATAAAGGGGTAGCGGAGCATGTCTACAGGAATACTCCGCATATCAACAAATTTCTAGATGGGTTATAGCAGTTTTTTGCGCTTTTTTATCGAATGAGCCATGGTTAATCTTTTCTCCATCGACTTACAGCATTTACAGATGGAGCCTACGAAGCCATGTCCAACGTTCTGATCATCGAAAGCAGCGCCCGCCAACAGGACTCGATCTCCCGTCAACTGACCCAGCAGTTCATCAGCCAATGGCAGGCCGCCCACCCGGCAGACCAGATCACCGTGCGCGACGTGGCCCTCAACCCGGTGCCGCACTTGGACGCCAACCTCCTTGGCGGCTGGATGAAACCTGCGGATCAGCGCAACGACAGCGAGCAGGTGTCCCTTAACCGCTCCAACGAATTGACCGACGAACTGCTCGCCGCCGACGTACTGGTGATGGCCGCGCCGATGTACAACTTCGCCATCCCCAGCACCCTCAAGGCCTGGCTGGATCACGTGTTACGCGCTGGTGTGACCTTCAAGTACACTCCCACCGGCCCACAGGGTCTGTTGACCGGCAAGCGTGCCATTGTCCTGACCGCGCGCGGCGGCATCCACGCCGGCGCCAGCTCCGATCACCAGGAGCCTTACCTGCGCCAGGTCATGGGGTTTATCGGGATTCATGACGTCACCTTCATTCACGCCGAAGGGGTGAACCTGAGCGGTGACTTCCAGGAAAAGGGCATCAACCACGCCAAGGCCCTGCTGGTGCAACTCGTGGCATGAGCCGCTTGATCCTTTAATCGTCAGATAATCGCGCGGTGTTTATATCGCTCCACGCAAACCCTTCAAGTACGCGTACGAACCTCCCTTTGCACTTGTTGCTCCTAAGTGCTCCTGCCCGACTGACGCTTTAGCGAGGTCGGGTTTTTTTTGCCCTGAGTTTCTTCAAACCCTGAAAACCTTTAATGTCGCGCCCATTCGAAGCGAGGCACACATGGGCTATCTACTGGTTGTCACCCTGATTCAGGCATTTTCCTTCAGTCTGATCGGCGAATACCTCGCCGGTCATGTCGACAGTTACTTCGCGGTGCTGGTGCGCGTCGTGCTGGCCGGGCTGGTATTTATCCCGCTGACCCGCTGGCGCTCGGTAGAGCCGGCCTTTATGCGAGGCATGCTGGTGATCGGCGCGCTGCAGTTTGGCGTGACCTACGTGTGCCTGTACCTGAGTTTTCGCGTGCTCACGGTGCCGGAGGTGTTGCTGTTCACCATCCTCACGCCGTTGCACGTGACGCTTATCGAAGATGCACTTAACCGGCGCTTCAACCCCTGGGCCCTGGTCGCCGCCTTGGTGGCAGTGGCGGGGGCGGCGGTGATTCGTTTCGATCAGATCACGCCTCACTTCCTGATGGGCTTCCTGCTGCTGCAACTGGCCAACTTCACCTACGCCGCCGGGCAAGTGATGTACAAGCACCTGGTAGCGCGTTATCCGAGTGACCTGCCGCACTACCGGCGCTTCGGTTACTTCTACCTCGGTGCGTTGCTGGTGGTGTTGCCGGCGTTCCTGCTGTTCGCCAAGGCCGACTTTCTCCCGCAAGCGCCGCTGCAATGGGGTGTGTTGGTGTTCCTCGGGCTGGTCAGCACGGCGCTGGGCATGTACTGGTGGAACAAGGGCGCGTGTTTGGTGCATGGCGGCACGCTGGCGGTGATGAACAATCTGCATGTACCAGTGGGGTTGCTGCTGAACCTGCTGATCTGGAACCAACACGAACCCCTGGGCCGCCTGGCGTTGGGTGGGTTGGTGATTCTCGGGGCGGTGTGGATCAGTCGGTTGGGCATAAAGCCTGCGCCTGGCGTAAAGTCTGCGACGTGATGGCCCCAAGGCATACGTGAGCGGCAATGAAAGTCTGTTATAGAAAAGAACGGTGTGGGGGCGGCAGAGTGGACAAGATTGATGAACTGATCATTGCAGCCTTGAAGGACGACTCCCGGGTCAGCCTGGCGCAATTGGCGCGGCAAGTTCATAAGTCGCGAACAGCGGTGGAGTCGCGTGTCCAGAAGTTGATTGAAAAGGGCATCATCCTAGGCTTCACCATCAACGTAGCCGAGGGCGATGAGACCCTGCAAGCGGCGTTCTTGATGCTGACGCTCAATGGCAGCAACTGCCACCTGGTGTTTCCGAAGATCCAGCAGTTCAGCCAAGTGGTGCACGCCTACTCACTGTTTGGCGACGTGGACATGATGCTCGACGTTCGCTACAGGAGCTTTGAAGAACTGATGGTCTTCAAGGAAAGCCTGCTGAACATCGAGCATGTGAAGGAAGTCGTGGTCAACCCCGTGCTTAAGGCCTGGCGCTAGGCGCCGGCCGTTTCTTCAACGCGTGGCTTCAGGCGTGATCGCGAACCGTTTCAAGGAAGTGATGGCTCAGGTTCGGCATTTTCTGACGAAGCGTGTCCACCAGCTCTTCGATGACGCCCTGGTTGAATTGAAGCGACGTGTCGTCATGCCCCAGGATCACCACCAGAAGCCTTGACGAGTCCTTCGTCAGCCGGAAGTCATGGGCGTCGGCGTCAACCTTGCCGATGCTCGCCAACGGCACATCCCCGCAGGTATAGACAATATCGCCAACGGGAATGGTGATGGCCTTCTTGGCGAACAGTGGGCGTAGAACCCTTGGTTTGTCAGAGCGCATCACGTAGATGTCATCTTTCTGATGATAGGTGTGCACACCGATGCTGACCCCATGACGGATGGAGACGGCGTTATAGGCGTCAACGATGTTGTTGATGGGGTACACGCCCTTGGCGATGAAACGCCGCAGCAGCTTTTCGTTGGCGCTGACGGTGTTTTCGTAGCCGAGTTTTTTGAGCTGCTTGGCAAACCCTTCATACACGATGTTCGAGTCCAGCTCATTGAGGCGGGATGCGACGTGGTTCAGGTTGCTCTGCAACACCCCGACGAAGCTTTGGTCGTCTGAAACGGTGATGTCTTCGATAACCGCGGCGCACGCATTATTGATGCCCAGCTCACAGGCTGATTTTTTGATGATCAAGCGACTTTGCATAACCTTAGCCCCAGAGTAGTTTTCGAAGGTTCGCGGTACTGGTGTCCAGTTGCAGCGCCGAAGGACTCTGTAGCCAGAACAGCCCCGGACAGGTGGCGAAGTCAATCGTGACCGGCGTGGTATGACCGGGAGCGATGAAGTACCGGTGGCCGCAATAGGCCTCGTCCGCTTGGGCACTCTGGAGAGCCTGGGGGGAGGGAGGATCGAAGGTGCGTTGTGCATCGGAGCAGAAGAAACCGATCCGGCCATGGCTGATCTGGCTCGCTGCATCAGCCTGTGGGCGTGGGTGGCCGAGGTAGCTGTCGATCGACAGCGACAGCAAGTCGGGGTGATAGACCTGTTGAAACAGAAGGGGCGCGATGCCGCCGTGCAAGCGACCTCCGGCTTCAATCATCACCGGCCCGGCATCGGACCAAATGATCTCCATATGAATCGGCCCGACCCGCACGCCGAGCGCCGCGGCTGCCTGGCGGGCGTAATCGGTCAGCGGTTGCAGGTGCGCAGCCTGGGGATCAAGTGTGTCCAGGCTTTCGTAGACAAACATGCTGCCGTTCTTCTGAATCTTGGTGTACTTGCAGACACTGGCAATGATGTACGTGCCGTTGAAGGCGACCATATCCACCACGTACTCCGGCCCCGCGATAAACGACTGCACGATAAACCCCAGGTTGACCTCACCCAGGTCATTCTTCTGCTGCCAGGCCGCGTTTCTCAACGCGGTTTCTGCTTCGCCTTTGCCCTGGGCAAACACCACGCCTTCGGTGGCGGCCGAATTCAGCGGCTTGACCACATAGGTGGCCGACTCTTCCAGCTTGGCCACCACTTCGCCAATGCGGCTTGGCGAGCTCAACAGGTGCGAGTCGATGTGCGCCAACTGGTGTTTTTTCAGCGCCTGCTGCATGGAGAATTTGTTGCGCCGCAGGTCGCTGGTGATACGGCTGTTACCCGGAATGCTGAGCAACTCCGTCAGGTAGTCCGTGAGGTAGATGGCGGTTTCGCAACCGGCGATTACTGCGCTCAAAGACAACGTTTCCAGGGTGATCAGCAGGCTCTCTTCCCAGTGATACACCTCATGGAAATTCTCAGCGACCAGGTCGTTGGTGAAGTGTTCGGGCAAGGCGCGTGTGGAGATCACGGCGATGCACCGTATGCCCTGCGCGTTGAGCAGGGGCGCATAGAGCTTGCCCGTGGAGAATGGGTCAACAATCAGTACGGTTTTCACGTCGTGCAATCCTTATTCCGTGGTGGCGGCAGGCGAGGCTGCGGGGGTCAGGTTCCACGCCAGTACGGCAGTGGCCAACAGGCCGGCGGAGACGATCATCAACAGCCGTGCGCCTTCGAGTCCGAGAAAGCCCGAGGTGGTAAAGAACGTTAGGATCATCGGTGCCGAGCCACTGACCAGCAGGTAGTAGAGCGAGCTTTTCGCGGCGATGACGTCGGCTACCCGGTCGTTGGGCGCCGATTCGATCAGGGTTTTACGCAGTTGGATCCGCAGGCTGTTGATGCAAAAGCCCAGCAGGAACGCAGCGGCCATCATCACGTAGAGATTCTGGAAGTAGACGATTGCCACGTCCGCCAGAATCACCAGTGCGATGGCCCCATAGCTGTTGAGCTTGATACGCGGAAGCACGGCGGCGCTGAAGGCCCCCAGGCCGGCGAGGCCACTGGCGACGCCAAACAGGGTGGCGTTCCACTCATTGAGCTTTTGAAAAACGATAGGCACCAGGCTGTTGAACGCGCCGATATGGAAGCCGATCATGCTCAGCACAATGATCAGAATGTAGAGGTTGCGCGGCAGGTCCAGCGGCGCGGCGGCGGTGGAGGCTGCGGTCTGATCGGTGCCTTTTGCGCTGGGGCTGTCGGCCACCAGGTAGACGCCCGCCAGTGACACAATCGCCGCCAGGCTGATGATTTGCAGCGTCTCGCTGACCGAGAACACATCCACGATCAAACCGCCCAGGAGCGCGCCGCCGAAGGCACCGATCTGGATGGAGGTTTGCATCAACCGCGCGCAGGTATCGCTGTCGGTGAGGCCTGCCAGCACCAGCTTGGTGTTTTTCGATTCCAGGGTACTGATGGTGAAGTAGTCGGTGACGCCCACCACAAACGCGATCGCCAGGAAGCCGATCGGCAGCAAGGCGGCCTGTGTAAACGACAATCCCAGGACGGCGGCGAACGCAGCCAGGCGTATGTACAGCAGCCGTTTCAGGCTGAGTTCAATCGTGAAGAACTTGCCGATGTACTGTTCGCATAAATAGGGGACCACGGTCGCTACACACAAGGTGGCGCCTACCAGGAATGTGGACCCGGTGGTCTCAAGGCCAAACCAGACCATCGCGATCACAATCGCCATGTCGAGGCCGGTGAAGAGGGTCACGATTGAATAGAACGCGGTCAGTGTCGAATTAGTCTTCATGGGCTTCATCCGTCGTAACGGGAGAGTTTAAGTAGCGGCACGCACCGTTCGGTGTCGCCGACCACGGTGCTGATCTGGTTTCTGACGCGCACGGTGGGCAGCGCCTTCTTTTCCAGGTTGCAGACCTTGTAGGCGTTGTCGTGCCAGGGACAGATCACGCTTTGGCCGTCGCCCGTCACTTCGCCCATGTGCAGTGGGCCGCCACGATGGGGGCACGAGGTGGGCAGCAATTGCGTCGAATACGCGTGACGCTTCAGAAAATAGGTTCTGTCCTCCACGGCCACGTAATGGGCGTGGGTGATATTCAGGCTGATGGCTTTCATTGGGTGGCCCATTCAGATGGCGGTGACGGTGTACGTGCAGGACGGACTGACGATGCGCGTGCCATGGAGCATTCCCTTGGGAATCACGACGCCTTCGCCGGCGATGAGGCGCACAGTCAATTCGGGGCTGGCGATAAACTCCAGCTCGCCGGATTCGACCCAGAACAGTTCGTCATTGGGGTGGGTGTGCAGCACCGAGAGCTCGTGTTCAGCCTCGGTGATTCGCAGGTCCACCGGCTTTTGGCCCTGAAGCTGCGAAGCCTTGGCGCGATGTTCATCCAGCTCGTCGTGCCATTTGATATGGGCATACAGTTCTTCGTCGGCGATGTCCTGAAGGAGCTTGAACTCTTCAAAGCCGCGGATAAGGTCGGGGATGATCTTGGTGCCGAACTGCTTGATCATGGGAATGATCAGGCGCTGAAGTGCCATTCTGCCGTGGTGCACATCGATATGAGCATGCTCATCGAAGTAGGCAGTGGAGACCTGGCCATCGAAGATGGTCTTGATCGCACGGGACTGGTGCTTGGTCGTCAGCGCCAGCGTAGCTTCGGTGTAGTACATGGCGCCGATGTAGCGGAACAGTTCGCCGTGGTTGGCCGACACATAGTGGAAATAGTTGGTCAGCGACAGCGACGCCGGCGTGTAGAACTGCCAGTAATGGTGCACGTGGTGTGACATGTCCATGTCCTGGAGCATGTCTTCAAAGATGGTGCTGTGCTTCTTTTTGTCGACGCCGTAGCCATACTCGTCGATCAGGATCTTGAACAACTCGCTGGTGTACACACCGCAGTTACCCAAAACATTGCGCGCCATGGCCGAGGCTTCACTGAGGAAATCCCCTGCGCATTGGGTCATGAAAAAACGCGCGGCACGCTGGGGGTTGCGGCTGGTGGTCAGCACCTCATGCAGTTTGGAGTCGGCTTGGGCTACATCATCCAAGACTTTATCGGTGTGGGCGACAAAAGAGTCCAGGCACCAAGGGCCATTGATGTGCACTTCTTCCTTAAGCCAGTTGTATAAGTAGTGTTCCAGTAACGGGCGGATCTTTTTGCCACTGGCGGCATGTTGGGGGTCATAAAACTGTTTGAAAGCCTTTAAGTCGAGTTCTAATGGCGGCTTGGGCAAGAAGACTAAGTCTTGCTCGTAGATATTCAATAACAAGCGTTGCGCCAACAAATGCTGACTGTCTGAAAGTTGGTCGCTGGTCAGGCTGGTGGTGATGATCGAGTCGGTCACGTCCTGCGGCCTGGAAGGTCGCTGATAGGGACTAGTGGTATAAAAATCGCGAGGTTGAGCAAAGGCACTAGCACCACAATAGTGGGTCAACGCTTCGGCATTCGAAGTTAATACAAAGTCTGCCGCATTATCAGAAAGCTGAGTTGTCCATAACATGAGGGATGGCCTTTATCTGGCGTTGTTTGATGGCCAAATGCTAAGGCGTTGGTTTTTTTAAAAACAGATTAGAAATAGTGCGCACAAGTAGTGAAAATCACTAAAGGCGTAGGAGAAATTTTCTTTATTGTTTGCGTCAGTTGATTATTCGGTCGCAGCGGCTACACATAGTTGCCGGCGCTTAGGGGGATATTGCGCCGGCGAGGCGCGTATTTTCACCTCGCCGGCTTCGGGCTCACTGCAGGGCTGGCGTGCTCTGGGGGCTGGGTGTCAGCGCCAGAATTCCTGCCCGTAGATCGGTGCCACTCGGTTGCTGGTACAGACTCAGTCCAAACTCCGGCAACACCGCCAGCAGGTAATCGAAGATGTCCCCCTGGATGCGCTCGTAATCGGCCCACGCCGTGGTGCGGGTGAAGCAGTAGATCTCCAGTGGCACGCCCTGAGCCGTGGTTTGCATCTGGCGCACCATGCAGGTCATGTTCGGCTGGATGTCCGGATGGCTTTTCAGGTAGGCCAGGGCATAGGCGCGGAAGGTGCCGAGGTTGGTCATTCGGCGACGGTTGGCCAGCAGTTGTGCGCTGTGTCCTTGGGCTTCATTCCAGGCCTTGAGCTCTGCCTGCTTGCGCCCGATGTAGTCGGTGAGCAGGTGCACCTGGGTCATGCGCACCTCTTCGTCATCGCGCAGGAACCGCACGCCGCTGGCGTCGATGAACAGGCTGCGCTTGATCCGACGCCCGCCGGAGGCTTGCATGCCGCGCCAGTTCTTGAACGACTCGGACATCAGGCGCCAGGTAGGAATGGAGACGATGGTCTTGTCGAAATTCTGCACCTTGACCGTGTGCAGAGTGATGTCCACCACGTCGCCGTCGGCGCCGACCTGGGGCATTTCGATCCAGTCGCCGACCCGCAGCATGTCGTTGCTGGTGAGCTGCACACTGGCGACGAACGACAGTAGCGTGTCCTTGTACACCAACAGAATCACCGCCGACATCGCACCCAAACCTGACAGCAGCAACAGCGGCGAGCGGTCAATCAGGGTGGCGACGATGATGATCGCGCCGAACACGAACAGCACCATCTTCGCCAACTGCACGTAACCCTTGATTGAGCGGGTGCGCGCGTGTTCGGTGCGGGCATAGATGTCCAGCAGGGCATTGAGCAGGGCGCTCATGGCCAGGACTAGGAACAGGATGGAGATGGCCAGTGCCACGTTGCCGATGAACAGAATTGCGGTTTTGCTCAAGTCCGGCACCAGGTACAGGCCGAACTGGATCACCAGGGACGGCGTCATTTGCGCCAGGCGGTGGAAGACTTTGTTGTGCCGCAGATCATTGAGCCAGTGCAGCGACGGTTGGCGGCCGAGCAATTTGACGGCGTGCAGGGTGAGGTATCGCGCTACCCGTCCGAGCAGCAGGGCCACCACCAGCAACACCATAAAACCAAGGCTGGCATGCAGCACCGGGTGTTGGTCGAGGGCGCCCCATAGGTCTTGGACGTTGAGCCAAAGCTGTTTGATATCCATGGGTGAAACCGATTCCTCTGTAAGACAAGACGGCGCGATTAGAGCATCTAAGTGCGACAAAGTTGACGTTGTAGACAAATGCCCTGACAAAAAAGCACCTGATTCGCACCGTTCGCGTAAAGAAACTCGGTTTGGGCGCCCGAAACCGTTACCCTATGCAGCTGATATTTTGTATTTCTTCGAGGTAGCACCCGTGTTTTCCCAATTCGCCCTGCACGAACGCCTGCTCAAAGCCGTGGCCGAGCTAAAATTTGTCGAGCCTACGCCTGTGCAAGCAGCGGCCATCCCGCTCGCGCTCGAAGGGCGTGACCTGCGGGTGACGGCTCAAACTGGCAGCGGCAAAACCGCCGCTTTCGTCTTGCCGGTTCTGAATCGTCTGATCGGCCCGGCCAAAGTCCGCGTGAGCATCAAGACCCTGATCCTGCTGCCGACCCGTGAGCTCGCCCAGCAGACTTTGAAGGAAGTGGAGCGCTTCTCGCAGTTCACCTTCATCAAGTCCGGCATTATTACTGGCGGCGAAGACTTCAAGGTCCAGGCCGCCATGCTGCGCAAGGTGCCGGACATCTTGATCGGCACCCCAGGCCGTATGATCGAGCAACTCAACGCCGGCAACCTCGACCTCAAGGAAGTCGAAGTGCTGGTGCTCGACGAAGCCGACCGCATGCTCGACATGGGCTTTGCCGACGACGTTCAGCGTCTGGTTGCCGAATGTGTCAATCGCCAGCAGACCATGCTGTTCTCCGCCACTACCGGCGGCTCGACCTTGCGCGAAATGGTCGCCAAGGTGCTGAACAACCCTGAGCACTTGCAGGTCAACAATGTCAGCGACCTGAATGCCACCACGCGCCAGCAGATCGTCACCGCTGACCACAATGTGCACAAAGAACAGATCCTCAACTGGCTGTTGGCCAACGAGACCTACCAGAAGGCCATCGTGTTCACCAACACCCGCGCTGCCGCCGACCGCATCTACGGTCGCTTGGTTGCCCAGGAATACAAGGCGTTCGTGCTGCACGGCGAGAAAGACCAGAAGGACCGCAAGCTGGCCATCGATCGCCTCAAGGCGGGCGGCGTGAAGATCCTGGTGGCTACCGACGTGGCTGCCCGTGGCCTGGACGTTGATGGCCTGGACCTGGTGATCAACTTCGACATGCCACGAAGCGGCGACGAGTACGTGCACCGTATCGGCCGTACCGGGCGTGCCGGCAACGATGGCCTGGCCATTTCGCTGATCTGCCATGGCGACTGGAACCTGATGTCGAGCATCGAGCGCTACCTCAAGCAGTCGTTCGAGCGCCGCACCATCAAGGAAGTCAAAGGCACCTACACCGGGCCGAAGAAGGTCAAGGCGTCGGGCAAGGCTGTTGGCGTGAAGAAGAAAAAGACTGACGCCAAGGGCGACAAGAAGAAGACAGGCGCCAAGTCGCCGACCAAGCGCAAGATCGCCAACCGTCCGAAGACCGATAACCTGTCGTTGGTCAGCAAAGACGGCATGGCCCCGCTTAAACGCCGCAAGCCCGAAGCACCGGCTGCTGAATAAGCCAGCGCTGATGTGAAAAAACCGGACATCGTCCGGTTTTTTTATGCCTTCAGTTTTTGGCTTTTGCCGCAGCTTCTTTCAATTCTTTAAGGCGGGCTTCGATCAGCTGGCACTTGTCAGGGAATTCCGCGCTTTCAGTGTCCAGGTCCATCTTCTGCAGCTCGTCGTTCATCTCTTTGGCTTTGGTGGGGTTCTGCTCGGTGAGCTTGGTCACTTCCGTCGCCAACTGCTCTCGTTTCGCGGTGGCCTCTTCGGGCGTGCAGGCCCAGGCGGGCAGGGCCGTGAGCAGGGCGGCGGCGATGGCCAGGTTTCTCAAGGTGTTCATGGTACGTACCTCCTTGGTGATGATGTGCGGTTGAGGGGGCGAACGTCTGGAAAGTTCAGAGAAATGACGTCCGTCTGGCGGGCTGAACGGTGGCAGGTGTGGCATGTCACACCTTTTGACGGGCTACTTTTTCTTAGGCCTGCAGGAGGAATCAGGATGACGACTTACAACTGGGATCTAATCGAACGTCTGCTGCACGAAGTGCAGAACGGCGAAGGCAGCTTTGCCCCGCGCAAATACGCCGAGCAGGAAGCGGCCGAGAAGGCCACGGCGGGTGAGAATACCGGCAATCTGGATGCGCTGAAAAAGACCGCAGCGGATTATGAAGCGCTGCTGTTCAAGCGCGGTTTTATTGAATCGCGCCCCGAGGCAGAGGGCGGAAATGGTGAGAACTTCATTTTGACGCAATTGGGTGCCCAACTGCTGGCGCTGATCGACAGTTCCATTCCCGGCAACGATCACCCGCGCCAAGTGCTGGATGAGCAGCCGGATGCACTGGACCCGGCAACCTTCGCTGAAGTGGCGTCCAAAGCGCAGATTGCCTGACGGGTATGCGCGGACCCAGTGTGGGTGGCAGCCCCTCCCACATTAAATCCCGGCGGCCTTGAGGCATTTGAGTGCCTTGAAGTCGCTGCGTACGCCGTCGATTTTCTGCGTGAGTTTAAGGCGTTGCTGCGGCGTACTTTCGGCCATCACGTCGACAATCAGGCTGCGCGCCGCAGCTTCGGTCTGGGCGTAAGCCGCGCGATATTGCGGGGTCCATAGGCTTTCGCGGTCCACCAGCAGTTGCTGCATCTTCTGTGGGAATTCGGCGCTGTGGCGTTGCTGCACCGCTTCGATAAATTGCGCCTGCCAATGGGCGCGATTGCCGATCCATTCCTGATTCTGTTCGCCCAGCGCGACGGACCACGCGGTGACGCGATTTTGCTGGCTAGCGCTCAGTGGGCCCATCCAGGTGTCCAGGCGTTTGTTCATGCGCTCGGCGCGGTCCTTGATTTGTTGGGCGAGGGGCGGCTTAAGGTAGTCGTCCTGGCGTTTGCGCAGATCCTTGGCCAGGGCGTCATTCATTTCTTTGACCTGCTGATCATTCAATCCCTGGAGCAATTCGATGGCTGAGGGGGTGATTTCGCGGGCGACTTCAGCGATTGCCTGTTCGGCTTCAGCGGTGCGCGTTTTCAATGCAGCATCGGTGACTTGGTTTTCGTCGACCATCTGTTGCAGGCGATCGAGCCAATCGAGATAACCCGGCAACTGCGTTGTGCAATGCCAGGCCAGGTGTTCCTTGAGCTTATCGTTGAACCAACTCTTCTGCCCGGCGTTCATGTCCAGGTAGTCATTGAGGGTCCAGGGGATGATCACGTCCAGGTTGCGGTAGGCCAGGCCCACGCGGTTGCAGCCGGCGAGTGCCAGGCTTAGGGTCAGCAGGGCCACCAACAGTTTGAGCCGACGCAGCATGGGCGTTTCCTTGGGCAGAGGGATTCAATGCATGTGAACCCGCGCCAGGCGCTACAGTTCAGCCCATCAATAAAACGACCGCGCGGCCTTTAACGTCAACAGCCCGTCGCATTGCGAATTGTGTCCGGAGTACGCCGAGCAGTCGCCGCCGCTAAGGCTGGAGTCGCTGTAAATCAGGTCCAAGTCGATGCCCTTCCAGGCGCGGGAGAACTGAACCGACCAGTCGCTGAAGCTGCTGATGGTGCCGCCGTCCACCGAAGCTGGAGTGCCCAATTGGTGGGTGGTGTACTTCATGCTGACGCCGATGCCGAAGGGTTGGGTGCCGCCGAGGTCGGCGAAGAGGGTGCTGTCCTGGCGGTCCGGGTCGTTGCTGAAGGAGGCACCGAAACGATTGCCCAACAGGTTCAAGCCACCGTAGAACTCTTGGCTGTCGAGGGGGCTGAGCTTGGGGTAGCTGTAGTGGATCAAGCCGACTTCGTAGCCGAGCGTCTGGTCGAAGGGGTGTTTGAAGCCCATGTAGGAGTCGACTTCGAGGGTGCTTGCCGAAGACAGGCCCATGTTTGGCGAGAACTGGCCGAAGTACAGGCCGCTGTTGTGGCTGAGGTCCAACCCCCCGTGGAAAGAGTCGCTGCCCGGCGAGGTCGGCTTGACCAGGCCCTGTGCCATGCTGCGGCTGGGGGTGGTGCCTAATTTCAGGTCGAAGTCGCCCAATTCGCGCTGGAAGATCTGCGCTTCGGCAAGGGGGCAAGCCACTAATGTGCTGACCAGAAAAATGCAGGATTTGAGCATGCTTCACTCCATGAAAAGCGAGGAGCAGTAACGGAGAAAATCGGGCAGATGCCCGTGCTAGACGTGTGCAAGGATACCGGCGAATGCCAGGCGATGAGGCCCGTTCGTCGATTAACGCAATATTGAATGTAGAAGGAGGGTGTTTCGGGCTCTAGTCCTAGCGCCTTGGAGGCAAGACGCTTAGGGACCAGGTATTTTGCGCGGTGTTACTTTTTACCCAGGCTGATCTGCTTGGACGGGCCGAAAGTCTGGCCGCTCACGCCTTTTGCAATTTGTTGGATTTCGCCACCGGACTTGAGGAAAGCAGCGATTTGGCTGTTGATCGATTCGCTGGTTTCAACGGCTGGAGCTGGCTTTGCTTTGCTGTTGGATGCTTTTACGCGCATGGCGGCCACTAACCTGTAGAAAATTAACTTGGCCAGGCATCGTACAGGAAATACTTGACAATTGCTTGGCAAATATCCCCTGGGAATAAGTAGCAAGGCTAGAAATAAACGAAGTTCATCGTTGAAATTAGGCCCTAACTTACTGTTTTGACTCGAAACCACCTAGCAAAGCAGTGCTGGTGGAAGGGCAAAACTCAGTCGAATGATCGGACGAGCGGAGCGATGCCATCGTAGGGCCATGCCAGGCCGCGATTTTTCAGGCGTGCGCGCGTCGCGGGCGCAACTCGGGTAGAATGCCGCCCACGCAATGAGGGTATTGGAAATGGCTCTAGTCGGGCGCTACAACAGCTTACAAGTGGTTAAACACACTAACTTCGGTTTGTACCTTGATGGTGCGCAAGATGGCGAAATCCTCTTGCCTAATCGGTATATCCCAAAAGATATTCCCAGTGAAGATGAAGACTGGCTTAACGTTTTTATTTACCTGGACAGCGATGACAAACTTATCGCCACCACCGAAAAACCCAAAGTTCAAGTCGGCGAATTTGCCAGTTTGAAAGTGGTGGAAGTCAACAGTATTGGCGTGTTCCTCGATTGGGGTCTGCCAAAGGACCTTTTGCTTCCGTACTCGGAAGAAAAACGTCAGATGACCGCCGGTGAATACTGCGTGGTGCACGTCTATCTCGACAAGCACACCAAGCGTATTACCGCCACCGCGCGCCTTGACCGCTACCTGGACAAGACGCCGGCCAACTACGTTGTGGGCCAGGAAGTGGACCTCTTGGTGGCCGAAGCCACTGATATGGGCTTCAAGGCGATCATCAACAACAAACACTGGGGGCTGATCCACAAGAACGAAGTGTTCAAGTTCCTGCGTCCCGGCAAGGAAGAGAAAGGCTTCATCAAAGAGATCCGCGCCGATGGCAACATCAGCCTGAGCCTGCAACCGGTCGGCCAGGAAGCGGCCTCCAGTCTCAACTCGAAGATCCTCGCCAAGTTGCGCGAAAACAACGGCACGTTGCCGGTCAGCGATAAAAGCGACCCGGCAGTAATCAGCAACTTGTTCGGCGTGAGCAAGGGTAACTTCAAGAAGGCTATTGGTGCGCTCTACAAGCAGGGTCAGATCGTGATTCACGCGGATCGCATTGAACTAAGCTGAGTAGGGTTTGCTCTTCTGTAGGAGCGAGCTTGCTCGCGAAAAGGGTACATCCGATACCGCGATGGGCCTGAGATATTTTCGCGAGCAAGCTCGCTCCTACAGAGGTCCGCTTGATGTCTAAAAAATCGTTGTTCGCCTACCTCGGCACCTTGCTTGCTTTTCTGGTGCTCGACGGCCTCTGGCTCGGCGTCCTCATGGGCCCTACCTACAAATCCTTGCTGGGCCCGCTGATGCTTGATCAGCCCCGCCTATTGCCCGCAGTGCTGTTCTATCTCCTGTATGTCCTCGGTTGTGTGGTGTTCGTGGTCTTGCCAAGCATCAACTGGCAACGCGCAGCGCGTCTGGGTGCCTTGCTGGGTCTGGTGGCCTATGGCACCTATGACCTGAGCAACTGGGCCACACTGCAAGGCTGGTCTGCGAGCTTGGCCCTGATGGACATGGCCTGGGGCACCTTCCTGACAGCGGTGTGTTGCACGGTTGGACACGTGTGTGCACATCGGGTGCACCGATGATTGTGTACAGGATTTATGTGCACCGTTGCTGAGCGCGGTCCCCGCTACTAAACCGTCATAAGCGCCTTTGGAGCACCGTCGTAGAGGGATTGTGTGCCATTGGCACGCATTCTGCTGACTGTCTCGTATACAAACCTGGCCGCCTCCCGTATGCATCCCCGTGACGGAAGCGCAGGCCGGTATTACGAGGAGCCCAGCGATGACCGAACAATTGCCCAAAGGCTATAGCCCGCGCCTGTACAACCAGGATCTGGGCCCACTGCCGCAGAAGTGGAACTGGTACAACATTTTTGCCTTCTGGATGAGTGACGTGCACAGCGTCGGTGGTTATGTATTCGCTGCCAGTCTGTTCGCCTTGGGGCTAGCTAGTTGGCAGGTGTTGATCGCCTTGCTCGCGGGTATTTGCATCGTGCAATTGATCGCCAATCTGGTGGCTAAGCCTAGCCAGCAGGCCGCCGTTCCTTATCCAGTCATCTGCCGGCTCGCATTTGGTGTGTTTGGCGCGAATATTCCTGCGGTGATTCGTGGCCTGATTGCCGTGGCCTGGTACGGGATTCAGACCTATCTGGCGTCCAGCGCTTTGATCATCGTGGTGTTGCGCTTTTTCCCACAGATGGCGGTGTATGCAGAACCGCATTTCGCCGGTCTGTCCTACTTGGGCTGGTTTGGTTTCCTCAGCCTGTGGGTACTGCAAGCTGCAGTTTTCTGGGCCGGCATGGAGTCTATCCGCCGCTTTATCGATTGGGCGGGGCCCGTGGTATATGCGGTGATGTTTGCCCTGGCTGGCTGGATTGTGTGGAAGGCTGGCTGGTCGAACATCAGCTTTACTCTGTCGGAAAAGTCCCTGTCGGGCTGGCAAGCGTTCGGCCAAGTGATCGTAGCCACGGCGCTGGTGGTGTCGTACTTCTCTGGGCCAACCCTGAATTTCGGCGATTTCAGCCGCTACTGCCGCAGCATGCAGGATGTGCGACGCGGAAACTTTTGGGGCCTGCCGGTGAATTTCCTGGCCTTTTCCCTGGTGACGGTAGTGATCGTCTCTGGCACCTTGCCGGTGTTTGGCGAAATGCTCCACGACCCGATCGCCACGGTTTCGCGTATCGACAACAACATGGCCGTGCTGCTTGGCGCATTTGCCTTTGTGACCGCGACCATCGGTATCAATATCGTCGCCAACTTTGTGTCCCCTGCGTTTGACTTCGCCAACGTCGCGCCAAGCAAAATCAGCTGGCGTGCCGGGGGCATGATCGCAGCAGTAGCCTCGATCTTTATCACTCCATGGAACCTGTTCAATAACCCGCTGATGATCCATTACACCCTGGATATCCTCGCGGCGTTTATCGGGCCGCTGTTTGGGATTCTGTTGGTAGATTTCTACCTGATCAAAAAACAGAAAATCGATGTAGATGCGCTGTTCGATGACAGCCCAAGCGGGCGCTATTACTTCGACGGCGGCGTGAACTGGACAGCGGTCAAGGCGCTGGTGCCCGCAACACTGGTGGGCGTCGCGATCACCTTCACACCGGCGTTACAGGGCATGGCCAACTTCGCCTGGTTTACCGGCTGCTTCCTGGGAGGGCTGTTTTTCCTGGCGCTGTCACGGCGCGAACAGGTGCGCACGCAAGCGCCTTTGGTTGCTGGCTGACCAATATCCCCCCCGCCAAGAACAGGCCTGTACCGGCAATCACCAATGCCGGTTGCAGGCCGCCGCTTAGATGGCTGCTCGCCGACGCCAATAAGGGCCCGCTCAATTGGCCGATGGCAAAGCTGGCGGTCAGCAGACCGGTGCTGCGCTGGTAGCCGTGGGGCGCTACATCCCGCAAGCGCGCCATCACCAATTGCATACAGGCCAGGAACGGACCGCCGCAAAGCAGAACGCCCAGTGCCAACCCCCAGCCATTGCCCAGCAAGCACGTGAACACTCCCGCCGCTTGCAGCCACAGGGTTGTCATCAGCCAGCGGCGAGTAGCGTCTGGATCTTTGCGACGCAGAGTCGCCACGCCCACGCCAATCGCTGCCAGCAGGCCAAAGCACGGCCAGAACAGATCGGCCTGCCAGGCCCCTTTGAACTGGGCGCTGGCCATCTGTGACAGGAAGGTCGCTGGAATGATGTAACCCAGTCCGAATAGCACATAAACCCAGCACAGGTGCGTGATGCTGCCGTTGCTGCCCGCGTCGCTATGACCCGCGCCAGGGGCGCTGGCACAGGGCTGCGGCAAAAACGGCAGGATCGCCAGCAGCATGAGCAGCGCCACAGCGCCATAGATCAACCATAACGTGGCGGAGTTTTGCCCCAGCAGGTTTGAGCCGAGCGCCAATAGCCCGGTCAAGAGAATCCCCAGGCCCGGTCCGGCAAATACCAGAGCACCCAGACGCGGGCGTCCGGCGGCGAGCGCCAGCGGCTGGCTCAAGCTAGTGATCATCACCAATGCCCAGGCACTTGCCACGCCAGTGCCAAAGCGCAACAGCAGATGGGGCCAGAACCCATGGGCCCAGGAGGACGCAAAGGTCAGCAGCACACATAACCAGAGCCCACCGTACAGCCGACCGCGTACATGACGGTGACCGCGGGCGAAAATCGAATCCACCGCGCCCACGAAGTAGCCGAGGTAATTGGCGGCGGCGATCAGGCCGGCGTCGGTCAGGTCGATCTGCCCTTCGCTAAGCATGTGGGGCATTTGTGGGGTGAGGGCGAAGCGGCCAATGCCCATGGCCATCATCAGGGCGATGGAGCTGGCGAGTAAGCGAATCAGGGGTGACATGGTCAGGTGTCCTGCTGAGAAACGAATGACCCTCAGCCTAAGGTGTGTTGACTTTCTGTAAAATTGAATAATATTGAGTAACTTATTCAGTTTTGGAGAAAGTCGTGGAGTTCAGTCAATTGCGCATTTTCCAGGCCGTGGCGGAAGAGGGGTCCATCACCCGCGCGGCTGAGCGCCTGCACCGCGTGCCGTCAAACCTATCGACCCGACTCAAACAGATGGAGGAACAGCTCGGTGTAGAGCTGTTCCTGCGCGAACGTCAGCGCTTGCAGCTGTCTCCGGCGGGCAAGATATTGCTGGACTACAGCACCCGTCTGCTGGCACTGCACGATGAAGCCCATGGCGCCGTGCAAGGTGGGCAACCGGCCGGCGACTTTGTTCTGGGCAGCATGTACAGCACTGGAGCAGTGCATTTGCCCAAGCTGCTGGCGCGTTATCACAAGGCCTACCCAATGGTGAATCTGCAGGTGCAGTCAGCGCCCAGTGGTGAGTTGCTGGAAGGTCTGATCACGGGGCGTCTGGACGCAGCGTTTGTGGACGGCCCGCTGACCATCGCCAGCCTGGACGGCGTACAGTTATGCGAGGAAAAACTGGTGCTGATCTGTGAAGCCGACCACCCACCCGTGCGTGGTCCCCAGGACGTTGCCGGCCGCTCGGTGTTTACGTTCCGACGCAGTTGCGCTTATCGCACACGCCTGGAGAGCTGGTTTTCCCACGAGCGCGTAGCCATGGGACGGGCGATTGAGATCGAGTCATATCAAGGCATGCTCGCTTGCGTGATTGCCGGTTCAGGAGTGGCGTTGATGTCCCAAGCCATGCTCGACAGCCTGCCAGGCAAGGACAGCGTGTCCGTTCATCCACTGACAGGGCATTTTGCCACTGCGACCACCTGGTTGATGTGGCGAAAGGGTATGCTCGGCGCTAACCTCAATGCGTGGATCGACTTGCAGCAAGAGGGCCAGGCGACGGTAATGAAAGACACCCGCGCCATTGCCTGACCGGTCCGTCAGAATTCGGATGAATTCAGTAATAGTTCGTTGTGGTTTCGTTCAAGCAATATTTAGGACTTAGGGCTACTATCAGTGTAGGAAAAGGCGACATAGCTTGCGCCTACAAGCATTACCCTCAAAGGGGGCAAACCATGAAAGAGAAAATCCAAAACTGGCTCCATGATCTGGGCGTTGCACTGGGCTTGATCGAGCCTCCGCTGCAGCCGGTGCCGATTCGTACGGATGACGAGCAGCGTCGCCCACGTCGCAGATGAGGCCCGGGGAGCGCTCGCGCGATGAATACCTCTCTATGTCGTGGGAGCGCTGCCAGGTAAATCGGATGGCTGTACGACGTGTGAGTTGCGTCATTCGCCTTTACTGACTTCGGTAAACCCGAAGCTATGTATGTGGTCCTCGCCAGTGGCGCAATCGTGATAATGGCCCTTTACCTCCATCTCACCATTGAAACTTCCGTGAACTTCAAAGCCGAACCAGTCTTTAAATGCTCGTTCTATGGGCAGTGTGGCAAATGAAGTCCCGTTTTTATAAAACATGAGCTTGTATATTCCAGTGCAGACGCCTGCGTGGGGGCCGCTCATATGCACGCGGTCGCCTGTCTTAAGTTGCGGTGGAACTGTTGACGAAGCGGGGTAGCTAGGATCGCGCTGTTTCATTTCATCACCTCATGGGTTATCGGGTAGCCAAGCCAACTTCTTCAGATTTGAAATAGCGATGTCAGGCTATTACGGCCCTCAGCGGTCCTTCTACTGTGATAACTACCAGTTTCGACCAATGGCAGCTGGGTGAGCTCAGGGAAAACAGGTGCAGCATCCGCGTGCATCTGATGCAGTAAATTCCTCCCGAACATATTCGTTGGGTAACGCCTCGTAGACACGGGTTGCAGTCCGTAAGTGAGCGTGCCATTCAGGCTGTGCTTTTTTAAGACCGGAATTGGACTACCCGTTTATCAGAAGCGGTTGGGTTAGTTAGTTTGAAATATCGGAGTAGTTTGAGTTTCGTTAAGTAATGATTTGTACCGCTTACTGATATAAAGCTTCCTGAAGAAAACGGGTTTATGAAGAGTGAGTTTTAGGGCTTTAAGTATTTAAAGTGTTGGCCCCAACTTATTTAACTCCTATCTCCAGGCATTAGTCAGCCAGAATTGTTGGAGACGAAACTATGCTGCTCTCTCACGTTCCGCCAGTTGCCGCGTCACTCATCGCCACTACCGAAAATATTTTACATATCGCGCCTACGTCGAGCCGTTGGAAGGCTGATGCACCCAGCAACGTAGTGTTTTTCCCCCCGAACTCAACCAAGCAAGCGCTGCTGCTACAGATCGGGCTCGTGCGCCCATCAACGATCATTATTGGAGATCAGGTTATCGATGGGGAGGTCATTGACCTATGGCGTTTAAGCCACCCATTTGGAGATCTCTGTCTGATTCGCCGAGGCACAAGTCTGGATAAGGTGCGGTTGGATTTATGCGAGTCAAACGGCATTCGAGTGGTCAACACTCCTGGGGTCAACGCGCCGCACGTTGCGGCTTATATCGCGCACTGGCTGACACTTGCCGATGGCTCTACACCCCAAGACATCTGTGTCCTGGGTTACGGAAATGTGGGGAAAGAGCTGGTCAAGTTGTTACTTGATCGAGATCCGCATGTTCGGATCAAAGTGTTGAGTCCACGCAACCAGGCGTGTCCAGATAGCCGAGTCTCATTTGTGTCGGACTGGTCCGAGGCACTGCAAGGGGCCCGTTCTATCGCCATTTGTTTATCCCTGAATGATGAGTCTGCGCATCGCATTGATCGGGCCCTGATTCAATGTATGCACAGGCAGGCGCGTCTGATCTGCGTCGCCAAACCAGATGTGTTCAGCGACGATGCGTTGCAATCCCTTTCACTGGCTGACGACGTCCAACTTGTCTTGGATTACGGGCCAGCGACATTGGAGGCGTTTCGGATACGTACACAAGCGCTCGGTTGCAGTGTCGCCACCTGGCGCAGACCGGCGACGCTGACTGCACAGGCGGCAACCACCGAAGCCTGCCATTGCGACCTTGATTATGCCGTCGCTGTTCAATTGAGCTTGGTGGCCCTGCGTGGCCTTGTCAGGCGCAAACTTGCACGCTCACTGACGATCCCCCCACTGCATGCACATGCCGATGCGCCCCGTGTATCAATCATCGGCAGAGGGATCAACGGCCTGCTCCAGGCCGTGATGTTTCGCTTGGCGAATTATCAGGTAACAGTCTATGGAGGCAATCGGGACAGTGATGGTGCCAGCCATAAGCGTATGAATATGCGCCATCTTTCATCAACTGAGACGACTGCAAAGCCGCCACATAACGACTATTTACTTCCAGGAAATCAGTATCTGGCCATTGAGTGCAACCGCGCCGGCATTGAGTTGTTTGAAAAATTTCTGGCTGACAACCCATCACTGGAGCAATTTGCGCGAGCGCGGGTTGTGCGCGCTTATACGGAGACAACCAGTGAAGTAGATGCCGCAATACGCGAGCAACGCGAGATCGAAAGCAGACCGTGGCCTAGTGGCAAACCTGGAGGTGAGCTCAGAGAAATCAGCCCACAACAACTCCACGCGCTTTGTGGCATCCATGGAGTGGGTAGGGCTATTGAAGTATCAGGCTACGATGTGGAATTTGTTCACCTAATGGATGAGATTGAGGTGCTGTTGCAGTGCTCTGGGGTTCAGTTCCAGCCTCAGCATCTGAGCCGTGTCCAAATTGCTGAGCTGAGCAAAGAACATTTCGTCGTCAGTGCCATGGGCGTAGAGGAGCCAGAGGTTATCGCGATCATCGGCTGGTTTTTCAAGCTGCCTGCTGTGGGTAATGAAGGCGCTGAAATGCGGGGGCTCAAGCTTCAATACGATCTGCCAATTGGTGTCATGAATTGCCGCTTGGACGGGCACTGCATTCTCGTCTCCGGTGGACAGGTCCCGCCCGATTCGACGCCGGAGCACAAAGAGCAGATCCTGGCAGCCTGTCTGGCCGCTGTTTCTCTTCACTTTCCAATGTCTTATTGCAGTGCAATCGAAAGTGGCGACTTGCATATTGTCGAATGTGCCAGGCCCGGCACCTCAGATGGACTTTCGATCGTTTATTGGGCCGCCCATCATCAAATCGCCGCCGGAGGCACCTATGCCGGAGGCACAACCCAAGGATTGGTATGGGCCTCCCTGGTCCAGGAAATCATCCAGGCAAACCAAAACCTGTCAGTTGGACGATAAAAAAACGGGCGCGACATCCGACGTCGCGCCCGCTGAAGAAACCGCTCTTGATTCTGTGAGGCGTCAAACCACCCGAGTCGCCATCGCCTCCGGCCGCCGGGACAACAAACTGACCAGCACAAAACTCACCAGCCCAACCGCCAGGCTGTAGTAAATCGGCGTGTTCGCATCCAGCCCATCCTTGAACATGAACACCAGCGCCGTCACAAAGCCCAGCGTCATGGACGTAATCGCCCCCGACGTGGTCGCGCGCTTCCAGAAGATCGCGCCAATCAACGGGATCAACATCCCGCCGACCAAAAGGTTATAGGCCAGGGTCAGCGCGCTGATTACATCGCTGACCACCAGCGCGATACCCAGCACGGCGATACCGGTCAGCATCGTGAACAGGCGGTTGATGTTGAGGCTCGACTGCTTACCACCACGCAAACGCGGCAGCAGGTCCTCGGTCAGTACGGTGGAGGCGGCCAGCAAGCCGGCGCTGGCCGTCGACATCATCGCCGCCAGTGCTGCCGCGATCACCAGCCCACGGATGCCGTCCGGCAGCGACAGTTTGACGATGGCCGCAAACGCGTTGTTGACGTTGTCCAGGTCCGGAATCAGTACATGGGCCGCCATGCCGATCAGCGCACAGGCCAGGCCGTAAAGGATGCAGTAGAAACCGGCGAAGGTGCCCGCGTACTTGGCGACCTTTTCGTCACGGGCGGTGAACACCCGCTGCCAGATGTCCTGGCCGATCAGGATGCCGAAGAAGTAGATCATGAAGTAGGTAATGATCGTGTCCCAGCCGATCGCGGTGAAGCTGAAGCTCGACGCCGGCAGCTTGGCTACCAGTTCATCCCAGCCGCCTACGCGGTACAGGCAGATCGGCAGCAGGATAAACATCAGGCCGACGGTCTTGATCACGAACTGCACGATGTCTGTGAGGGTCAGCGACCACATGCCGCCGATGGTCGAGTACACCACCACCACGCCGCCGCCTAGCAGTACCGAGATCCAGAACGGCAGGCCGAACAGCACTTGCAGCACGGTGCCGATGGCCAGGATCGAAGTTACGCCGATCATCAGCGCGTAGGCCAGCATGATCACCGCACTCGCTTGGCGAGCCATGGGGTTGTAGCGTTTTTCCAGCACCTGGGTGACGGTGAAGATCTTCAGTTTGAGCAGCGGCTTGGCCAGGAACAGGTTCAGCGCGATGATTCCCATGCCCAGCGCGGCGCACAGCCAGAAGCCGGAGATGCCATGCACATAACCCAGGCGCACGGTGCCGACGGTGGACGCTCCGCCCAATACCGTCGCGGCCATGGTGCCCATGTACAGCGACGGGCCCAGGTTGCGCCCGGCCACCAGGTAGTCTTCGTGGGTCTTGGCGCGGCGCATGCCGTAATAGCCGAGCACGAGCATGCCGGCGGCGTAGATGAGTACGACGAATAAATCCAAAGCCATGACGGCGAGTCTCCGATTATCTTTTTTATGAGGTCAGGCGGCGTGTTGCATCGCCGGTTTAGCGAGCGAATCCATGCTCTTGCTGCGTGGATCAGTCGGTCCATAAACAGAGACCGGCTCCGGGAACACACGCAACAACGTCAGGTACACCACTGACGCCAACCCCAGCGTTACCGGCAGGCTGATATCGATGCCATCGGCCAAATTGCCCAGCGGCCCGACAAACTGCCCCGGCAGGTTGACGAAGCACAGGCCCACCAACGCGCTCGGAATCCAGGCCCCCAGCCCGCGCCAGTTCCAGCCATGGCTGAACCAGTAGCGCCCGCCGGTTTCACCGCGGGTGAACACTTGCAGGTCATCCGGGCAGTAGAAGCCGCGGCGCACGATCAGGCCGATGATCATCATCACCATCCACGGCGTGGTGCAGGTGATGATCAGCACGGCGAAGGTCGACACGCTCTGCACCAGGTTGGCGGCGAAACGTCCGATAAAGATGAAGGCAATCGACATCACCCCAATCAGCAGCGTGGCCTTGACCCGCGACAGCAGGCGCGGGAATACGCTGGACATGTCCAGCCCCGTGCCATAAAGCGAGGTCGTGCCGGTGGACATGCCGCCGATCACCGCGATCAGGCACACCGGCAGGAAGAACCAGGTGGGTGCCACCGCCAGCAGGCCACCGACATAGTTGTTGGCTGCGATGTAATCCGGTGCCTTGATCGCCACGATGGTCGCGGTGGCGAGGCCAAACAGGAACGGGATCAAAGTAGCGATTTGCGCCAGGACCACTGCCAGCATGATGCGCATTTTCGGCGTCTCACGGGGGATGTAGCGTGACCAGTCTCCGAGGAACGCGCCGAAGGAAATCGGGTTGCTCATGGCTACCAGCGCAGCGCCGATAAACGCGGCCCAGAAGCCGGTCTGGCCCATGGCGACGCTGCCTGAGAAGTGGCTGTCAAAGGCTGGCGCGAACGCGAAGATCCCCAGCAAAAACAGCAGGCTCGCCGCCCACACCGCAATTCGGTTGACCCACAGCATGAAGCGAAAGCCGTAGATGCACACCGTGAGGACAAGCAGGGCGAACAGGCCGTAGGCCAGGCCCAGGGTCAGGTCGGTTTCCGGCAGGCCAATCAGGCGTTTCGCACCTCCGACCAGCGCATCGCCTGAACTCCACACCGACAGTGAGAAGAAGGCAATTGCCGTCAGCAATGACAGAAACGAACCGACGATCCGCCCGTGCACCCCAAAGTGCGCACCTGAAGACACCGCGTTGTTAGTGCCATTGATCGGCCCGAACAAGCCCATAGGCGCCAGGATCAGAGCACCCAGCAGCACGCCCAGCACAATGGCCCAGACACCGGCCTGGAATGACAAGCCAAACAGCACTGGGAACGAGCCCAGCACGGCAGTGGCGAAGGTATTGGCACCGCCGAAGATCAGACGGAACAGATCCTTGGGGTTGGCGGTACGTTCTTGGTCCGGGATCTGTTCGACCCCGTTGGTTTCAATCTTGCGAATACTGTTTTCGTTGTTTTTATTATTCATGATCAGCTCCGATCACATTGGCTAAGGGGGCGGCAGCCCTTCCGGCACAGCGGACAAATGTTCGTGACAGGCCAGCCACAGGCCTTGTTTTTGTTGTGTGCGTAGCCCTTGCCGTTTGAAGACAATGGTCTCGCGTTCCTGGCTGAAAAATTGCTCCCCGTTCATGCGCAACTCGGTGGCCACGTCATGAATAAATATCGCCACATCCTCACCTTGCAGGCTGACAGACGGGTTGCTCGACGTGCAGGACAGCACCTCGAAGCCCTCGTCCGCGCGCCAGCTGTCCCACAACGCCTGGTAGGCATCGCGGCTGAGCAGCGGTTGGGGGAGGGTGTAGAACACAAAGCTGGCATCGGCCGTGAACGCACCGAAGTAGGCGGCGCGGTCATTGCGGGCGAAGGCCGTCACCAGGTTGGCGGCGGCTTGCAGCACCTCGTGCGTGCTCATCAGCGATGCGCCACGCCGGGCAGTACGCAGAGCATCTCGTACAGCAGGTTGGCGCCGAGCAGCGAGGTGTTGCCGGTGGTGTCGTAGGGCGGCGAAACTTCTACCAGATCACAACCAACCAGGTCGAGGCCCTGGCAACCACGGATGATCTCAATGGCCTGGATAGTGGTCAGCCCGCCGATTTCCGGAGTGCCTGTGCCGGGGGCCCAGGCGGGATCGATGCCGTCGATGTCGAAGCTCAGGTACACCGGGCCGCCGCCAACTTTCTCCCGCACTTCGGCCATCAACGGCGCGAGGGAGTGGTGCCAGCATTCTTCCGCCTGGACCACGCGAAAGCCCTGTTTGCGGCTCCAGTTGAAGTCTTCCGCGGTGTAGCCCTGGGCGCGCAGGCCTATCTGCACCACGCGGTCGCAATCGAGCAGGCCTTCTTCCACGGCGCGGCGGAAGGTGGTGCCGTGGGCGATTTTCTCGCCGAACATATGGTCGTTGACGTCGGCGTGGGCATCGATGTGCACCAGCCCGACCTTGCCGTGTTTCTTGTGGATCGCCCGCAGGATCGGCAGGGTGATGGTGTGGTCACCGCCCAGCGTCATGGGGATCACATCGTGTTCTAGGATCTCGTCGTAGGCTTCTTCGATGATGCGCACGGCGTCGAGCAGGTTGAAGGTGTTGATCGCCACGTCGCCGATGTCAGCCACGGAAAGCGAGTCGAACGGTGCTGCGCCGGTGGCCATGTTGTACGGGCGGATCATCACTGATTCGGCGCGGATTTCACGCGGCCCGAAGCGGGTGCCGGCACGCAGCGAGGTGCCGATGTCCAAGGGCACGCCGACAAAAGCAGCGTCCAGGCCTTTGGCCGATTGCAGGTGGGGAAGACGCATCATGGTGGCGATGCCGGCGAAGCGCGGCATTTCGTTGCCGCCCAGTGGTTGGTGGAAGATCTTGTCCACGGGATTGCCTCATCGTTGTTTTGTTTATTAGGGGCCGATTCTGCGAAATGCGAAGGAAGGGAAGAATCGGCAGAGGCAAATACTTAGTTCAGGTTTTTCTAAACTAATGCACGCGAGTAAACTGCTCCGGTCCTTACCCGGAGCCGACCATGGCCAACGCCTTGCCCGACCTCAAACTCCTGCGCATCTTCGTCAGCGTCGTGCGCCACCAGGGGTTCGCCAACGCCCAGCACGAACTCAACCTGTCCACGTCGGCCATCAGCACCTATATGAGCCAGTTGGAAAGCGCGTTGGGCCTGGTGCTGTGCCATCGCGGGCGCGGCGGCTTCAGCCTCACCAGCAAGGGCGAGTTGTTTCACCAGGAAACCTTGCGCCTACTCGGTGAACTGGAAGGCTTCGAGCAGTACGCCGCCGCGCTCAAAGGGGAGTTGCGCGGCACCCTCAAGCTTGGCGTGCTCGATTCCACCGTCAGCGACAAGGCCCTGCCGTTCGCCGAAGTGATCGGCGCCTACAGCCTGGAACATCCGGCGGTGCATCTGCATCTCTCGGTGATGAGCCCGTACGAATTGCAATTGGGTGTGCAGGACAACCGCCTCGACCTGGCCATCGGCGCCTTCTCCAACCGTATGAGCGGGCTGATCTACATGCCGCTTTATCGCGAGCAGCATTGGCTGTATTGCAGCACGCGGCATCCTTTATTCAATGAGCGACGCATTCCCGAACAAGTGATCACCCAGCAACGCATGGTCGGACGCGGCTACTGGAGCCAGGCGGAACTCGCGCGCCACGGCTTCAAGCACAGCGCCGCCACGGTGGAAAGTATGGAGGCGCAGCTGATCCTGGTGCTGTCCGGCGCCTATATTGGTTACCTGCCGGAGCATTACGCCCAGGCCTGGGCCGACAAGGGTGACCTGCGCGTATTGCTGCCAGCCACCTTTGGCTATCAAGCGCCATTTTCGATGATCATGCGCCGGGGCCGCAGCCGTGAGCCGCTGATCCAGACCTTCCGCGATTTGCTCAAAGCCCAGCTCAATCAGGCCTGAAGAACCATGTCCAGACCCCAATGCTCCCGTTGCCTCAGGCCCACTGCCCATTGCTTGTGCGCGCTGATCCCCAACCTCGATAGCCGCACCCGCGTATTGCTGTTGCAGCACCCGAGCGAGGTCAACCATGCGCTCAATACCGCGCGGTTGGCGGCGCTGGGATTGAACAATGCGCAGTTGGTGGTGGGCGAGGTCTTTGATGACTTGCAGGCCCTGTTGAACCCGCCCGGCTACCAGGCGAGGCTGTTGTTTCCTGCTGACGATGCCCAGCCGCTGCAAGCCTACGCGCCAGGGGCTCAGCCGCTGTTGCTGGTGGTGCCTGACGGCACTTGGCGCAAGGCGCGCAAGCTCTTGCACCTCAATCCCTTGCTGGCGGCGTTGCCTCGGGTGACGCTGGCTGAGGCCGCCGTGTCCCGCTATCGACTGCGCAAGGCGCCCGGGCCAGGGGCGTTGTCGACGGTGGAGGCGATTGTGCAGGCGCTGCAAGTGCTGGAGGCGCCGGTGTCGTTTGAACCGTTGCTCAAGCCGTTTGATGCATTGATCGAAGGGCAGATTGCAGCGATGGGTGAGGAGGTCTTTCGGAGAAATCATGGCGATGGGCATTTGGGCTAGGTGGGGTATCGAGGCGCGGCCATCGGGAGCAAGCCCGCTCCCACATTCGACCGAGTTCCAGCATGAGAATGCGGTCCAGTGTAGGAGGGGGCTTGCTCCCGATGGGGTCCCCAAGCTCACCCTCTTTTCCGCTTATTCCTTTAAGCCATAAGCACCACACTTTGCGTGATATGGCCCGCCGGCCTTTCCCGGTATGATGTGCGCCCCGCAGTCTGGATTGCGAATACGCCATGACCTTGCAGTACCCTACAATCGCCGATTGCGTCGGCAACACGCCCCTGGTCCGCTTGCAACGCATGGCGGGTGAAACCAGCAATACCCTTTTGCTCAAGCTCGAAGGCAACAACCCGGCCGGCTCGGTAAAAGACCGCCCGGCGCTGTCGATGATCACCCGCGCCGAGCTGCGTGGGCAGATCAAGCCCGGTGACACCCTGATCGAAGCCACCTCCGGTAACACCGGGATCGCCCTGGCCATGGCCGCCGCGATCAAGGGTTACAAGATGGTGCTGATCATGCCCGACAACGGCAGCGCCGAGCGCAAGGCGGCGATGACCGCCTATGGCGCCGAGTTGGTGCTGGTCACCCAGGAAGAAGGCATGGAAGGCGCCCGCGACCTCGCTGAGCGCATGGCCGCCGAAGGCCGTGGCCAGGTGCTGGACCAGTTCGCCAATGGGGACAACCCCGAAGCGCACTACACCACCACCGGTCCGGAAATCTGGCGTCAGACCCAGGGCACCATCACCCATTTCGTCAGCTCCATGGGTACCACCGGCACCATCATGGGCAACTCGCGCTACCTCAAGGAGCAGAATCCGGCGATCCAGATCGTCGGCCTGCAACCGATGGAAGGCGCGGCCATCCCAGGCATTCGTCGCTGGCCCGAAGAGTACTTGCCGAAGATCTACAACGCGGCCCGCGTGGATCGCATCATCGACATGGCCCAGCGCGAAGCCGAAGACACCACCCGCCGACTGGCCCGTGAAGAAGGCATCTTCTGCGGCGTGTCGTCCGGCGGTGCCGTGGCGGGTATGTTGCGCTTGTCCAAGGAAGTGGAAAACGCGGTGATCGTCGCGATCATCTGTGACCGAGGCGACCGTTACTTGTCGACCGGCATTTTCGACGAACCCAACTGATGGCCAAGCACGAGAGAGGCCTGCGCTTCCAACCGACGGGCGGCAGCCGGGCCCCACAGATTCCAGTGGGCAAGAAACAACGCCTGACCATTGAGCGCCTGGCCAACGATGGCCGTGGCATCGTCTTTTTTGAAGGCCGCACCTGGTTCGTCAATGGCGCGCTGGCCGGCGAAGAAGTCGAAGCGCGGGTGTTGGGTACCCACGGCAAAGTGGTCGAGGCCCGCACCGAGCGGGTGTTCAAGGCCAGTGAACTGCGCCGTCCTGCACCGTGCGCGCACTTCGGCCGCTGTGGCGGTTGCAGCGTGCAGCACTTGCCCCACAACGAACAACTCGCCCTGAAACAGCGCATGCTCGCCGAGCAACTGTCCCGCGTGGCCGGGGTCGAACCGCAAGAGTGGGCCGCACCGTTGAGCTGCCCGGAGTTCGGTTACCGGCGCCGTGCCCGCGTGGCGGTGCGTTGGGATGCCAAGGCAAAAAAACTCGACGTGGGTTTCCGCGCTGTTGCCAGCCAGGACATCGTCGCCATCGATGATTGCCCGGTGCTGGTACAGGCCTTGCAGCCGATCATGCAGCGCTTGCCCAACATGCTCCGTCGTCTGAGCAAACCTCAGGCACTGGGCCATGTTGAGTTGTTCAGTGGCTCGTCCGTCGCCGTCTTGTTGCGGCATATGGCGCCGTTGTCGGAGGCGGACCTGCTGATCCTGAAAGAATTTTGTAGCTTCCATGAAGCCCAGTTGTGGCTGCATGGCGAAGGCCAGCCGGAACCCTTTGAGGCCGATCAGTCACTAGGTTTCCGATTGGACGCATGGGACTTGGAGTTGGCGTACCGGCCGGGGGATTTTGTCCAGGTCAACGCCGGGGTCAATGAGGCGATGGTTGCCCAGGCCCTGGACTGGCTGGCGCCGCAACCTGATGAACGGGTGTTGGACCTATTTTGCGGCTTGGGCAATTTTGCCCTGCCACTGGCCAAACAGGTGCGTGAAGTGGTGGCAGTGGAAGGGGTGCAGACCATGGTGGACCGGGCTGCACAGAACGCCATCAGCAACAATTTGCATAATGCGCAGTTTTTTCAGGCCGATTTGTCCCAGCCTTTGACTGACGCGGATTGGGCCAAACAGGGCTTTTCTGCGGTACTCTTGGATCCACCCCGCGATGGTGCCCAAGAGGTTGTGCGCAAGCTCGCCACCCTGGGGGCCAAGCGCCTGGTGTATGTGTCCTGCAACCCGGCGACGCTGGCGCGGGACACGGTTGAGTTGGTCAAGCAAGGCTACCGGCTAAAACGGGCCGGGATCCTCGACATGTTTCCGCAGACGGCGCATGTCGAGGCGATGGCGTTATTTGAAGCGGGCTAGGATGCCCGTTTAATCCGACTGGCCTGCATTCTCCAAGGCCGTGAACTGCCAGGGAGTTTGCAGCAAAAGGTCGGCATGATTTTTGGCGCATCCAAGGTGCGTCGTAGGGAAGGTAAGCAAGATGGTACAGGTGAGAGCACACCAGCCGATCAACACCGACGGCAGTATCAACCTGGAGGCATGGCTGGATCATGCCATCAGTGTCGACCCGGCACTGGACCGTGAAGCCTTGAAAGCAGCCTGCGAGTTCGCTCGCGAGTCTGAGCAGCAAGACAATGCGGCCAAGAACCTGTGGGCTGAAGGCACTTCCAGCTTTCGCACCGGGTTGGAAATCGCCGAGATTCTTGCCGATCTCAAGTTGGACCAGGATTCGCTGATCGCCGCCGTGCTCTATCGCGGCGTGCGTGAAGGGCACATCCAGTTGCCTACGGTCAGCCAGCGTTTCGGCGCAGTGGTGGCCAAGCTGATTGACGGCGTCCTGCGCATGGCGGCCATCAGCGCGAGCCTCAGTCCGCGCCAGTCCATGGTGCTGGGCACCCAGGGCCAAGTCGAGAACCTGCGCAAGATGCTGGTCGCTATGGTCGACGACGTACGCGTCGCCCTGATCAAGCTGGCCGAACGCACCTGCGCGATCCGTGCGGTAAAAACCGCCGACGACGAAAAGCGCAACCGCGTTGCCCGCGAAGTCTTCGACATCTACGCCCCCCTGGCTCACCGCCTGGGCATCGGCCATATCAAATGGGAGTTGGAGGACTTGTCCTTCCGCTACCTGGAACCCGATCAATACAAACAGATTGCCACGCTGCTGCATGAGCGGCGGCTCGATCGCGAGCGGTTTATCAGCGACGTGATGGGCCAGTTGCGCTCCGAGTTGCAGGCCACCGGGGTCGACGCCGACATCAGCGGCCGTGCCAAGCACATCTATTCCATCTGGCGCAAAATGCAGCGCAAGGGCTTGGCCTTCAGCCAGATCTACGACGTGCGTGCGGTGCGCGTGCTGGTGCCGGAAATGCGCGACTGTTACACCGCGCTGGGCATCGTTCATACGCTGTGGCGTCACATTCCCAAGGAGTTTGACGACTACATCGCCAACCCCAAGGAAAACGGCTATCGCTCTCTGCACACCGCCGTGATTGGCCCCGAAGGCAAGGTACTGGAAGTGCAGATCCGCACCCACGCCATGCACGAAGAGGCTGAGCTGGGCGTGTGCGCGCACTGGCGCTACAAGGGCACCGACGTTAAGGCCGGGTCCAACCAGTACGAAGAGAAAATCTCCTGGCTGCGCCAAGTGCTGGAATGGCATGAAGAGCTCGGCGACATCGGCGGCCTGGCCGAACAACTGCGTGTGGATATCGAACCGGATCGGGTCTACATCTTCACCCCCGACGGCCACGCCATCGACCTGCCCAAGGGCTCGACGCCGCTGGACTTCGCCTACCGCGTTCACACCGAGATCGGCCACAACTGCCGGGGCGCCAAGATCAACGGGCGCATCGTACCGCTCAACTACAGCCTGCAGACCGGTGAGCAGGTCGAAATCATCACCAGCAAACACGGCACGCCGAGCCGCGACTGGCTGAACCCGAACCTGGGCTACATCACCACGTCGCGGGCGCGGGCGAAGATCGTCCACTGGTTCAAATTGCAAGCGCGCGACCAAAACGTCGCCGCCGGCAAGACCCTGCTTGAGCGCGAACTGGCTCGCCTGGGCCTGCCGCAGGTGGACTTCGACAAGCTGGCCGAAAAGGCCAACATGAAGATCGCCGAAGACATGTTCGCCGCCCTGGGTGCCGGCGATCTGCGCCTGGCGCAACTGGTCAATCTGGCCCAGCAGTTGGTCGAGCCGGAACGCGGCAACGAACAACTTGAGCTGATCCCCCGTAAAGCCACCGGCTATAAGCCTGGCAAGCGCGGTGATATCCAGATCCAGGGCGTGGGCAACCTGCTGACGCAAATCGCCGGCTGCTGCCAGCCGCTGCCGGGGGATGCGATCGTCGGTTACATCACCCAGGGCCGTGGCGTGAGCATTCACCGCCAGGACTGCGCCTCGGTGCTGCAACTGGGTGGGCGCGAGCCGGAGCGGATTATCCAGGTCAGCTGGGGCCCGGTGCCGGTGCTCACCTACCCGGTGGACATCATCATCCGTGCCTACGACCGTTCCGGCCTGCTGCGTGACGTCTCGCAAGTGTTGCTCAATGAGCGCATCAACGTGCTGGCGGTCAACACCCGCTCGAATAAAGAGGACAACACTGCATTGATGTCCTTGACCATCGAGATCCCGGGGTTGGACGCATTGGGCCGGTTGCTGGGGCGGATTTCCCAGTTGCCGAACATCATAGAGACACGGCGTAACCGCACACCATGATTCGCGGAATGAATGCAGGCTAAATGTGGGAGGGGGCTTGCTCCCGATAGCAGGCTGTCAGTTGATACATCTGGTGGCTGACGCACCGCTATCGGGAGCAAGCCCCCTCCCACACTGATCGGACACAGAAAGATGTATTCACTTGAAGACCTGCTGCACCTGATGAGCCGCCTGCGAGACCCGCAATATGGGTGCCCGTGGGACCTCAAGCAAACCTACGCGACCATCGTCCCGCACACCCTCGAAGAAGCCTATGAAGTGGCCGACGCCATCGAGCGCGGCGACTTCGATCACCTGCAAGGCGAGTTGGGCGACCTGTTGTTCCAAGTGGTGTATTACAGCCAGTTGGCGCGGGAAGAGGGGCGTTTCGAATTTGCCGGCGTGATCGACAGCATCACGCGCAAGCTGATCCGGCGTCATCCCCATGTGTTCCCCACCGGTGATCTGTATGCGCCACTGGATATCCCACAGTTGAGCGAAGAGCAGGTCAAGGAGCGCTGGGAGCAGATCAAAGCCGAGGAGCGTGCGGAAAAATCCGACGCACCAGAGCAGCTTTCCCTGCTGGATGATGTGCCCACGGCGCTGCCGTCCTTATCCCGTGCCGCCAAATTGCAAAAGCGCGCCAGCCAGGTCGGTTTCGACTGGCCGTCTGCCTTGCCGGTGGTGGACAACGTGCGCGAAGAGCTGGATGAAGTGCTCGAAGCCATGGCCGATAATGACTCGGTAGCCATTGCCGACGAAGTCGGTGACCTGCTGTTTGCGGCGGTCAACTTGGCCCGTCACCTCAAGGTTGACCCGGAAACCGCACTGCGTGGCGCCAATGCCAAGTTCGAACGACGTTTCCGATTTATCGAACAGGCATTGCGCGACACCCGTCGTCCCATAGAAGATTGCACCCTCGAAGAGTTGGACGCCCTATGGGGCGAAGCCAAACGTCAGGAAAAGAATGTGTCCAGCTGCGGTTGAGCAGTTGCCTAAGTGAGTAAGCACCATGAGCCTTTCCCTTCGCGACCAGTTGCTCAAAGCAGGTCTGGTCAACCAAAAGCAGGCCAAGCAGGTCGGCAAAGAGAAACAGAAGCAGCAGCGCCTGGTCCACAAAGGCCAAGCTGAGGTCGATGACACCCAGGCACGCCTGGCTGCCGAGGCACACGCCGAAAAGGTCAAACGTGACCAGGAGCTGAATCGCCAGCAGCAGGAAAAAGCCGAGGCCAAGGCCCGCACGGCTCAGGTCAAGCAATTGATCGAAACCTCGCGCCTGCCCAAGCTCACCACCGAGGATTACTACAACTTCGTGGATGACAAGAAGGTCAAGCGCCTGTCGGTCAACACGCTGATGCGTAACAAGCTGAGCAACGGCTCCCTGGCGATCGTGCACCACGGCGGCGGCTACGAAGTGATCCCGCGTGAAGCGGCGCTGAAGATTCAGGAGCGCGCACCAGAGCGCATTGTGCAACTCAACATCCTCACAGAAAGCCAGGTGCCGGATGAGGACGATCCGTACGCGGCTTACCAGATCCCGGATGATCTGATGTGGTAAAGCGTTCAAGCACCTGAGTGGTAAGCAGTACCTCTCAAAACAACAAACCCCGCTCAAAAGGCGGGGTTTGTGTTTTCAGGCGTCGGGCTGCGTGGGCCTTGTGCCGAAATCCTGCAAATATTCAGGAGCTTTGTGCCTGGCGTTTCATCTCAAGCGACTCAAGCTCGTTTTTATAATTGTGAGCGTCGCTCTCGTTGTGAAACATGCCGACCAGCAGGTCTTGTTGGTGTACATCCCAGATGTGAATCCCATGGCCCAGTGCTTCGTGGGACATATGTGCATCGTCGCGTTCAGTTACTTTTACAGTCATCTGCTTGCTCCAATTTCTGGTGGGTATGCGGCAAGTCGTCGCAGGTCTTTTTATACGATTTGTTAGCTTGCTAAGTAAACCGCTTTGGCGGTTTATGACAGAAGTTTCATGTTGGGCGGCAGCCTGATAGGGCTGTGTTGGTCATGCCGGCGCCATCGGGAGCAAGCCCCCTCCCACAGGGGTAAGTGTTCGCAGTTCAAATGTGGGAGGGGGCTTGCTCCCGATGATGGCAGACACTTGAACCCAAAATCCCCAGACGAAAAAAAGCCCCGCATTCAGCGAGGCTCTTGTTCAGCTCATCCGCGCAATCAGTTGCCTTTGACAGCCTTGCCGTCAACGGTACCGTCTTGCAGCATGATGTTGTATTCCTTGCCGTCGGTCTCAACCTGACGCAGGGCAACCAGGATGCCGCCCTGGTCCTTGGCAAACCACATCTGGGTGATGCGCTTGCTTTGGGTCGGGTCACGCACGCGCTCGACCTTGATCGCGTCGATGGAGCCTACCTTGGTCTGGACCTTTTCCGGGCCGATCACGCGGAAGTCGTAGGTGTCGACGTCGGTCCCTTCAACCACGTTGTAGCTCATGCTTTTCTTGCCGGCTGCCACATCGCGTTGCAATGCGAGCTGGTAGGTCGACTTGTCGAGCATGTTGCTTTGCAGGGCCACGTTCACCGGGTCTTTGTTTTCAAAACCGGTAACTTTCTTGGCGGTCTGGTCGAAGTCCAGGTTGATTTTCTTTGCCTTGCCCAGGCCGCCACGTTCGAAGCTGTAGCTCACGGGTTGCAGGGTGTCCTTGTCGAAGCGGATCACGCTGGTTTCGGTCAGGCTGGCGATCATCATGGATGCCTTGAAATTCAAGGTCCACGAGCCGTTGTCGTTCTTGGTCAGGCTGCGCTCAGCCGAACCACTCATGGGCAACTGTTTCCAGTCGGCGGTGTAGCTGGCGGAGAAGGGGTGAAGGTCGGCTGCCTGCACGGCAGGCAAGGCGAACAGCGCAACAGCGAAAAGCAAGGCGCGACGCATAAAATCTCCTAGGTTCGAATCAAGTGGCCGCTGGCCGCAAGTAACTGACCGTCCAATAATGCACCCTGGTCACCAAGAATCAACCGCCCCTCGGCAAACCAGCGCACAGCCAGCGGGTAAATCCTGTGTTCCTGGGTATGAACCCGTTGCGCAAGTGTCTGCGCCGAGTCGTCAGACTCTACCGGAACCACTGCCTGTACGACCAGAGGCCCGCCATCGAGTTCCTCGGTGACAAAGTGCACGCTGCAGCCATGCTCACTGTCACCGGCTTCAAGGGCGCGCTGATGGGTGTGCATGCCTTTGTATTTGGGCAGCAGGGAAGGGTGGATATTCAGCAGGCGCCCGTCGTAGTGCCGCACGAAATCGCCGCTGAGGATTCGCATGAATCCGGCCAGTACCACGAGTTTGGGGTTGAAGGCATCGATGAGTTCGATCAAGGCGCTGTCGAAGGCCTCGCGGCCCTCGAAAGCCTTGTGATCCAGCGAGCGGGTTTCGATACCCGCGTCCCTGGCACGTTGCAGGCCGTAGGCGTCGCTGCGGTTGGAGATCACCGCAGCGATGCGCACCGGGCTGTCGCCGGTGCGCGTGCTGTCGATCAGGGCCTGCAAGTTACTGCCGGTGCCGGAGAGCAGCACCACAACATCACAGGTCTGAGACATCAATGAGCCTTGAGGTTCTTCAGTTCAACCTGGGCCGCGCCCTCGGCAGCGGTGGCGATCTGGCCGATGACCCAAGGCTGCTCGCCGGCTTCACGCAGGACGTTCAGCGCAGTTTCAACGTGCTCTTGCGCTACGCAGATCACCATGCCCACGCCGCAGTTCAGCACGCGGTGCATTTCGGTTTCATTGACGTTGCCTTTCTCTTGCAGCCAGTCAAATACCGCAGGACGCTGCCAGCTGGCCACGTCGACGATCGCCTGAGCGCCTTTTGGCAGGACGCGCGGGATGTTGTCCAGCAGGCCGCCGCCGGTGATGTGGGCCATGGCTTTGACCGCGCCAGTGTCCTTGATCAGCTTGAGCAGTGGCTTGACGTAGATGCGGGTCGGGGCCATCAGCAGGTCGGTCAGTGGCTTGCCGTCGAGTTGGATGTTCTCGATGTCGGCACCGGACACTTCGATGATCTTGCGGATCAGCGAGTAGCCGTTGGAGTGCGGGCCAGAGGATGGCAGGGCGAGCAGGGCGTCACCGGCAGCCACTTTGGAACCGTCGATGATTTCAGCTTTCTCTACAACACCCACGCAGAAACCGGCCAGGTCGTAGTCTTCGCCTTCGTACATGCCTGGCATTTCAGCGGTTTCGCCGCCTACCAGGGAGCAACCCGACAGTTCGCAACCCGCGCCAATGCCGGTTACCACTTGGGTAGCGGTCTCGACGTTGAGCTTGCCGGTGGCGTAGTAGTCAAGGAAGAACAATGGCTCGGCGCCGCATACCACCAGGTCGTTGACGCACATGGCCACCAGGTCGATGCCGATGCTGTCGTGCTTGTTCAGGTTCAGTGCCAGGCGCAGCTTGGTGCCCACACCGTCGGTGCCGGAAACCAGAACAGGCTGCTTGTAGCCGGCCGGGATTTCGCAGAGGGCGCCAAAACCGCCCAGGCCGCCCATGACTTCGGGGCGCGCAGTGCGCTTGGCGACGCTCTTGATGCGTTCGACCAATGCTTCACCGGCGTCGATGTCTACACCGGCGTCCTTGTAGCTCAGGGAGGGTTGCTTGCTCATGATCCAGGCCTTTAGGGGGGATTCAGGGGTAACGACCGAGCGGGCAGGGGCTTTTGGTAAAAGGCCCAGCCGATGACGGTCTGCGAAGGCGCGCGATTTTATCAGGCTTGAGGGGCAGCGGCCATCCTCGGGCCGACGGGCAGGGCCATATAGGTTAAAAAAATGCTAATCGCGTCAGCCGTGGCACGTATTAAGGTATAGCCTTGAACGCGCTATCGTTATGACAGCATGAAAACTTACCAGGACCCTGTGAATGTTTTACCGGTTGCCGTGGTCACAGCCTTGGCAAACCGAGTTCACGCGGTCTGTTCCAGCCGCTAAATTTGTCGTTCGGGAATCTTCCATGCGTCTGTGTAAATTCTTCTTTATGGGCTGCTTGTCATTGGTCAGCCTGGCGAGTCATGCCGAAACCCTCAATGGTCTTTATCAAGTACTTGAACCCGTCAGCAGCCAATCGCCCCAAGAGCGCGACCAGGCCACCCAGCGCGCGGTGCAGACCCTGGTAATCCGCCTGACCGGCGACGCCAAAGCCGCCGACGGCCCAGGCCTGGCGGCGATTCGCAAGGATCCGCAGCAAATCATCACGCAATACGGTTACGACGCCGGCCCACCCGAGAGTCTGCAAGTGGATTTCGACCCGGTCAGCACCGACCGCGCTCTGCGTGATGCGGGCCTGTCGATCTGGGGCAGCAATCGGCCGTCGATCCTCGGCTGGTGGTTGAACGATTCCACTGAAGGCAGCAGCCTGGTGGGGGATGGCCAGACCGTCGCCCAGGCGCTGCGTCATGCAGCCCAGCACCGTGGCTTGCCGTTGCGTCTGCCGCTGGGCGATCTGGATGAGCAGGTCGTCGCTACGGCGCCGAACCTGGAGAGTGCCGACGCCACACCGTTGCGCGCCGCATCCGAGCGCTACGGCGCCGACGCGTTGCTTGCCGTGCACGCGCGTCAGGAAGGTAACCAATGGCAGGCCAAATGGCGCCTGTGGCTGGGCGACAAGAGCGAACAGGGCACAGCCCAAGGCGCCGACACCGGCGCGGTGGCCGACGCAGTGATGCTGGCGGTCAGCCAGAAATTGGCGCCGCGTTTTGCGGTCAAGCCTGGCGTGAGCACCGAACAACTGCTGGAAGTGCAGGGGATGACCCTGGAGCGCTACGCGGCACTGGGTCATCTGCTGGAGCCGTTTGGTGGCCAGCCGCAGTGGGTTGACGGCAATCGCATTGTGTATCGGGTTAACGGGAGCGCCGATCAGTTGCGCACCCAGTTGAGCCTGGCCAAGCTGCAGGAGATCCCTGCGGGCGAGGCGCCGGCTACGCAGCCAGTCGCTGAGGGCGCGCAACCGGCCGCTGCACCTGAGCCTCAGGCGCAACTGCGTTTTCGTTGGTAACAGTTCTTCCTTATATAGAAGCAATGGAGTGGTTTATGGCGGATACGCGTCGTTGGGTGTGGCTTGGCGGGATCGTCCTGCTGTGCGTTTTTGTGTTCTTGCTGCATTCGATCCTGACGCCGTTCCTGGTTGCGTTGCTGCTGGCCTATCTGTTCGATCCGGTGGTGGATCGTTTGGAGAAAGCCGGGCTGTCGCGGACCTTGGGCGTAGTGGCGGTGTTTGCGCTGTTCACCTTGATCATCACCGCGCTGGTGCTGGTGTTGGTGCCGATGCTGGCCAAGCAACTGTTTCGTCTCTATGAGTTGGCGCCGCAGATGCTCGACTGGTTGCAGCACACGGCAATGCCGTGGGCCCAGGCCAAGTTGGGGTTGTCGGACGGCTTCTGGAAGTTCGATAAGGTCAAGGCGGCGATCAGTGAGCATATGGGGCAAACCACCGATATCGTCGGTGTGATCCTCAGTCAGGCGACTGCGTCGAGCCTGGCGTTGATCGGCTGGCTGACCAATCTCGTGCTGATCCCGGTGGTGGCGTTCTATCTGCTGCGCGACTGGGACATCATGATGGCCAAGATCCGCAGCTTGCTGCCGCGTGATCGTGAGGAGCGCATCGTCTCCCTGGCCGGTGAGTGCCATGAAGTCCTTGGCGCATTCGTGCGTGGCCAGTTGCTGGTGATGCTGGCCCTGGGCGTTATCTACGCCGCCGGCCTGATGGCCATCGGCCTGGAGCTGGGCCTGTTGATCGGCCTGATCGCTGGCCTGGCGGCTATCGTTCCTTATATGGGCTTTGTGATCGGCATCGGCGCGGCGCTCGTGGCTGGCCTGTTCCAGTTTGGTGGTGACCTGTATCCGATGCTCGGGATTGTCGCGGTGTTCATGGTCGGCCAGGCCCTTGAGGGCATGGTGCTGACGCCGTTGTTGGTGGGTGACCGGATCGGTCTGCACCCGGTGGCGGTAATCTTTGCGATCCTGGCGGGGGGCGAGCTGTTTGGCTTTACCGGCATCTTGCTGGCATTGCCGGTCGCGGCGGTGATCATGGTGCTGGTGCGCCATATGCACGATTTGTACAAGGATTCGGATGTGTACACGGGCGTCGAAGACCCCGACCTGTAACCGCTGCTTCATAAACCCGGCTTCGGCCGGGTTTGTTGTTTATGGGGGGATGGCGTCAAACAATCCGCGTAAAACCGGCAAGTTAACGCAAACCTTTGATTTTGCTTGTGGTCTGCTGCATTGTGCGCCCCGCGTCACGGGTATAAACTTTGCAAACTTTACACAGAGGCCACTAGCGGTTCGATGGGAGCCGTTCAGTCAGCATGAAACCGATTCAGCTGCCCTTAGGTGTGCGTCTGCGTGATGACGCCACCTTTATCAATTACTACCCAGGCGCCAATGCCGCTGCACTCGGCTATGTCGAGCGGCTCTGCGAAGCCGACGCCGGGTGGACTGAAAGCCTGATCTATCTGTGGGGCAAGCACGGCGTGGGGCGTACTCACCTGTTGCAGGCCGCCTGCTTGCGCTTCGAGCAAATGGGCGAGCCGGCGGTGTACCTGCCTTTGGCTGAATTGATGGACCGCGGTATCGGGATCTTCGACAACCTTGAGCAATACGAGCTGGTGTGCCTGGATGACCTACAGGCGATTGCTGGCAAGGCCGATTGGGAAGAGGCGCTGTTTCATCTGTTCAACCGCCTGCGAGACAGCGGACGGCGCTTGTTGATTGCTGCCTCCACATCGCCCCGCGAGTTGCCCGTCAAACTGGCCGACCTCAAGTCGCGCCTTACCCTGGCGCTGATCTTCCAGATGCGCCCGCTCTCCGACGAAGACAAATTGCGCGCCCTGCAACTGCGTGCCTCTCGCCGCGGCCTGCACCTCACCGACGAAGTCGGACACTTTATCCTCACCCGTGGCACTCGCAGCATGAGTGCGTTGTTCGATTTGCTCGAACAGCTCGATCAAGCCTCTTTGCAGGCCCAGCGTAAACTGACCATTCCCTTTCTCAAAGAAACCCTCGGCTGGTAGCAACCCCTTTGTTTGCAGGGGTTTTGGCAAATTCCAGGCGTCAGAAAACCCGCGTTTGGGCCGGTTTGGCCACGCGAAAGGTGCGTATAGGGTGTTAAGGGCTTAGATGTCATAGTCCAAGCAGGAAGTCACATAGGTCACGATTGAATTTGCAAATCGATGTGATAGAGGGCATAGTCTCGGCTTCTTTACACATCAGCCACGGTCGTGCCCATGCTAAATCGCTTCGCACCCCTCGTGCCCCTCGCACTCGTTACCCTGTTGTTTGGTTGCGCCTCCCATCCTCAGCAGGTGGTTGAGCAGCAAAAGCCTCAACAACATTCCCAGGCAAAATTTGTTGCAGCGCAGTCTTCCACTGTCTATGAGGAAGAAGTTGCAACAGAGAAAGAACTGGCCGATTTCTCCGGCAGCAAGCCTTATCAGCTTCCAGTTCTGGCCGACAGCATTCTCGAACGCGGCATGTCCCTGATCGGTACCCGTTACCGTTTTGGCGGTACTTCCGAAGCCGGTTTCGACTGCAGCGGTTTCATCGGCTATCTGTTTCGTGAAGAAGCTGGCATGAACTTGCCACGCTCCACTCGCGAAATGATCAACGTGAACGCACCGTTGGTCGCGCGCAACAACCTCAAGCCCGGTGATCTGCTTTTCTTCAGTACTGCAGGTCGTGGTCGTGTCAGTCACGCCGGTATTTACCTGGGTGATAACCAGTTTATCCACTCCAGCAGCCGTCGCAGTGGCGGTGTCCGAGTTGACAACCTGGGCGACAGTTACTGGAGCAAAACCTTCATCGAAGCCAAGCGTGCACTCGCCATGGCCCCGACGACCGTTACCGCTAGCAAGTAAACTTAAAGTGATACTTGAAGTTTGACGTGTAAGCGCTAGAATCCCTGGACATTGTTGTAATCCGTTCGCGCGAGCCTTGCTTGCGCGTTCTGGTTTTCAGCGTTCGGCAGCGAAAGCCGCATCCAGACCAGGATTGTTCTGCACATGTCGACGTCAGCCCGCCTAGTTCTTCTCGTTTGCGCCGCGCTGCTCAGCGCCTGCGCCAGCCGTCCGCCGCCTGCTCCTGTCGCGGCCAAGCCCAAGCCGGTATTCAACTACGCCACCCAGAATTTCTCGCCTGCTGCCGAAGACGTGCTCTTCCGTGCGCTGGGCCTCGTCGGCACGCCTTATCGCTGGGGCGGCAACACGCCGGACTCGGGCTTTGATTGCAGTGGCCTGATCGGCTTTGTGTTCCGTGACGCCGCCGGCATTTCCCTGCCACGCACTACCCGTGAGCTGATCGTGATGCGCGCTCAGGACGTGAGTGAGCAGAACCTGCAAACCGGTGACCTGCTGTTCTTCGCCACCGGTGGTGGTTCGCAGGTCAGCCATGCTGGGATCTATGTGGGCGAGGGCCGCTTTGTCCATGCGCCGCAAACCGGCGGTACGGTGAAGCTCGATACCCTGTCCAAGGCGTATTGGCAGAATGCTTATCTGAGCGCTAAGCGGGTATTGCCAGCAAACCTGGCACGTAATCCCTGAACCCAATACCTAACTAAATGTGGGAGGGGGCTTGCCCCCGATAGCGAAGTATCAGTCACAGTATCTGTGCCTGACCCACTGCTATCGGGAGCAAGCCCCCTCCCACATTGGTTTTGTGATGCTTCTGGGGGCGTTTATTTGGCCGCCGACACCCGCCATACCTTGTTCCCCACGTCATCCGCCACCAGCAAACCCCCTTGCTGATCAATCACCACGCCCACTGGGCGGCCCATGGCTTTCTCATCTTTATCGAGGAAGCCGGTCAGCACGTCCACCGGCTGGCCTTTAGGCTGACCTGCCTCGAATGGCACGAAAATCACCTTGTAGCCGCTGTGCGGCTTGCGATTCCACGAGCCATGCTGGCCGATGAATGCGCCGTTGCTGAACGGCGCCGGGAGTTTGCTGCCCTCGGCGAACGTCAGGCCCAAAGAAGCGGTGTGCGGCCCTACGGCGTAGTCCGGCGCAATGGCCTTGGCGACCAGGTCCGGGTTCTGCGGCGTGACGCGCACATCCACATGCTGGCCGTAATAGCTGAACGGCCAGCCATAGAAACCGCCGTCCTTGACCGAGGTGATGTAGTCCGGCACCAGGTCGCTGCCGATCTCGTCGCGCTCGTTCACCGCTGTCCACAGCTTGCCGCTCTGCGGTTCCCAAGCCATGCCATTGGGGTTGCGCAGGCCGGAGGCGAAAATACGGTGCTGGCCGCTGGCGCGGTCGACTTCCCAGATCGCGGCACGCCCCTGTTCCGCCTCCAGGCCGTTTTCACCGACGTTGCTGTTTGAACCGACGCTCACGTACAGCTTGCTGCCGTCCTTGCTGGCCACCACGTTTTTCGTCCAGTGGTGGTTCAGCGGACCGCCTGGCAAGTCGACCACCTTGGAGCCTTGGGCCTTGATGGCAGTTTCGCCTGGCTGATAGGGGAAACGCAGCAGCTTGTCCGAGTCGGCCACATACAGGTCGTTTCCGACCAGGGTCATACCGAACGGCGAATTGAGGTTTTCCAGGAACACCGTACGTGTTTCGGCGACGCCGTCGTGGTCGGCATCGCGCAATAGAGTGATACGGTTCGGGCTCGGCACCCCGGCGCCGGCACGTCCCATGACCTTCTCCATGACCCAGCCGCGTATGCCCTTGGCGTCATCCGGTTTGGGCGGTGCGTTGGTTTCCGCCACCAGCACATCGCCATTAGGCAACACATACAGCCAGCGCGGGTGGTCGAGGCCCTCGGCGAACGCGGCCACTTGGGTGCCGGGGGCTGCCGTTGGCTTCGCGCCATCTGGCCAGCCGATGGCCGGAGCGATGTTGACGGTAGGGATCAGCGTTTTGTTCGGCTCCGGCAGTCGGGGCGAGGGGCCGGTGCCGTCGGAAGCCTTCAGGGTTGAGCTTTCTCCGCACGCCGCGAGGGCGCCGGCAAGCATGATTAACAGGGCGAGTCTGGTTTTATGCATGGTGTTCTCCTTGATACCTGTAAGGGTAGAGGAGGGCGGTGGTGCGATGGTTCAAGTACTCGACCAGCTTTCATTGACGCTCCACCCCCAACCCACTAACCTTCGCCGCTTGTTCCAGGTGCTCTGTGACCCGTGGGTCGACAGAGTGAAACAGGGAAGCCGGTGAGTGAGCGCGCTTGTACACAGCGCCGCCGCAATTCCGGCGCTGCCCCCGCAACGGTAAATGAGTCAAGACGCTGCTTTTGCCACTGTATCGCGTGCGATATGGGAAGGCGCAGCGTTGGCCTGCTTGCTCTCTACAAGAGCTGCGCCACTCATGAGCCCGGAGACCGGCCTGGATCATCCAACAGCATCACGGTGGGCGATGCTTGGCTGTCTGTTTTTTCTTTTTCCTGCCCGCCGTTTTTGTCCAGCCCCAACGGAGAGCTGCCATGACCGATACCCCCGACCGCGACGAACGCCACCTGGCGCGCATGCTGCGCAAAAAAGCCGTGATCGACGAGCGCATCGCCAACTCCCCTAACGAATGCGGCTTGCTGCTGGTACTCACCGGCAACGGCAAAGGCAAGAGCAGCTCGGCGTTTGGGATGCTCGCTCGCGCCATGGGCCATGGGATGCAATGCGGTGTGGTGCAGTTCATCAAGGGGCGTAACAGCACTGGCGAAGAGTTGTTTTTCCGCCGCTTCCCCGAGCAAGTGCGTTTCCACGTCATGGGCGAAGGCTTTACCTGGGAAACCCAGGACCGCCAGCGCGATATCGCCGCCGCCGAGGCAGCCTGGGCGGTATCCCGCGAACTGCTGCAAGACCCAACCATCGGCCTGGTGGTGCTGGACGAGCTGAACATAGCCCTCAAGCACGGTTACCTCGACCTGGACCAAGTGCTCAGCGACCTGCAAGCCCGCCCGCCGATGCAACACGTGGTGGTCACTGGCCGTGGCGCTAAGCCGGAGCTGATCGAGATGGGCGACACCGTCACCGAAATGGGCATGCTCAAACACGCATTCCAGGCCGGTATCAAGGCACAGAAGGGCGTCGAACTTTGAATCAGCCCCGTCATTGCCCGGCCGTATTGATCGCCGCACCGGCGTCCGGCCAAGGCAAAACTACCGTCACCGCCGCCCTGGCCCGTTTGCACCGCAATCTGGGACGTAGGGTGCGCGTGTTCAAATGCGGTCCGGACTTTCTGGACCCGATGATCCACGAACGCGCCAGCGGTGCGCCGGTGTATCAATTGGATATGTGGATGGTGGGCGAGCAGGAAAGTCGCCGCCTGCTGTGGGAAGCGGCGGGGGAGGCCGACCTGATCCTGATCGAAGGCGTGATGGGTCTGTTCGACGGCACGCCCTCCAGTGCCGACCTGGCGCGGCATTTCGGCGTGCCGGTGCTGGGCGTGATTGATGGCACCGCCATGGCCCAAACCTTTGGTGCTCTGGCGCTGGGCCTTGCGCGCTACCAGCCGGATCTGCCGTTCGCGGGCGTGTTGGCCAACCGCGTCGGCACGTTGCGTCATGCGCAATTGCTCGAAGGTAGCCTCACTGAAGGCCTGCGCTGGTACGGCGCGCTGTCCCGCGAGACGGGAATCGAGCTGCCGAGCCGTCATCTAGGCCTGGTTCAAGCCAGCGAACTGAATGACCTCGATGCACGCCTGGACGCCGCCGCCCAAGCCTTGGGCAGCAGTTGCGAAGTCGCTTTACCGCCGCCCGTGACCTTCGCCGCGCCTGAAGTGATCGAAGCTGAGCCGTTGTTGGCCGGTGTCCGCATTGCCGTGGCCCGCGACGAAGCCTTCGCCTTCACCTACGGCGCCAGTCTTGACCTGTTGCGGGCGATGGGCGCTGAGCTGACATTTTTCTCCCCGATCCACGATCGCGAATTACCTGACGCCGACAGTCTGTATCTGCCTGGCGGCTACCCGGAACTGCACCACCAGGCGTTGTCGGAAAATACTCCGATGCTCGACGCCATCCGTGCTCACCATGCGGCGGGTAAGCCGTTGCTCGCTGAGTGTGGCGGCATGCTCTACCTGCTGAACTCCCTCACCGACGTCGACGGCAACCGCGCCGAACTGCTCGGCCTGTTGCAGGGTGATGCAGTGATGCAAAAGAAACTGGCGGCCCTGGCGCTGCAAAGCGTCGAATTGCCGGAAGGCGTGCTGCGCGGCCATACCTATCACCACTCCCTGACCAGCACCGAATGGCAACCGATTGCCCGTGGTCTGAGCCCCAATGGTGGGCGCGGGGCCGAAGCGGTCTACCGACAGGGGCGGATGACGGCCTCTTACGTGCACTTCTACTTTCCGTCGAATCCGGCTGCTGTGGCCGCATTGTTTTTACCCACGATAGCGCCATGACTGACAACGCCTTCCCCCAGGCCGACCGCGATGCCGTTTACCGCGCCATTGCCGAACGCCGCGACATGCGCCACTTCAGCGGTGGCACTGTCGCCCCTGAATTGCTCCACCGCCTGCTTCAGGCCGCGCATCAGGCGCCGAGTGTCGGCCTCATGCAGCCCTGGCGTTTTATCCGCATCAGCGACCGCCACCTGCGCGGGCAGATCCAGCAACTGGTGGAAGAAGAGCGCGTGCGCACAGCCGAGGCCCTTGGCGAACGTACCGATGAGTTCATGAGGCTTAAGGTCGAAGGCATCAATGACTGTGCCGAAGTACTGGTGGCGGCATTGATGGATGATCGCGAGCGCCATATTTTCGGCCGGCGCACCTTGCCGGAGATGGACATGGCCTCGCTGTCCTGCGCGATCCAGAATCTGTGGCTGGCCGCTCGCGTGGAAGGCCTTGGCATGGGCTGGGTCTCGTTGTTTGAGCCCCAGGCCCTGGCCGATTTGCTGGGCCTGCCGCCCGGCGCAAAACCTCTGGCTGTGTTGTGCCTGGGGCCGGTCGCCGAGTTCTATCCGGCACCGATGTTGCAGCTCGAAGGCTGGACCGAACCGCGTCCGCTGAGTGACATGTTGTATGAGAATACGTGGGGAGTAAGTCAATGAGTGTGGCCTTGCTGTGTGTCGCTGCAGTGGCGTTGGATGCGCTACTGGGCGAGCCCAGGCGCTGGCATCCGCTGGTGGCGTTCGGCAATTTTGCCGGGCGCATCGAGCAACGTTTCAACAGTGGCGGCCGTGGCTGGCGCAGTCACGGCGTGACGGCGTGGTTTATCGCCGTGGTGCCGCTGACGCTGCTGGCCACCGCGTTGTCGTGGGCGCCTTATATCGGCTGGGTGTTGGAGATTCTGGCGTTGTACTGCGCCCTCGGTATGCGCAGCCTCGGCGAGCATGTGATGCCGGTGGCCCAGGCGTTGCGCAGCGATGACCTGGATGAAGCCCGCACGCGGGTGAGTTACCTGGTGAGCCGCCAGACCAGCGAGCTGGATCGCACCGAAGTCGCCCGCGCTGCCACCGAATCGGTATTGGAAAACGGCAGCGATGCGATATTCGCCGCGCTGTTCTGGTTCGTGGTCGCTGGCGTACCGGGCGTGGTGCTCTACCGATTGAGCAACACCCTTGATGCCATGTGGGGCTATCGCAACGAACGCTTCGAGCGCTTCGGCTGGGCCGCAGCGAAAATCGACGACGTGCTCAACTACATTCCGGCACGCCTGGTGGCCTTGACCTACGCCGTGCTCGGCAAAACCCGCCTGGCCCTCAAATGCTGGCGCACCCAGGGCCCGACCTGGGACAGCCCCAACGCCGGGCCGGTGATGGCTGCCGGCGCAGGCGCCTTGGGTGTTGAATTGGGTGGTGCTGCGATTTATCACGGCGAAGTGCACCAGCGTCCGCCATTGGGCGAAGGCCCGGCGGCGGATGCCGACTCCATCGACCGAGGCTGGCAACTGGTGCAGCGCGGCGTATGGTTGTGGCTGCTGATCCTATGTGTGGGGGCGCAATTCTATGCTTGAACACGGTGGCCGACTGCGTAAAGCATCCATTCAATACGGGATTGCCGAGGCCGACTGGCTTGACCTGTCCAGCGGTCTCGCGCCTTGGCCCTGGCCGATCCCGCCGATCCCGCTGCGTGCCTGGGCACGATTGCCAGAGACCGACGACGGCTTGGAACAGGCTGCCAGCGAGTACTACGGGGCCGCGCATTTATTGCCGGTGCCCGGTTCCCAGGCGGCGATCCAGTTGCTGCCGCGCCTGCGCCGATCCGGCAAAGTCGGCGTGCTGTCGCCTTGCTATGCCGAGCATGCCGAAGCCTGGCGCCGCGCCGGGTATGTGGTGCGCGAGGTGCAGGAACAGGAAGTCGACTTCTTCCTCGATAGCCTCGACGTTTTGGTGGTGGTCAATCCCAACAATCCTACAGGCCAGAGCCTGACTCCCCAGCGCCTGCTGGACTGGCACACACGGCTGGCCCAGCGCGGCGGCTGGCTGGTGGTGGACGAAGCGTTTATGGACGTGACGCCGGAGTTGAGTTTGGCAGGCCAGGCTCATCAGGTCGGTCTGATTGTGTTGCGCTCGTTCGGCAAGTTCTTCGGCCTGGCCGGCGTGCGTCTGGGATTTGTGCTGGCCGAACGCAAGTTGCTCAAGTTGCTCGCTGAACAGGTCGGGCCTTGGGCCGTTAGCGGACCGACGCGCGTGTTGGGGCAAGTGTGCCTGCGCGACACTGCCGGGCATACCCGTCAGCGGGCGCGTTGCGTCGAGGCTGGCGAGCGATTGTTCACGCTGCTTGAGCGCCACGGATTTCAGCCTCAGGGCGGCTGCGCGTTGTTCCAATGGCTGATCACCCCGCACGCCGAACGCATGCACGAATTCATGGCCCAGCGCGGCATCCTCCTGCGCCTGTTCGTCCACGACAGCAGCCTGCGCTTCGGCCTGCCCGACACCGAGGCCGATTGGTTGCGACTCGACGCCGCACTGGCCGCCTATAAGGATGCTTCATGAGTACGCTGATGGTGCAAGGCACCACGTCCGACGCCGGCAAAAGTACGCTGGTGACCGCGCTGTGCCGCTGGCTGGTACGCCAAGGCGTCGCAGTGGTGCCGTTCAAGCCGCAGAACATGGCGCTCAACAGTGCCGTGACGGCCGAAGGCGGCGAGATCGGCCGCGCCCAGGCGGTGCAGGCCCAGGCAGCTAATCTGGCGCCTCACACCGACATGAACCCGGTGCTGCTCAAACCCAACAGCGACACCGGTTCCCAAGTGATCATCCACGGCCGCGCCGTGACCACCATGAACGCCGTGGCCTATCACGACTACAAAGCCATCGCCATGCAGGCAGTGCTGGCCTCCCACGCACGGTTGAGCGAAGCCTATCCGGTGGTGATGGTGGAAGGCGCAGGCTCCCCGGCGGAGATCAACCTGCGCGCCAATGACATTGCCAACATGGGCTTCGCCGAAGCCGTCGACTGCCCAGTGCTGCTGATCGCCGACATCAATCGCGGCGGTGTATTTGCCCATCTGGTCGGCACCTTGGAATTGCTTTCGCCCACCGAACAAGAGCGGGTCAAGGGCTTCGTCATCAACCGTTTTCGCGGCGATATCGCGCTGTTGCAACCCGGTTTGGATTGGCTGCAAGCACGCACTGGCAAACCGGTGGTGGGGGTTTTGCCCTACGTGATGGATTTGCACTTGGAGGCTGAAGACGGCATCGACCAGCGTCAGATCGACAAGGCGGCGCAGGTGCTCAAGGTGGTGGTGCCGGTATTGCCGCGCATCAGCAATCACACGGATTTTGACCCACTGCGCCTGCATCCTCAGGTGGATTTGCAGTTTGTCGGTCCGGGCCAGTCGATTCCTGCCGCCGACCTGATCATCCTGCCGGGCTCGAAAAGCGTGCGCAGTGATTTGGCGTATCTGCGTGCCAATGGCTGGGATACCGCCGTAGCGCGGCATTTGCGGTATGGCGGCAAGGTGCTGGGGATTTGCGGCGGGTTGCAGATGCTGGGCGAGCAGGTGCACGACCCATTGGGGCTGGAAGGAGCGGCGGGTTCCAGTGACGGGTTGGGGTTGTTGGCGTTCAGCACGACTTTGGAAGAAGAGAAGCAACTGCGCAATGTGCGGGGGCGGTTGTTGCTGGAGGATGCTGAGGTCAGCGGGTACGAGATTCATGCGGGTGTGACGTGTGGCGCTGCCCTGTCGAACGCCGCCGTGCTGCTGGAGGACGGTCGCAGTGACGGCGCGCAAAGTGCTGACGGGCAGATTCTCGGCACGTATCTGCATGGCTTGTTCGAGACCCCGGCGGCCTGCAGTGCGTTGCTGCGTTGGGCCGGGTTGCAGGATGTGCAGGAGGTGGACTACCACGCCCTGCGCGAGCGCGATATCGAACGCCTGGCCGATCTGGTGGAGAACCATTTGGACACCGATTTGTTGCGCAAACTGTGTGGGATTTAATGGTGTACACACGGTTCAAAGGTGGTAGAGGGCTTTTGGTGTACGTATCCATTCCTGCGTTCGGCCAGCGTGGTTTACGGGGCGACTTCAGATCAAAAGCAGGATCAAAAACGACTCGCTTCGCATCGTGGATGGGTGAATGGGTAGGGGGTGTCTCATGCTTCAACTGATTTTAGGCGGCGCTCGTTCCGGTAAAAGCCGCCTGGCCGAAAAGCTCGCCAGCGACAGCGCTTTGCCCGTCATCTATATCGCCACCAGTCAGCCGCTTGACGGCGAGATGAATGCCCGCATTGCCTCGCATCGCGAGCGTCGCCCTGATCATTGGGGTTTGATCGAAGAGCCTGTCGAGCTGGCGCGTGTGCTACGCGAAAACGCCGCACCCGGTCGCTGCTTGCTGGTGGATTGCCTGACCCTGTGGCTGACCAATCTGCTGATGCTCGAAGACGCAGAGCGCTTGGTGTTTGAGCGCGATCAATTGCTGGAAACCCTGGCCACGCTGCCGGGGGAAATCATTTTTGTCAGCAACGAGACCGGAATGGGTGTCGTGCCGCTGGGCGAATTGACTCGCCGCTATGTGGATGAAGCCGGTTGGCTGCATCAAGCTTTGGCCGAGCGGTGTCAGCGTGTTGTCCTGACGGTTGCCGGCCTGCCCCTGACTTTGAAAGGTATTGCGTTATGACTGACACCTGGTGGCTCAACCCTTGTAAGGCGATTGACGCCTCGGCGTACGAACAGGCCCTGGCGCGCCAGCAGCAATTGACCAAGCCGACCGGTTCCCTCGGTCAGTTGGAAGCGCTGGCCGTGCAATTGGCTGGCTTGCAGGGCCAGGTCAAACCGTCGGTTGATCACGTGTGGATTGCGATTTTTGCCGGGGATCACGGCGTGGTTGCCGAAGGTGTATCGGCGTATCCCCAGGAAGTGACCGGGCAGATGCTGCATAACTTTGTCACCGGTGGTGCGGCCATCAGCGTACTGGCGCGGCAATTGGATGGGCAGTTGGAGGTGGTCGACCTCGGTACGGTGAACCCGTCGCTGAGCCTGCCGGGCGTGCGTCACCTGAATATCGGTGCGGGCACCGCCAACTTCGTCAAGGGCCCGGCAATGACCGTGGCTCAGGGGCAATTGGCATTGCAGGCGGGTCGCGATAGCGTGCTGCGTGCCCGTGAAAGCGGTGCGCAGTTGTTTATCGGCGGCGAAATGGGCATCGGCAACACCACCGCTGCCAGTGCGTTGGCGTGCGCGTTGCTCGATTGCCGCGTCAGCGATCTGACCGGCCCGGGTACAGGGTTGAACGCTGAAGGGGTGAGCCACAAGGTTGCCGTGATCGAACGCGCGTTGGCGTTGCATGCCGGGCAGCGTGGTGACGCACTGCACACCCTGTTCAACCTGGGCGGCTTTGAGATTGCTGCATTGGTGGGAGCTTATCTGGCGTGCGCCCAAGAAGGCGTGGTGGTGCTGGTGGATGGGTTTATCTGCACGGTCGCCGCACTGGTGGCCACGCGTCTGAATTCGGACTGCCGCGATTGGCTGTTGTTCGGCCATCGGGGCGCTGAACCGGGTCATCGTCATGTGCTGCAAAGCCTTGATGCACAACCGTTGCTCGAACTCGGCTTGCGCCTGGGCGAAGGCAGCGGCGCCGCGTTGGCGGTACCGTTGTTGCGCCTGGCGTGTGCGCTGCACGGGCAGATGGCGACCTTTGCTGAAGCGGCCGTGGCAGACCGTCCGGCATGATTTTGCACCTGGACCTGCTGCGCCACGGCGAAACCGAGCTGGGCGGCGGCCTGCGTGGCAGCCTGGATGACGCCTTGACCGCCAAAGGCTGGGAGCAGATGCGCGCCGCCGTCATAGCGCAGGGGCCTTGGGACCGGCTCATCAGTTCGCCGCTGCAACGCTGCGCGCGCTTCGCTGATGAGTTGGCGGCGCGGCTGAAGGTGCCGGTGAGCTTGGAAAAGGACCTGCAAGAGCTGCACTTCGGCGCTTGGGAAGGACAGAGCGCGGCGGCGTTGATGGAAACCGACGCCGAAGGCTTGGGCCTGTTCTGGGCCGATCCCTATAGCTTCACGCCACCTGAGGGTGAGCCGGTCAGGGAATTTTCCGAACGTGTTTTGAGCGCCGTCTCACGCTTGCATCAGGCCTATGCTGGTGAGCGCGTGCTGTTAGTCAGTCATGGCGGGGTGATGCGTTTGCTATTGGCCCAGGCCCGAGGCTTGCCCCGCGAGCAGTTGCTGAATGTCGAAGTCGGCCATGGTGGGCTGTTCAGCTTGCAGGTCGCTGCCGATGGCGTGTTGAAGGAAGGAATCTGACGATGCTGCCGTTCTGGATTGCCCTGCAATTTCTCAGCAGCCTGCCGATTCGCTTGCCGGGCATGCCGCAGCCGCAGGAGTTGGGGCGCTCGTTGCTGTTTTATCCGGTAGTCGGGCTGCTGTTCGGGTTGCTGTTGTGGGGGCTGAATACGGCGTTGATGGGGGCGCCATTGTTGCTGCATGCCGCGCTGCTGCTGACGGCCTGGGTGCTGCTCAGTGGCGGGTTGCACTTGGATGGCCTCGCGGACAGCGCGGACGCCTGGCTCGGTGGTTTTGGCGACCGTGAGCGCACCCTGACCATCATGAAAGACCCCCGCAGTGGACCGATTGCGGTGGTCACCCTGGGCTTGGTGTTGCTGCTCAAGTTCACTGCACTGGTGGCCTTGATTGAGCAACACAACGGCGCTGCGCTTATTTTGGCACCGCTGATCGGGCGGGCCTCGATGCTGGCATTGTTTCTGACCACTCGTTATGTGCGTGCAGGCGGATTGGGTCAGGCATTGTCGGATCATTTACCTCGGCTGGTCGGCCAACAGGTGCTGATCCTCAGTGGTCTGGCCTGCATTCTCATCGGGGGTGTCAGTGGTGGGGGCGCGGTGCTGCTCGCGGCGATCTGCTTCATTGGTCTGCGCCAGTTGATGGTCAATCGCCTCGGCGGCACCACCGGCGACACCGCTGGGGCCTTGTTGGAGCTGCTGGAAGTCGCTGTATTGGTCGGTCTGGCGCTGTAACACTTTCTTGCATTTCAATAATCGCGGGTATATACACGTTCCATGCTTGCCTCCCAATGTTTATGCACCAACCTGCGACGCGCCGCCCGTGGCGTCAGCAGGCACTACGACGGCGCCCTCGACGGCTTCGGGATCAACGTTGCCCAGTATTCTTTGCTGTGTAACCTGCAGCGCCTTGATCAGCCGAGCATTTCCAGCCTGGCGGACGCCATGGGGCTGGACCGCAGCACCTTGGGGCGCAATCTCCGGGTGTTGGAGTGCGAAGGATTGGTCCAGTTGGTCGAGGGCAATGACCTGCGAAATCGCCTGGTGCTGCTGACCGAGGCGGGTGCAGAACGGCTGGCTGCGGCCTTGCCAGCCTGGGAAGCAGCGCAACAGAAATTGATCGATCAACTCGGCGCGGATAAACGCGAAACCTTGTTGGCCTTGCTGGATGAGCTCGCCTGAAGGCGAGCTTGTTCGAACATAAGCGGGTATATACCCGCGAGCGGAGAATAAGAAATGACCTCGATGTGGCGCACCAGTGGTTGGATCCTAGTGGGGAGTGCGCTGATCCTGGCGTTGTCATTGGGGGTGCGGCACGGTTTCGGCCTGTTCCTTGCGCCAATGAGCAGTGAATTCGGCTGGGGTCGAGGCACGTTCGCCTTGGCGATTGCGCTGCAGAATCTGATCTGGGGCCTGGCGCAGCCATTTGCGGGGGCGGTGGCCGACCGATTCGGCGCGACCAAAGTGGTATTTGTAGGTGGAGTGCTGTACGCCGTGGGCCTCGTGTTGATGGGCCTGTCCGATTCCGCGTGGTCGCTTTCGCTGAGTGCCGGTCTGCTGATTGGTATCGGCCTCTCTGGAACCTCGTTTTCGGTGATTCTTGGGGTCGTCGGCCGTGCCGTGGCGCCGGAAAAACGCAGCATGGCCATGGGTATTGCCAGCGCCGCAGGTTCATTCGGCCAGTTCGCTATGGTGCCCGGCACCTTAGGCTTGATCAGTTGGCTGGGCTGGTCCGCAGCACTGCTTGCGTTGGGCCTGATGGTGGCGTTGATCTTGCCGCTGGTCAGCATGCTCAAGGATCAGCCGCTGCCGGTACTGGCCGGGCAGCAGACCTTGCGCGAGGCATTGCACGAAGCCTGCGGACACTCCGGATTCTGGCTGCTGGCCTTTGGCTTTTTCGTCTGTGGTTTCCAGGTGGTGTTTATCGGTGTGCACCTGCCGGCCTACCTGGTGGATCAGCACTTGCCGGCCACCACAGGCACCACCGTGCTGGCATTGATTGGCCTGTTCAATATCGTCGGTACCTACACCGCCGGTTGGCTGGGTGGGCGTATGTCCAAGCCGCGTCTGCTGACCGGGTTGTACCTGTTGCGAGCGGTGGTGATTGTGCTGTTCCTGTGGGCGCCGGTGACCCAACTCAGCGCCTACCTGTTCGGCATGGCGATGGGCTTGCTGTGGTTGTCCACGGTGCCGCTGACCAACGGCACCGTAGCCACCTTGTTTGGCGTGCGAAATCTTTCGATGCTCGGTGGGATTGTGTTCTTGTTCCATCAGATTGGTTCGTTCCTCGGCGGTTGGTTGGGCGGGGTGGTCTATGATCGAACCGGCAACTACGATTTGATCTGGCAAGGTGCCATTGTGTTGAGCCTGCTCGCAGCCGCCCTCAATTGGCCGGTACGCGAGCGGCCGGTGGCGCGTCTACAGGCGCAAATGGAGGCGGCATGAGCCTGAAAGCACAGGGTTTATTGATTATTGCGGGGCTCATCCTGCTGGTGCTGGCATGGTGGGGCTGGCAGCGCGGCGGGCTGGCATTGATGCAACTGGGTATGTCGATCTGTTAAGTTCGATCCCTGAACTCTTGAAAGGACGTTTCGACATGCAGATGCGCTGGCTGGCTGTACCTGTGCTGATGGCGGCTTTTGGCGGTGTGGCGTTGGCTGCTGATTGCCCACCTTTGCTTGAAGGCCAATTGCCCAAACTGCGCGCCAAGGAATCCATCGACCTGTGCCAGCGCTTTGCCGGCAAGCCTTTGGTTATCGTCAACACCGCAAGCTTTTGCGGATTCGCCCCGCAGTTCAAAGGCCTCGAAGCCTTGTATCAACGCTACAAGGATCAAGGGCTGGAAGTGATCGGCGTGCCGTCCGATGACTTCAAGCAGGAAGCCAAGACCGGCGAGGAGACCGCCAAGGTCTGCTACGTGAACTACGGCGTGACCTTCACCATGACCGAGCCGCAGAAGGTCAAGGGCCCTGATGCAGTGAACCTGTTCAAGGTGTTGGCACAGCAGAGCAACGCGCCGAAGTGGAATTTCTACAAGTACGTGGTGGATCGCCAGGGTAAGGTGATTGCCGATTTTTCCAGCCTGACCAAGCCGGACAGCCCGGAGCTGATCAAGGCGGTGGAGCAGGCGATAGCGTCTAAACCCTGATCCGCGCCCAATGAAAAGCCCCGCCTCCTTTGCAGGAGAGCGGGGCTTTTTTACACCTGCCTGAATCAGAAGGTGTAGGTCATGCCCAGGCCGAAACCGTTGGCACTGTTTTCGTACTTGGCGCGATAGCTCGACGGCGCCGCAGTGTTATTGACCTTGACGTCTTCTTCCTTGAGGTAGGAATAAGCCAGGTCTACCGTCATGTTATCCATCACTTTGTAGCCCAAGCCAACACTGAAGATCGTACGGTCGCCAGTAGGAATACGTGGCGAACGGTCGGTGTTGTTGGTTGGCGACTGGTCGAAGGTCAGGCCGGTACGCAGCACGACCTGTTTGGTCAACTGGTACGAAGTACCTACGGCGTACGCCCAGGTGTCATGCCAGTTTTGTTCTTCAGTAATGTTGCTGATTCGGCTCGGGGCCAGGATGCCGCCGTTTGTACCGGTCACGCCTTCGTTGTTAACAGTGATTTCTTTCAGGCGGCTCCAGCGGGTCCAGGTTGCACCGCCATACAGTTTCCAGGCATCGGTCAGGTCTTGAGTGACCGACAGATCGTAGGATTCTGGCGTTTCAATTTTCAACGATGCGTCGTAGCGGTTGTTACGCAGGAACCCTTGGGTGGCTGCCGGGCCGCTGACGGTCGTGTGACCCTCAAGCTTGTACTTCACTTTGGAGTGGTAGGTCAGGCCGACTCGGGTGGTATCGGTGGCTTGTACCAGTACGCCGACATTGAAGCCCAGCGCGGTATCGTCGCCCTTGATTTTGACATTGGTATCGGAGAATGCAGGGGACAAGGTCTTGTCCGATTCCAGCACGCCGGAAATCCGGTTGATCGTTGGACCAAAGCCGATCGACACACGATCGTTGAACGCGTAGCTGACAGTTGGCTGGAAGGTCATGACCTTCACTTCACTCTTGCTGCCGAAACCACGGCCCTGGAAGCCGTTTTCATAGTCGGTCACCAGGCCGAACGGTGCATACACACCGAAGCCGATGGCCCACTGATCGTCAAGTTTGTTGGTGTAGAAACCGAATGGCACGGCGGTGAACGGTACCATGTCACCTTTGTTCGAGCCGCTGGAGGCGCCGCCCGTGTCCTTGATGTTGGACGAAGCATCAATGGCAGCAACACCGCCCGTGATCTGCTGGCCATTCAGGCGAGCCATACCGGCAGGGTTACCGTAAACAGTGCTTGCATCATCGGCAGAAGAGGAGCGACCTGCGAAACCCGTACCCATCCCGCTCACGCTTTGTTCGTTCAGTGCAAAGCCGCTTGCGAACAGTTGGGAGGATGCCATGGCAACGGCGAGGCTAAGTGTGGTCTTGAGCATTACTTTTTTCATTATTAGAACTCCGTGGTGATCACCGCTGCGGAAAGTACCAATAAAATTAACATCGCGCTATAGGTTGTAATGTCGGAGATAGAGCGTTTTTGTAGGACAATCCGACCAAAATTCAGCGTTTTTGGCGAATCTTGCAAATTGCCCGGTCAGCAGGCCACGTGATTCATGGGTGAAACACAGGTTTGCCAGGTTTGGGTGAAATCTCGCAGCCTTCCTTGCGGATGAAATATTTCTTTCCAGATACGTGCCATCGCTAAAACGTCACCGGATGGAGGCAGGGCAGGGCTGTGTTGTTCCACCAGAAGCCATGCGATGGCGGTGGCGTAACGCAGGTTTACAGTGAGTTCCAATTGTGGGGCGCTGAGAAAGGCGTGTTGGCTGGCCAGCCCGCGCACCAGGCTGGCACGCTCGGGGTCAAGTGCCAGGTAGGTGTCCCACAAAGCGCGATGACGGGGTTCGGTGATGCTGTACAGGCCGTGACCGCGTCGATCGTGCAAGGCGGAACCCAATTCCGACTGGCTCGCCGCGATACCCAGGAGCAGAGACTCTGCCGTTGGGCTCTGTCGGTCGAGGTACATCAGCGTCGGCCGGATTACATAACGACACAATTCACTGGCAGCGATACCCATACAAGCCTCAATCCGTGAAAGTGGTCGACGAGACCTGAGAAGGAGGGGGCTTGGCAGCAGTGGATCGGATCTCAGGCTCGCCGGAAGCGGATCACGCCGCTTGAGTTGAAGTGTAGTGTCATATTCACGATGTAAAGGTCTGTTTTTAAAACATCTTATTCAACCAGTTATAATGTTTATATCGATTTGAACTTAGTAAAACTTCGCAATTCAGGAATCGCAGGCAATAAAAAACCCTGTGTTTTAAACAGGGTTTTTTGTGTTTCAGCGACTCGGGTCGATCAGGCAACCAGTGCCTGACGGGTACGCTCGATCACGGCCTGCAGCGGTTCTGCGCTGGAGTATTGATCGGGGTACAGGCGTTCGCTGTGACGAGCGATGCCGTGTTCGTTGACCAGTGTGAAGCTGAAGCAGCCTTTGCGAGCGGCCATGATCAGGCAGTTCATTGGGGCAAAAGCATTAGTGAGGGTGCGAATGGCATCCTGAGTATGGATTTGAGCGTTCATATTATTGGTGTTCCTACAAATGACACGGATTAAGAGCCGTGCAACGTTAAAACGTTCCAGTAACGTTGATCACCATTGATCAAACGAAGAACCTGACTGGAACAAAGCAGCCAGTTTGAAGCGCTAATAAGTTAGGCGCGCTTGGGCTGGCAGGTAGGTACTTAGGAGGGCAGGCAGCACAACAGGGGCAAAGGTTCTGGGCCCAGGGTGAAGATCCTGATCAATTTGCAGGTTGGTTCGGTCAGAGTATGGAAACTTCGCGACACCCTTTGCTTGTTCAAAGGCAATGTCGTCGCAAGTGATACCTGGAAACCTTCGAGGTGGTCGATCCCGTGTTGTTCAGGGGAGTTGTTCGACCAGAATTGACTTTCAGCTTGGTACTAACGCCGCGGATAGTAACGGAATGAAACAGGTAATGGAAGTGTGTTACCAAAAAAACTTCAATCAGCCAGCCAGCAGGCTGCGGTAGACCAGTACGGTGATAGCTGCGGCCATCGAACAGCCCAGCCCATAGGCGGCTAAGGTCAGGCGCAGTGATTGGCCGGTCTCAACGACCTTCATCACATCGCGCATATCGTTGATGCGGCCTTCGCCGAGCTCGATGCACAGGCTTATGGCCGTGAAAGCGGCCGACAGCAAGATAGCGATGGCGAACAGCGCGCCATCTGGCGATGGCAGCGCGGCATTAATCCACAATGAGATGGCGCAGATGGCCAGTAACAGCACAGCGAATAACAGAATTCCTTTCATCGACCTAGTCCGCATTGCGTTGCCCGTCGGGCAGTGTGGAGAGCCGGTAAAGATTTGAAAAGTCCCCAATTGGCTTCGCGGTAACGTTTTTGAAGGCAGTCGCTCCAAAAAAAGCCGGGGATATAACCATCGGATCGGTACTTGTGCACATTGGTTGCGGCAGGTGTAACCAGGCTGTCCATCGCATCGCAGCCTCGCCATTTGCCTGTAATGGAAATTTAAGTCAATGAAAAATCTGGCTTTTTTTTATTGGTGAAAAAATCGTCAGTTTGACTGCGAGCCCCGCTCCATGGGCCTTTGCGCGAGTTTAAGGTAGGTTGTCCACTGAGTTATCCACAGCTTCTGTGGATTGTCCCAAGCGCTTGCTCTAGCACGGGCGTGCACGGTTTTTTGAGCTTTACCTGTACGAAAAAAAGAGTAGAGTGGCGCGCCTTCCGTTCTGTCCCACAGTGCTTTATGAAGTTTCGCTCAGTATCACCTTCTGTTACCGACACCCTACAGACTGTTACCGCACCCAAGCGCTTCTCATTGAAAGTGGCCCTGTGGTTGCTCGACAGCCCGCGCCTGGGACACAGCAGCAACGTCAAACACTTCGCCGGACGCTTGCTCAAGCAGCCGGCTCGTGAAGGCGTCGTCGCCGCACAAAGCCGCTTGGGCCAATTGATGTGCCGTGAATGCGGCAATGCCCGCGACCGCCGTATCGGTCACGACCTGCTGCGCATGGCCGCCCGTGCCGGTGACCTGCGCGCCCAACGCGAACTGGGCCAGGTCGAAGACTGAGCTGTCTTCCCGCCCTATGCTTGGTTAACCTTGCTCCTTTTCGGTGATGGCAGAAATGGCTATGGCTTTTGACTGGACCAGTATTGCCCTGGGCCTTGCAGGCGCTGCAGTGCCGTTGTTGGCCGTGTGCTGGCAGCTCCAGCGGCGGTTGACCGCGCGCACCACTGGCTGGGAATTGCTTGAAGAGCGCCTGGCCACTGCGCAACTGGCCCAGGAAGGCCTCGCCGCGCAACTGGATGCCAGCCGCGATGAAATCAGCGACCTGAGCCAGGCCAACGCCGCCAAGCAGGCCGACCTCGCCGCTGTGCGCCGCGAAGTCGAACTGCTGCAGATCGACCGTGATAACGCCCGCGACGCCGCCCACGCCTGGAACCTCGACCGCAGCGCAAAAGACACCGAATTACGGCGCCTCGACGCCCTGGCGGCCGGCTTGCGCGCCGAACTGCGTGAGCAACAGGACAGCCATCAACAGCGTCTGACTGACCTGCAAGGCTCGCGAGATGAGCTGCGCGCGCAGTTCGCCGAATTGGCCGGCAAGATCTTCGACGAGCGTGAACAGCGCTTTGCTGAAACCAGCCAGGAACGCCTCGGACAGTTGCTCGATCCGTTGAAGGAACGCATACAGTCCTTCGAAAAGCGTGTGGAAGAGAGCTATCAGAACGAGGCGCGTGAGCGTTTTTCCCTGGCCAGGGAGCTTGAGCGCTTACAGCAACTGAACCTGCGTCTGTCAGACGAAGCCACCAACCTGACCCGCGCCCTCAAGGGCCAGAAAACCCAGGGCAACTGGGGCGAACTGATCCTTGAGCGCGTGCTGGAACATGCGGGACTGGAGAAGGGGCGCGAGTACCAGACCCAGGTCAGCCTCAAAGGGCCGGACGGCGAACGCTTTCAGCCGGATGTGCTGATCATGTTGCCTGGCGACAAGCAGGTGGTGGTGGATTCCAAGGTCAGCCTGACGGCGTATCAACAGTACGTTGCGGCTGATGATGAAGTGATTGGCCAAGCGGCGCTGAAACAGCACGTGCTGTCGCTGCGCAATCACGTCAAAGGCTTGGCCGGCAAGGACTATAAGCGCCTGGAAGGCCTGCACAGCCTGGATTTCGTCTTGCTGTTCGTGCCGATCGAAGCGGCGTTTTCCGCTGCGTTGCAGGCCGAGCCGAATCTGTTTCAAGAGGCCTTCGACCGCCATATCGTGATCGTCAGCCCTACGACCTTGCTTGCGACACTGCGGGTGATCGATAGCCTGTGGAAGCAGGAACGCCAAAGCCAGAACGCCCGGGAAATCGCCGAGCGCGCTGGTTGGCTGTATGACAAGTTTGTGCTGTTTATCCAAGACCTGGACGAAGTGGGCAACCGTCTTCAGCAGTTGGATAAGGCCTACAGCGCCGCGCGAAACAAGCTGACAGATGGACGCGGAAATCTGGTCAGCCGCACCGAGCAATTAAGGCTGCTGGGTGCTCGCGCGAGCAAAAGCCTGCCGGCGGATTTGCTGGAGCGGGCGATGACCGATTCAGACGGCGTCGCACACCTTCCCGAATAAACGCAGCGCTAAATGTGGGGGGGCGCATCCGGTTTATAGAGGTAAGTGTCGACTCAGCAACGCCCGCAACGCCGCCGGCTTCACCGGCTTGGCCAGATAGTCCAAGCCAGCCGCATGCACCTCGGCAACCATCTCCGGACGGCCGTCGGCACTGATGACCACACCGGGAATAGGCTCCGCCAACTGCGCGCGCAGCCAACCCATCAATTCAGTGCCGGTTTCTCCATGATCCAAGTGGTAATCCACCAGCGCCAGTTGCGGCCGCACCCCTTCGGCTAACAACGCCGCGCACTGCGCCTGGTCGGTGGCGGTCCACACTTCGCACCCCCAGCGCGTCAGCAGGCTGCGCATGCCGATCAGGATGCTTTCTTCGTTATCCACGCACAGCACTTGCGCGCCGCTCAATGGCTGGCCGTTATCCGCTGTCGGCTTGGGCTGCGGGCTGGCCTGGTTGCGCGCCAGTGGCACGCGCACGCTGAACACGCTGCCTTTGCCCGGCCACGAGCGCACGCTCAGACGATGGCCCAGCACCCGGCACAGGCCGTCGGCAATCGCGAGGCCCAGGCCCAGGCCTTTCTCGGCGCGGGTCTGATGGCTGTCCAGGCGCTTGAACTCTTCGAAGATCACCTTCTGTTTATCCTGCGGAATACCGGGGCCTCTGTCCCACACCTCCAGGCACAACTCGCCCTTGCGCCGGCGTACGCCAAGCAGCACCGGGCCGTCGGCATAACGGAAAGCGTTGGTCAGGAAATTCTGCAGGATTCGTCGCAGCAGCTTGATGTCGCTGTCGACCCGCAGGCGACTACCGCGCAGGCGGAAGCGCAAACCTTGCTCCTGGGCCAGTGCCTTGAATTCCGCGCCCAAAGTGTCGAACAGCTCGTTGAGCACAAAGGGTTGGCGTTGCGGATTGATCTTGCCGTTTTCCAGGCGCGAGATATCCAGCAGGTCGCTGATCAGGTCTTCGGCGGAGCGCAGCGAACTGTCCAAGTGCTGCACCAGTTGCCGGGCTTCGCTGGACAGGCCGTCGTTCTGGTGGGAGAGGGCGGCTGAGAACAGGCGGGCGGCGTTCAATGGTTGCATCAGGTCATGACTGACGGCTGCGAGAAAGCGTGTCTTCGACTGGCTGGCGGATTCGGCCACGCCTTTGGCATCGGTGAGCGCCACATTGAGCTGCGACAGTTCATGGGTACGTTCGGTCACCCGCTGCTCAAGGCCCTCGTTCGCTTCGGTGAGCGCCTGCTCGGCTTCGCGGAACGCGGTGATGTCAGTGAAGCTCATGACAAATCCACCACCGGGCATCGGGTTGCCAATCAGCTCAATCACCCGTCCATTCGGGAACAAACGCTCGGAGGTGTGCGCGCGGCCCTGGCGCATCCAGTGCAGGCGTCGCGCCACATGCACTTCGGCCTCGCCCGGGCCGCAAAGCCCTCGCTCGGCGTTGTAGCGGATGATGTCGGCGATTGGCCGGCCGACGCTGATCAGCCCGTCGGGGTAGTTGAACAGTTCCAAGTAGCGTCGATTCCAGGCCACCAGCTTGAGCGACTGGTCGACGACGCTGATGCCCTGGGTAATGTTTTCGATAGCACCTTGCAGCAGCGCGCGGTTGAACTGCAGCACTTCCGACGCTTCATCGGCGATGCGTACTACGTCCTCCAGCTGCATTTCCCGCCCTTCAATCGCAGCTTTTACCACCGCACGCGTCGAAGAGGCGCCGAGCACACCGGCCAACAGGCGTTCGGTGTGGGCGATCCAGTCGTTATCGGCATTCTGATTGGGGTTGAAGCCTTTGCCCTGGCGGTAGGCAAAGCGGATAAAGCTCTGCTGGGCACGTTCTTCACCAACAAAACGTGCCGCCAGGCTGAGGAGGTCGCTGATCTGTACCGACAGCATTGAGCGGGCGTTGGCGCGTTGGCTGATTTCCTGGCCGATAAAACGCCCGGCTTGCCAGTGCTCCGACACCCGCGTGCGCGACAGCATCGACACCCACACAAACAGCGTGAAGTTACCCGCCAGGGAGAACACCGTGCCCAGGGTCAGCGAGGTGACGGATAAACCCAACGGGTGGGAATGCATCCACGTCAGCCCAGGGAAAAGGCTGAGGGACCAGCCCAGGCTTTTCGCCGTTACGGGTAGGACCAATGTGTAGAACCACAGGAATGTACCCGCCGCCAGGCCGGCAAACACACCGCGGCGGTTGGCCTGCTTCCAATACAGCGCACCAAGCATGGCCGGGGCGAGCTGGGTCACGGCGGCAAAAGCGATCTGTCCGATAGTTGCCAGGCTTGCCGTAGAACCCAGTAAGCGGTAACTCACGTAAGCCAACAGCAAAATGATCACAATGCTGACCCGGCGCACCGAGAGCATCCAGTGGCGGAACACCTCGAACGGGCGCTCTGCGCTGGAACGGCGCAACAGCCACGGCAGCAACATGTCGTTGGAGACCATGGTCGACAGTGCGATGCTCGCCACGATTACCATGCCGGTGGCCGCAGAGGCGCCGCCGATAAATGCCAGCACCGCCAACGCCGGATGGGCTTCGGCCATGGGCAGGCTGATCACGTAGGAGTCCGGCAATACGGAGCCGGGCAGCAGCATCTTGCCGCCGAGAGCGATGGGGATGACGAACAGAGCGGCGAGGATCAGGTAGGCGGGGAATACCCACTTGGCTACGCGCAGGTCCTGCGGGTCGATGTTCTCTACCACCGTCACATGAAACTGTCGGGGCAAGCAGATGATCGCCATCATCGCTACGCCGGTCTGCACCACCATTGACGGCCAGTTGACGGTCTCCTTCCAGTATTCCTCCAAGCGTGGCGCGAGCATTGCCTGGCTGAACAGGTCGCCGAAACCGTCGTAAAGGCCGTAGGTCACGAACGCGCCCACTGCAAGAAAAGCGAACAGCTTGACCAGGGATTCAAACGCAATCGCCAGCACCATGCCACGGTGGTGCTCCGTGGCGTCGAGGTTGCGCGTACCAAACACGATGGTGAACAGCGCCAGGACCAGGGACACGATCAGTGCCGTGTCCTGGGCCCGCGTGCCGGTGGTATCGGCGCCCGCGCCGATCAGCAGGTTCACCCCCAGCACGATGCCTTTGAGTTGCAGGGCGATATAGGGCAGCACGCCCACCAGGCAGATCAGCGCGACCACCACTGCCAGGGACTGGGATTTGCCGTAGCGCGCGGCAATGAAGTCTGCGATGGAGGTGATGTTTTCCTGTTTGCTGATCAGAATCATCTTCTGCAGCACCCAGGGTGCCAACACAAGCAACAGCACCGGTCCCAGGTAGATCGGTAAAAACGCCCACAACTGTTCGGCGGCTTGGCCTACGGCGCCGAAGAACGTCCAACTGGTGCAATACACCGCCAGAGACAGGCTGTACACCCAGGCGCGCACGCGCGGCGGCAATGGCGCGCGACGGCGGTCACCGTAGAAGGCAATGGCAAACATAATGGCCATATAGGCCAGGGCAACGGCTGCAATCAGCCCGCTGGACAGCGTCATGGTAACTCCGAGCATAGAAACACCCGGGTATTCCTGCCCCGGTTGGACAGTCTCGCATGATGGCTGAGGTTAGTCAGTGTCGACCAAGGTCGTGTGGGATCTAATGTCGCAGGGCGGCACTTAGCGCGGTGGCAGGGTTTTCTGGCGCAGGATGTAGATCGTGACCAGTACCGCACTGGTCAGCATGAACCCGCGTGCCCACGGCAGCGGCACCAAGTAGCACGAGAGGCCGATGCTCAGCCACATCAAGCCAATGGCGTAGACCTTACCCTTGAGTGGGATGCCATTGCCGTCCAGATAATCGCGAATCCAGGGGCCCAGGCGCGGATGTTCCACCAGCCACTGGTAGAAACGCGGGGAGCTTCGAGCGAAGCAGGCGGCGGCGAGCAGGAGGAAAGGCGTGGTCGGCAATACCGGTAGGAAAATGCCGATTACCCCCAGCGCTACGCTTAACCAGCCGATGGCCAGCAGCACGTAACGCAGGAGGAGCGAGCGATTGCCCATGGGTGTCACGGGCAAGGGACTCAGTGGTGACGAGGCTTGAGGATCGCCGGTTTTTCGTCTGGGGCGTTGCACAGCAGGTACAGGGCGGTCAGGGCTTCCGGGATCTGTACGATCATGTCGTCCATCAGGTTGGCGTCGGCGGCGATGTCGGAAAACTCAGCTTCTTCTTCAAACAGCCCCGAACCGACCATGATCGGCAGCAGCATTTCGCTGACTTCTTCCTCGGCGGTTTCGAACCAGGCAGCTTCACGCAGGAACACGCCTTCCATGAAACCGATGCACCAGCCGCGCAGGTCGGAGTCGTCCGGATCTTCGCCCAGGTCCAGCTCGCATGGCAGTTCGAATTCCTCATCGGAGGCCAGTTGGCGAGCGATGTGGGCCTTGAGGGCCAGCAGGGTGGATTCGATTTCTTCGCGCTGGGCGTCGTCTGCGTAATGAGGCTCTTCAGCGAATAGCGCGTCAATCCATTCACGGTCGGGAACGACGTCGGAGCAGATCGAAAGGGCGGTCAGGTAGCCGTGGGCGGCCACATAGTCCAGCGCCTCGTCATGCAGCTCATCGGCGTCGAGGAAGGCTTGCAGGCGGGTTAGTTGCTCAGCGAAGGACATTGAAGGACTACCTTGGGAATAAACGATGCTGAATTCTAGGCGTTCTTGCGCGCCCAAGCCAGTCGGCATGCAGATTTGCCCGGTTTTAGAGACGGGCTGCAATTCGTCAGCGGCGCCCTTTGCCGGATGGTGCTCGGGTATACTGCCGCGTTTTGTGATGCCCCAGCAGGCCAAGCGCCAGGTCGAGAAAACTCCACTTACGGATTATTTTCCGTGAGGTCGGATTTTTTCGACCAGCCTGTACAGAGGGATTTCGGCACTATTTTGTTGGAGTTATACATGCTCGATCAGGCTCAACGCGTCCTCAAGGACATCTTCGGCTACGACAGCTTTCGTGGCCGCCAGGGTGCGATCATTGAGCGCGTGGCCAAAGGCGGTGACGCCCTGGTACTGATGCCTACCGGCGGCGGCAAGTCGTTGTGTTTCCAGGTGCCTGCATTGTTGCGCAACGGGCTGGCCGTGGTGGTGTCGCCGTTGATTGCATTGATGGACGACCAAGTGGCGACCCTGGAAGAACTTGGTGTCGCCGCCGCCGCCTTGAATTCCACCCTCAGTGCCGAGCAGCAGCGTGACCTGGCCGCACGCATCAAGCGCGGTGAAGTGAAAATGCTCTACCTGGCCCCCGAACGCCTGGTGCAGCCGCGCATGCTGGCGTTTTTGCAGAGCCTGGAAATTGCCCTGTTCGCCATCGACGAAGCTCACTGTGTATCCCAATGGGGGCACGATTTCCGCCGCGAATATTTGCAGCTGGGTCAACTGGCGGAGCTGTTCCCGGACGTTCCGCGCATCGCCCTGACCGCCACCGCCGACAAGCGCACCCGCGAAGAAATCGTCGAGCGCCTGCACCTGCAGAACGCCGAGCGTTTCCTGTCGAGTTTCGACCGACCGAATATTTTCTACCGCATCGTGCCCAAGGAGCAGCCGCGCAAGCAGTTGCTCGCGTTCCTCTCTGAACGGCGCAGCGACGCGGGCATTGTCTATTGCCTGTCGCGCAAGAAGGTCGATGAGGTGGCCGCGTTCCTCTGCGAGCAAGGCTACCCGGCGCTGCCGTACCACGCCGGTCTACCTAATGAAACGCGCTCCGCTCACCAGAAGCGCTTCCTCAACGAGGAAGGCCTGATCATGGTGGCGACCATCGCGTTCGGCATGGGCATCGATAAATCCAACGTGCGTTTTGTCGCCCATATGGACCTGCCAAAATCCCTTGAGGCTTACTACCAGGAGACCGGGCGTGCTGGCCGTGATGGTTTGCCGGCGGATGCGTGGATGGTCTACGGCCTGCAGGACGTGGTGATGCTCAAGCAGATGTTGCAGAACTCCGAAGGCGATGAACGGCACAAGCGCTTGGAGCAGCACAAACTCGACGCCATGCTCTCGTTGTGTGAAGAGACTCGCTGCCGCCGTCAGACCTTGCTGGCGTATTTCGACGAAGACATGCCGGAGCCTTGCGGCCATTGTGATAACTGCATCGATGGCGTGCAGACCTGGGACGCTACCGAGCCCGCACGCCAGGCGTTGTCGACCATCTACCGCACCGGTCAGCGTTACGGTGTGGGCCATCTGGTGGATGTGTTGCTGGGTAAGGACAACGAAAAAGTCCGCAGCTTCGGTCACGAAAAACTCTCGGTCTACGGCGTCGGTAAAGCCCGCGCTGAGGGCGAGTGGCGTTCGCTGTTCCGCCAGATGGTCGCGCGCGGCCTGGTGGATATCGACATTGAAGGCTACGGCGGCCTGCGTCTGAATGACAGTTGCCGCCCGCTGCTCAAGGGCGAGGTCAGCCTGGAACTGCGTCGCGACCTCAAACCGCAAACCACTGCCAAGACCAGCACCAGCCAGGCCAGCCAGCTCGTGCGAGGCGAGGAGCGCGAGCAGTGGGAAGCCTTGCGCACCCTGCGGCGCAAATTGGCACAGGAACACAGTGTGCCGCCTTACGTTATTTTTCCCGACTCCACCTTGCTGGAGATGCTGCGCGAGCAGCCCACCACCATGGCCGAGATGGCGCGGGTCAGCGGCGTCGGTGCACGCAAACTGGAGCGCTATGGCCAGGCGTTCCTCGAAGTGCTCGGCGGCCAGGCCGAAGCACCGAAGGAAATCGCCGACATTCGGCACGAGCTGATCAGCCTGGCGCGCGCTGGCATGACGCCGATCCAGATCGCGGGCCAACTGCAATGCTCGGAGAAAAACGTCTACACCCTGCTTGCTGAATCCATTGGCAAGCAGCAGTTGTCCCTGGAGCAGGCCCTTGATTTGCCGGAAGATTTGCTCGGTGAAATCCAGGATGCATTTCTCGACGGAGAAGGCGAACTGCCACCGGTAGCCGAGATTGCGCCACTGTTCACAGGACGTGTTCCAGAGGGTGTTTTGTACTGCGTGCGGGCCGCTTTGCAGTCTGAATTCGAAATTTAGTGTGCCAATTACGACAATGTAACGATTCAGTTCATAGCAACTCTTGCCTAGTGGCATGGCTCATGCTTAGCTGGCTAATAATTAGCCACACTTTATTTTCAGTCTAACCCATGAGTTTTTTATGCCGTTAACCGATCAACACCGATTTGGCATGCAGCTGGCGCAAATGTCCCGAGGTTGGCGCGCCGAGCTAGACCGCCGTTTGGCGGGGCTGGGCTTGTCCCAGGCGCGCTGGCTGGTGCTGCTGCACTTGGCCCGTTTTGAAGAAGCTCCCACTCAGCGTGAGCTGGCGCAAAGCGTTGGCGTAGAAGGGCCGACCCTGGCTCGCTTGCTCGACAGTCTCGAAGGCCAGGGCCTGGTGCAACGCCAGGCAGTGGTTGAAGACCGCCGCGCCAAGCGCATTCTGCTGTGTGACACCGCGCGGCCGCTGATCGAACAGATTGAAACCATCGCCACTGAGTTGCGTCACGAGCTGTTCGTGGGCGTGGATGAAGCGGATTTGAGCGTGTGCATGCGCGTGCACGGGCACATCCTGGCGAATCTGGAAAAGTCCTGAACCCAAGTGCAGTGAAGATCAACGTGTGGGGGGCTTGCTGCGGTGAGCGGGGCAAGCCCGTTCACCACAATTAGCCGCTCCAACACTGATTCAGCGTTGTCTCAGAACGTCTGCCCCAGGTTCAGGTACACCGCCTTCTGATTATCATCGTTGAACCCGTAGCTGAAATTCAGCGGCCCCAACGGTGTATCAAACCCCAGAAAAATACTCGCAGCGTTTATATAACCGCTGTCGAACTCATTGTCGTTGTTCCATGCCCGGCCCCGCTCCAGAGACGCGCCCAGGTACAACGGGAAATCCAACGGTAAGTACGAGCGCGGCGTCAGTCGGCGGTAGTACACCGCGCGCATCAGGCTGATGTTCTGCCCGGAAATCGCATCCTGGCGGAAGCCTGACAACTGTCGTGCACCGCCCAGCAGGAAGCTGGAAATCACCACATCGGAATCATCCAGGGTGCGCCCATACCGGCCGCCCAGCACCAGTGTGTCCGGGCCATGGCTCATGGCCTTGTCCAGCTTGAATTCCCATTGTCGATAGCGCTGGTCCGAACCCAGTCCCGGTTCGAACTCGCGGTAGGCTAGGCCGATGTCCTCACCGGTGTGCGGGAAGTACACGTTATCCAGGGTGTCGAAGGAGTACTTCAGTTCATAGAAACCTTCGCTGAAGCTCACACTCGGCAGGTCGCGGTCGCCAATGCGCACATCCGCCTTGCCCCAGGCCTCGCCGACACCGAAGCGGATCTCGCCGCTGTTGCCGATCTGCCGCCCCACGTTCAGGCCGAAACCATAGCGTTCCAGGCGGTATTCGGAGATGGGGTCGTTGTCCAGAATCAGCTCGACGTTCTGCGCCTGGGCGCTGAGATAGGGCGCGATGAAGTAGCGCGAGCCAGCGTCCATCGGTTGATAGAACTCGCTGTACAACTCCTGCCGATCACCGATCTGCACGCGGGTCAGCCACTCGGCGCCGAGGCGATTGATGCCGTTCATGCGGTAGCTCGCGCCGAGGTTGAAGGCGCTGTCGCCGCGCATATCGTCCGACAGGTTCAAGCCCAGGCGCAGGTAGTCGGTGCCGCTGCGCTTGCCCCGCGCGCTGATCACCAAGGTGTTGTCGTGGCCTTTTTTCACCACGCGGTATTGCACCTGCTCGAAGTAATCCAGGCCGTACAACGTGCCCATGTCGGTTTGCAGACGGCCAAGCTCCAACGGTTCGCCCAACGGTTGGCGGATGTAGTAGCGGATCACGTCGTCGCTGACTTTCGAGTCGTTCTCCAGCTTGATCGCGGTGATCACCGGAGTCCGCTCGCCCGGAGTCCGCGCGGCCACCAGTTCGGGGTCAACCGGTTCGGCGGGGCGCAAATGGGCCAGGCGCAGGTCGAGGGCGCGGGTGGCGCGGTAGCCGGCGTCGATCATGTCTTTGGCGCGGCCGAAATCGGTCACGCCAAAGGCGGACAGTGGCGGCTGGATCAGTACGTCCTTGGGATTGAGGGCCTTAAGCTGTTCTTCTGAGTTACGCCGGGTCATCAGGGTGATGGACTGGTTGAGTACATCTACCACGGTCGCGAGTTGCTTGCGTGAGCGCAGCGGGGTGCCGATGTCGACCACGATGGCGATGTCCACGCCCATCTCACGCGCCACATCCAATGGGATGTTATCGGTCATGCCGCCATCCACCAGCAGCCGGCCATCCAGCTCCACAGGGGCGAACACCGCCGGGATCGACATACTGGCGCGGATTACCTGGGGCAGGTGGCCCTTGCGGAACACTACTTTTTCGCCGGTGGTGATGTCGGTGGCCACGGCGCGAAAGGGGATCGGCAGCTTGTCGAAATTACGCGTGTCGCTGCTGTGGGCGAACATGCTTTCCAGCAGCAGCGCCAGATTCTGGCCCTGGATCACGCCCAGGGGCAGGCCGAGGCTGCCGTCATCGCGGAAGCTGAGCTTCTGCTTGACCAGGAAATCCCGGTCATCCTGCTTGCGCCGAAACGGCACGTCTTCACGCGGCGGCGCGTCGGATAACGCCTGCTGCCAGTCGATGCTCAGGGCGAGCTTTTCCAGCTCGTCGATCTTGTAGCCCGAGGCGTATAACCCACCAATCACCGCGCCCATGCTGGTGCCGGCAATGGCGTCGATATGGATGCCCTGTTCCTCCAGGGCCTTGAGCACGCCAATGTGCGCCAGGCCGCGGGCGGCACCGCCGGACAGCACCAGGCCGATTTTTGGTCGGGGTGGTTCAACGGCGTCGGCAAGCAAGGGGACGAGGCACAGAAACAGGCAGGACAGCAGGCGGCGCATCAGGAATCTCAGGGCTGGGCGATAAAGGCCGGTATTATAGCCACTCGATCCTCATCACTCGTCATGCCAGGAACTTGTCAAATGATGTCCGTCAGCAAACCCGAGATCGTTATCACCTATTGCACCCAGTGCCAGTGGCTGCTGCGCGCCGCGTGGTTGGCTCAGGAACTGTTAAGCACCTTTGCCGATGACCTGGGCAAAGTGTCGCTGGAGCCAGCGACTGGCGGCGCGTTTCGTATCACCTGCGATGGCGTGCAGCTTTGGGAGCGCAAGGCTGACGGTGGTTTCCCTGAGGCCAAGGTGCTCAAGCAGCGCGTGCGCGATCAGATCGACCCGCAGCGTGACCTGGGGCACAACGACCGTACACAGTGAAGGTCACCGCCATCGGCTGACGGTGACTGATGGAGGCCGCTACTTGGCGGCCATTTTGCTTTTGATGAAGCCCACGACCCACGTCAGCACCAGGCCTCCGACGCCGCCGCCGACAATATTGCTGCCGACCGCCGCCACATCCAGCGCCTCACCGCCCGAAGCGCCCGCCAGCGCCGTCACTATCTGGCCCAGTACAAGCCCGCCGACACCGCCCAGCATGGTATTGAGCCCGGTCCCCAGGCTTTGTTTGGTCATGCCGGCCAAATTGCCGCCGACGGCACCGCTGATGATTTGAACCAGTAAGCTGATAAACATTTCCATGATGTAGCCTCTGCATCGCGTTTAAGGAGTGACTACTCGCTTGCAGCAACTGCAGGGCACACCAAGGCTGTCGTCGAGCGGTCAGTTATCCGTTGAACGACTCCAGACTGTTGCGGATGTTTAAAGTATAGATCAGGTCGTTGCAGTCGGCTGTTTGGCCTGGCTGGCGCTGCCCATCAGCCCTGAGAGCACGATGGCGACGATGATCAGCGCGCCCCCCAGCAGCATGCGCAGCGTCGGGGTTTCGGCGAACAGCAGCCAGGCCGCGGTAATGCCGTAGACCGGCTCCATGGCAAATACCACGGAGGCGGTACGCGCCTTGATTACTGCGAGGCTGGCGACAAACAGGCTGTGGGCCAAGCCTGTGCAGAACACGCCTAGCAGGCCGATCCACAACCAGTCCAGCGCACGCACATCTGCCAACCCCGGCGCGGCCACGGGCAACAGGCACACCGCAACGACCACGTTCTGGCACAGGGCTGCCTGTACGGCAGGAATGCGCCCGGAGCTGGCACGGTTGTTCAGCGACAGTAAAGAGAACAGCAGCCCCGACGCGATGCCCCACAGCAGGCCGCCGGTGGCTTCGCTGGCCAGGTTGAAGTCCGGCGTCACCAGCACCAGGCCAACGGTAACCAGCGCCACCAACACGACTTCATTGGCGCGGATACGCTCGCGGAAGATCAGTCCTTCAAGGATCACGGTAAACGCCGGAAACGCCGTGAACCCGAGCGTGGCGACGGCCACGCCAGCGACTTTGACCGCCATAAAGAACGTCACCCAATGTGCGGCCAGCAACACGCCGCTGACCAGCAGGCGTTTCCAGTCGCGCAGTTCCAGCGTTTTCCAGGGTGCGTTGCTGACGAAGCGCGCAAACACTGCCAGGGCAATCACGGCAAATGCGGCGCGACCGAATACGATAATGGCCGGTGAGGCGGCCGCCAGCTTGCCGAATACGCCGGTAAGGCCAAACATCAGTGCGCCGATATGCAGGGCGCCGAGGGCTGAACGGGGAGTCATTGCGATCCTTGAACCAACGGGAGTGACAGGACCGCAGTCTAGAGGGTGCTACTGCGCACGTCTGTCGCGCAGCTCGCGATTTTTAGCGCCAGCCTCGCCCTATGTCGAGCGCCGCAACGCGCCGGGAGAGGCGCCAAACTCGCGCAACATAGCGGCTGCAAAGGCACTTTGAGAGGTGTAGCCGACACGCTCGGCGATTTCACCGATGGGCAATGGCGTTTCGCGCAGCAGGTTCAGGGCCAGTTGCAGGCGACGGCTGCGGATGTAATCCATGGGTGTTTGGCCGCACTCGGTCACAAAGCGCGCATGCAGGCGCGCCACCGACAGGCCGGCAATCCGCGCAAGGTCGGCGACCTGCAGCGGATGGGCGACGTGGCGCTCTATATGCGTATTGAACGCCGCATACGGCAGGCGCCGGCCAAGTACCGGTTGGGCCAGTGAATGATTGAGGCTGGCCAGCAACAGCACCGCGCCCTGTTGCACGATCAGTGGGTCATCCACCGGACTGTGGGCCAGCCATTGCACCAGTTGGTGTTGTCGCGAATCCAACGCCAGGCGCGCCGGTTGATCCAGCAAGCGGCGGCTTGCATCAGCGTGTTCACCCAACGATTGCAGCACCCAATGCTCCGTGGGCACATCCAGCACCAGGCAGCGGCTGCCATCGCGACTGCCGCAGGCATGGTGGGCAGAGAAGGGCAGGACCATCACGCTGCTTTCACGCACCTGGCTGCCACGGCCATCGACTTCCAGGTCCAGATGACCGGACAGGCCGAACACCAACTGCGCATGTTCATGGCTATGGGCGATGGGCGCTTCGAGGTAGTGGCGCAGGGTGAGGGTCGGTCTCATCGCGGTCTCCTATGCAGGTCGCCAGTCTACAACGCTTCGCGAACACCGAGCGTTGTCATCAGACTGACGCACAGTTGTCATGGGCTATTAATCGCTATGGCGCAAGCTCGCGAAAACAGCGTCGAGTGATGCCCATGACCAGTGCCGAGTTCACCAAGCCCAGCCGCAAGCAACGGGTACGTACCCTGTGGATTTCCGACGTGCACCTGGGCACCCGGGATTGTCAGGCCGAACATTTGTCGCAATTCCTCAAGGGGTACCACGCCGACAAGGTGTACCTGGTGGGCGACATCATTGACGGCTGGAAAATGCGCGGCGGCATGTATTGGCCCCAGGCCCATACCAACGTAATCCGTCGCCTGCTGACCATGGCCAAGCGCGGCACCGAGGTGATCTACGTCACCGGCAACCATGATGAGTTCCTGCGGCGCTATTCCAAGCTGATTCTGGGCAATATCCAGTTGGTCGATGAAGCAGTGCACGTCACCGCCGATGGCCGGCATTTGTTGGTGATCCACGGTGACCAGTTTGATGTGATCACCCGTTATCACCGCTGGCTCGCATTCCTCGGCGACTCTGCCTACGAATTCACCCTCACGTTGAATCGCTGGTTGAATCATTGGCGTGCGCGGTATGGCTACGGCTATTGGTCGTTGTCGGCGTATCTGAAGCACAAGGTCAAAACGGCCGTGAGCTTTATCAGCGATTTCGAAGAAGCCATCGCCCATGAGGTGACCAAACGCGAGTTGCACGGCGTGGTGTGCGGGCATATCCACCATGCGGAGATTCGCAAAGTGGGCGAGGTGGATTACCTCAACTGCGGGGATTGGGTGGAGTCGTGCACGGCATTGATCGAGCACTGGGATGGGAGTATCGAGTTGTATCGGTTGGCGGACGCGCAGGCGAAAGAGGCGCTGCTGAAAGCCGAGATGGTCGCCAACTGAAGGGTGTACTCGGTCAAAATGTGGGAGGGGGTTTGCCCCCGATGAGGGAGTGTCAGCCAGTACACCTGTCACTGACCCACTGCCATCGGGAGCAAGCCCCCTCCCACATTTTCAGTCCCGGTTTCGTCAGTTGGATACGTCGGCGATGGCTTCGGCCAGGAGTGTCAGGCGTGTCGCATCAATACCCGCCACGTTGGCTCGCCCCGAACTGACCATATACACGCTGTGCTTTTCCCGCAGTTGCTTGACCTGCTCGGCACTCAAACCGGTATAGGAAAACATCCCGCGTTGTGCGCCGATGTGCGCAAAGCGCTCCGATAAACCATGGGGCGCCAACGCCTCCACCAGTCCGGAACGCAACTGCGCGATCCGCGCACGCATGGCTTCGACTTCCTCGCTCCACTGCTTTTTCAGCTCGGCATCACCGAGGATAGTCGCGACCACTGCCGCACCATGGTCCGGCGGCGTAGACCACAGATTACGCGCGATATTCGCCAGTTGGCTGCGTACATCCGTCAGCTTCTCGGCGTCTGCAGCGCACACGATCAGCGCGCCAACACGGTCGCTGTACAGGCCGAAGTTTTTCGAGCACGAGCTGGTGACCAATACTTCCGGCAACTCTCTGGCAAACAAACGCACCGCCCAGGCGTCCTGCTCCAGGCCATCGCCGAAGCCCTGGTAGGCGAAGTCGATCAGTGGCAGCAGTTGGCGCTCGCGCACGATCTGCAGCACGTGGCGCCAGTCATCCTGGGACAGGTCGAACCCGGTGGGGTTGTGGCAGCACGCGTGCAGCAGCACCACATCACCTTTTGGCACGGTGGAAAGGGTCGCTAGCATCGCCTCCACATCCAGGCGGTTGTCGGCGCCTACATACGGATAGTGGCTGACCTTGAGCCCGGCCTTGGCAAAGATGCTTTCGTGGATTGGCCAGGTCGGGTTGCTCAGCCACACGCCGCGTCCTGGAAGGTTATGAGCGATGAAGTCGGCACTGAGGCGCAAAGCACCGGTACCACCCGGGGTTTGCGTGGCGCCGGCCCGGCGTTCACGGATAAGTGCAGAATCGGCACCGAGGACCAGCTCGCTGATCAATGTGCCGAACGCTGCATTACCGTGGCCGCCGATGTACGTCTTGGTGGTTTGGGTGTCAACCAGGCGCTGTTCGGCGAGCTTCACTGAATGGGGAATCGGCGTCAGGCCCTGATCATCTTTATAGACGCCCACGCCGAGGTCGAACTTGTTCGGGTTGGTGTCCTGGGCATACAGGTCCATCAGCCCGAGGATCGGGTCGCTGGGCACGCGGCCAATGGCATCGAAATGCATTACTTGCGGCCCTCGGCGTCCTTGGCCACTTCGTCGGTGCGCGCGGCCATGATGAAGTCGTTGCGGTGCAGGCCTTTGATGGAGTGGCTCCACCACGTCACGGTGACTTTGCCCCATTCGGTGAGCAGGCCCGGGTGATGGCCTTCGGCTTCGGAGATTTCACCCATGGCGTTGGTAAAGGCCAGGGCGAATTTGAAGTTCTTGAACAGAAAAACCTTTTCCAACTGCATCACGCCGTCGCGGACTTCGATGTTCCAGTCTGGGATCTGCTTGAGCAGCACTGGCAATTCTTCATCGCTGACTTGTGGGGCATCGGCGCGGCAGGCTTCGCAGTGGGCTTGGTTCAAGGTGGTCATGTGGTGGTGTCCTGAATTCGAGTGTCTAAAAACGGTCGTCAGTGGCGTCACCCTAAAGCAACGCGGGGCCAGGGAACAGACTCACCTGGCCTTAAAAGCCACGGTTCACGCGGCCTTGGGTTTTGGCGGGAATTTCGGCGCATGCAACCCAAGCTGCATACCGCGCTCGACCATGCCCATGATGTCTTCCTGCGCGACTTCGAACAGGCGCTTGAGGTTGGGCAGTACGAAATACAGCGGTTGGAGGATGTCGATGCGATACGGCGTGCGCATCGCTTCCAGCGGGTCGAAGGCCTGGTGCTCGGGCTCGTCCGACAGGCAGTACACGCTTTCCTTGGGCGACGACAAAATCCCGCCACCGTAGATGCGCCGACCCTCGGGCGTATCCACCAGGCCGAACTCGATGGTCATCCAGTACAGGCGCGCCAGGTACACCCGTTGCTCCTTGCTGGCCGCCAAGCCGAGCTTGCCGTACGTGTGAGTGAATTCGGCGAACCAGGGGTTGGTCAGCAGTGGGCAGTGGCCAAAGATCTCGTGGAAAATATCCGGCTCTTGCAGGTAGTCCAGTTCTTCACGGGTACGAATAAAGGTCGCCACCGGAAATTGCTTGTTAGCGAGCAATTCGAAGAAGGTCTGAAAGGGGATCAGCGCGGGGACCCGGGCCACTTGCCAGCCGGTGGTCTCGGCCAGCACTTTATTGATTTCGCCCAACTGTGGAATGCGGTCCAGGGGCAGGCCAAGTTTGTCGATACCGTCCAGGTATTCCTGGCAAGCGCGGCCTTCGATCACTTTCAACTGGCGCGTGATCAAAGTGTTCCACACCGCGTGTTCTTCCGGCGGGTAGTGGATAAAACCTTGCGCATCGGGCTCGCGGGCCACGTAGTGCGTCTGCTTCATACGGCTCTCCTGCTAGGCATTCGTTCTTGTTATGTCCTGCGATGAACCTATTGATAACCCGCGTGGAGCAGGATTCCATCTGTCTGTGACCGGATCTTGTAGGAAAAAATACCGATTTTCGTAAAGTAATCGTTACGCTTGTGTGGTTCATCGCGCCGTTGGGCTGTGAAAAGCACATAAGCTGTCACATAATCTTGACGACTATCTGCGCCCAGTGACAAAAAGACGCGGCGCCTACCCACTTTTTCGGGCCCTTTCATGCGTATCAAAGTGCACTGCCAAAACCGCATCGGCATATTGCGGGACATTCTCAATCTGTTGGTGGAGTACGGCGTCAACGTCGCCAAGGGCGAGGTCGGTGGTGAGCATGGAAATGCCATTTACCTGTTTTGTCCGAACCTGGTGAACATGCAGTTCCAGGCATTACGTCCGCAGTTCGAAGCCATTGCCGGGGTGTTTGGCGTGAAAAGGGTAGGGCTGATGCCCAGCGAGCGCCGGCACATGGAGCTCAATGCCTTGCTCGGTGCGTTGGAGTTTCCAGTGCTGTCCATCGACATGGGCGGCTCCATTGTCGCCGCCAACCGCGCGGCGGCGCAGTTGCTCGGGGTGCGCGTGGACGAAGTGCCGGGCATTCCGCTGTCGCGCTACGCCGAGGACTTCGACTTGCCGGAACTGGTGCGCGCGAGCAAGTCGCGGATCAATGGTCTGCGGGTCAAGGTCAAGGGTGACGTGTTCCTGGCGGACATAGCGCCACTGCAATCCTCCGAGCACGACGACAGCGAGGCCATGGCTGGCGCCGTGCTGACCCTGCACCGCGCCGACCGCGTGGGCGAGCGCATCTACAACGTGCGCAAGCAGGAACTGCGCGGCTTTGACAGCATCTTCCAAAGCTCCAAAGTCATGGCGGCGGTGGTACGTGAAGCCCGGCGCATGGCGCCGTTGGACGCACCGCTATTAATAGAAGGCGAAACCGGCACTGGCAAAGAACTGCTGGCCCGCGCCTGCCACCTGGCCAGCCCCCGTGGGCAATCGCCGCTGATGGCGCTCAATTGTGCTGGTCTGCCGGAGTCGATGGCTGAGACCGAGTTGTTTGGCTACGGCCCCGGTGCGTTCGAAGGCGCGCGGGCCGAAGGCAAGCTCGGGCTGCTGGAGCTGACGGCGGGCGGTACGTTGTTTCTCGATGGCGTGGGGGAAATGAGTGCGCGCTTGCAGGTGAAATTGCTGCGCTTCCTGCAGGATGGTTGCTTCCGTCGCGTGGGCAGTGATGAGGAGGTGTACTTGGATGTGCGGGTGATCTGCGCAACCCAGGTGGATTTGTCCGAACTCTGCGCCCGTGGCGAATTCCGCCAGGACCTTTATCACCGCCTCAACGTGCTGTCGTTGCACATCCCACCACTGCGCGAATGCCTTGATGGGCTGGGGCCGTTGGTTGACCACTTTCTTGACCAGGCCAGCCGTCAGATCGGCTGCCCACTGCCCAAGCTGGCGCCGGCGGCGATGGAGCGACTCAGTCACTACCACTGGCCGGGCAATGTGCGGCAGTTGGAAAACGTGCTGTTCCAGGCCGTGTCGTTGTGCGAGGGCGGGACGGTCAAGGCCGAGCATATTCGCTTGCCGGATTATGGCGTGCGTCAGCCGCTTGGCGATTTTTCCCTGGAGGGTGGGTTGGAGGCGATCGTCGGACGGTTCGAGAAGGCGGTGCTGGAGAGCCTGTATGCCGAGCACCCGAGCAGCCGGCAGTTGGGCAAGCGGCTGGGGGTATCGCACACCACCATCGCCAATAAGTTGCGCGATTACGAAATTCTGAAGGCTGATAAATAACCTGTGTGGTTGGGGGGCTGCTTCGCAGCCCGGCGTGGGGCAAGCCCGCTCACCACAGCAAGCTCGCTCTCACATTTGATCTACGTCGTTGCCGTAAGCGGCAGTAGTCCGCCGTTTTTTCGACTATCCCCAGTCCTTCAAATCCTGCTGACTCAACGCAAACCCCCGTCCTGCCTGGTCTTTCCCCTTTTTTTAAAAGTTGGTTCGCAAATTGCTTAAGCCTCATCAGTACAGCGGTGGGCGGCAAGCCTGCGTCAGAAAGAGGAAAGAATGTGGACAAGTACCTTTATGTGGCAATGACCGGCGCCAGCCAGAATGCTCTGGCGCAGAAGGCCCATGCCAACAACTTGGCGAACATTTCCACCAACGGCTTTCAACGTGACCTGGAACAGGCGCGTTCGATGCCGGTGTTCGGTGACAGCTTTCCGGCGCGGGCGTTTGCCCTGACCGAACGTCCAGCCACCGACTTCACCCCCGGCGCGATGATCGAAACCGGTCGTGATCTGGACGTGGCGGTCAACGGCGACGGTTGGATGGCGGTGCAAACCCCGGATGGCAGCGAAGCCTATGTGCGCAGCGCCAGCATGAACGTCGATGCGTTGGGCGTGCTGCGCGCCGGTAACGGCATGCCGATCATGGGCAACGGTGGCCCGATTGCCGTGCCGCCCCAGCAGAAGATCGAAGTCGGTTCCGACGGCACCATCAGCATCCGCGCCATGGGCGAAGGCCCACGGGTGATGGCTGAAGTGGACCGGATCAAGCTGGTCCAGCCCGACCTGAAGAATATGAATAAAGGCCTCGATGGCACCATTCACACCAAAGATGGCCAGCCGGCCGTGGCCGATGCGAGTGTCAAGCTGACCTCGGGTTTCCTGCAGGCAAGCAACGTCAATGCCGTGGAAGAAATGACGGCAGTGCTGGCGCTTTCCAAGCAGTTCGAGCTGCACATCAAGATGATGAACAGCGCCAAAGAAGACGACCAGGCCATGACTCGCGTCATGCAGATGAGCTGATCAGCGCTCACTCACTAATTTGCTAAACGGCGCCAACAAACAGGCGCACGAAGGAGAACACCATGCTTCCGGCTCTATGGGTTGCCAAAACAGGTCTGTCCGCCCAGGACACCAACCTGACCACCATTTCCAACAACTTGGCCAACGTGTCGACCACGGGCTTCAAACGTGACCGCGCTGAGTTCCAGGACTTGCTCTATCAGATCAAGCGCCAGCCAGGCGCCCAGTCGACCCAGGACAGCGAATTGCCGTCGGGCCTGCAATTGGGTACCGGTGTGCAAATCGTCGGCACCCAGAAGAACTTCAACGCCGGTAACCTGCAGCAAACCGGCCAGCCGCTCGACATGGCTATCAACGGCAAGGGCTTCTTCCAGATCCTGCAACCGGATGGGACCACTTCGTACACCCGTGACGGCACGTTCCACCTGGACGCCAACGGTCAGATCGTGACGGCCAACGGTTTCGCCCTGGAGCCGGCCATCGTCGTCCCGAACAACGCCCAGACCTTCACCGTCGGCAACGACGGCACCGTGTCCATCACCGTGGCCGGTAACCCGGCATCGCAAGTGATCGGCAACCTGCAAACCGCCGACTTCATCAACCCGGCTGGCCTGCAGGCCATGGGTAATAACCTTTTCCTGGAAACCGCCTCCAGCGGCGCGCCGCAAATCGGCACCCCTGGCCTGAACGGTTTCGGCACCACGCTGCAAAGCACCCTGGAAACCTCCAACGTGAGCACCGTTGAAGAGATGGTCAACATGATCACCACTCAGCGCGCCTACGAGATGAACTCCAAGGTGATTTCCACCGCCGACCAGATGCTCTCGTTCGTAACGCAGAATCTGTAATCAAGTCTATGGGGCGCTCTTGAAGGCGCCTGCAACACCGTGAGGTATGGGTCATGAATCGCTATGTTTCCGTTTTGGCATTGAGTGGGATTGCCGTGCTCGCGGGCTGTGTCGCCCCGACGCCCAAACCCAATGACCCGTACTACGCGCCGGTGTTGCCGCGCACGCCGTTGCCGGCGGCGGCCAACAATGGCTCGATCTACCAGGCGGGTTTCGAACAGAACCTGTACAGCGACCGCAAGGCGTTCCGGGTTGGTGACATCATCACCATCACCCTGAACGAGCGGACCCAGGCCAGCAAGAACGCCAACTCGCAGATCGGCAAGACCAGCAAGGCCAGCATTGGCCTGTCCTCGCTGTTCGGCGGTGTTCCGAACACCAATAACCCATTGGGCAGCGGTGACTTGAGCCTCGATGCCGGCTACAGCGGCGACCGTGCTACCAACGGCAAGAGTGCGGCGGCGCAAGGCAACACACTGACCGGTTCGATCACCGTGACCGTGGCCGACGTGTTGCCCAACGGCATCATTGCTGTACGCGGTGAAAAGTGGATGACCCTCAACACCGGTGACGAACTGGTGCGCATCGCCGGCATGGTCCGTGCCGATGACATCGCCACCGACAACACCGTGCCGTCGACACGGATTGCCGATGCACGCATTACCTACTCGGGTACGGGTTCGTTTGCTGATGCGAGCCAGCCGGGTTGGTTCGACCGTTTCTTCCTTAGCCCGCTGTTCCCTTTCTAGGTGGCCACTTTGAAACTCAAACAGCTGATGGCTGCCGCACTCCTGCTTTCGTTAAGCGCTGTCGCCCAGGCCGAGCGCCTGAAAGACATTGCGAGCATCTCCGGCGTGCGTTCCAACCAGTTGATCGGTTACGGCCTGGTAGTGGGGCTCAACGGCACGGGTGACCAGACCACCCAGACTCCGTTCACTCTGCAGACCTTCAACAATATGCTCTCGCAGTTCGGCATCAAGGTGCCGGCGGGCTCGGGCAACGTGCAGCTCAAGAACGTCGCGGCTGTGTCTATCAGTGCCGACTTGCCAGCGTTCTCCAAGCCGGGCCAGGTGGTGGACATCACCGTGGCTTCCATCGGTAACTCGAAAAGCCTGCGCGGCGGCACGCTGCTGATGACACCGCTTAAAGGTATCGACGGTAACGTCTATGCCATCGCCCAGGGCAACCTGGTGGTGGGCGGGTTTGACGCCGAAGGTCGTGACGGTTCGAAGATTACCGTCAACGTGCCATCGGCCGGTCGCATTCCTGGCGGTGCCACGGTGGAACGTACCGTGCCCAGTGGTTTCAACCAAGGCAACAGCCTGACCCTGAACCTCAACCGTTCCGACTTCACCACCGCCAAGCGCGTGGTCGACAAGATCAACGACATGCTCGGCCCTGGCGTGGCCCAGGCCATCGACGGCGGCTCGATCCGTGTAACTGCGCCGCTGGACCCAAGCCAGCGTGTGGATTACCTGTCGATCCTGGAAAACCTTGAAGTCGACCCAGGCCAGGCGGTGGCCAAAGTCATCATCAACTCGCGCACCGGCACCATCGTGATCGGCCAGAACGTCAAGGTGTCGCCGGCAGCGGTGACCCACGGCAGCCTGACCGTGACCATCACCGAAGACCCGATCGTCAGCCAGCCTGGGCCGTTGTCCAATGGCCAGACGGCAGTAGTGCCGCGCTCGCGGGTCAATGCTCAGCAGGAAGCCAAGCCGATGTTCAAGTTCGGCCCCGGCACCACGTTGGATGAGATTGTCCGCGCGGTGAACCAGGTGGGCGCTGCGCCAGGCGACTTGATGGCAATTCTTGAAGCCCTGAAACAGGCCGGCGCCTTGCAAGCCGACCTGATCGTAATCTGAGGCCGTGGCCATGGATATGCGCAAGAGCGGGATCAGCAGCACGGCGGACTCGGGGTCTTACTCCGACTTGAACCGGCTTAACCAGCTCAAGGTCGGCGACGACAAGAACAGCGAAGGCAATATGCGCAAGGTGGCGCAGGAGTTCGAGTCGCTGTTCTTGAGCGAGATGCTCAAGTCGATGCGTTCGGCCACCGAGGCCCTGGGCAAAGACAACCCGATGAACACGCCTGCGGCCAAGCAATATCAGGAGATGTACGACCAGCAACTGGCGGTGTCGTTGTCCCGTGAGGGCGGTGGTATCGGCCTCGCCGACGTGCTGATGCGCCAGATGCAGAAGAACAAACCGGTGGACGCCGCTGCGGCCACTTTGCAGGGCCCGGCAGCCGCTGAACCGGTTAAGAAAGTCGACGTGCCGACGGAAATTGCCGCCGGCACCCAGGCTCAGGGTCCGCTGGGTCGTTCCAATGGCCAGCGTCCGTTGTGGGCTTACCGCGTGGCAGAGCCCCAGGCCGGTGCCGCTGCTGCTCATAGCAACGATATGGAGCTGATGAACCAGCGCCGGATCGCCTTGCCAAGCAAGCTGACCGATCGCCTGCTCGCCGGCATCGTTCCGAGCACCCAAGTGGCGACCGAGGCCAAGGCCGCGCCGCTGCGTAACAGTGCCTCCGATGACAACGTCGTCAATAGCACCGCACGCAGTTTTGCGGTGCCCAGCGACCGTATGCAGATCTACAGCCGCGCCGTGGCCCAGCCGCCGCTGGCACCGGCGAAGAAGGCGTTCAGTTCGCAGGACGAATTCGTCGCCACCATGCTGCCGATGGCCAAGGCGGCTGCGGCGCGCATTGGTATTGATCCGAAGTACCTGGTGGCCCAGGCCGCCCTGGAAACCGGTTGGGGCAAATCGGTGATGCGCGCCGAAGATGGCAGCAGCAGTCACAACCTGTTCGGCATCAAGGCCGGCCAGAGTTGGCAGGGCGGTCAGGCGCGTGCGATCACCAGCGAGTTTCGCGATGGCGCGATGGTCAAGGAAACGGCGCAGTTCCGTTCCTACGACTCCTACCAGGACAGCTTCCACGACCTGGTGACATTGCTGCAAAGCAATGATCGCTATAAAGAAGTTGTGAAGTCGGCCGACAACCCGGAACAGTTTGTGCGCGAGTTGCAAAAAGCCGGTTACGCCACCGATCCGGCCTACGCCAGTAAGATTTCGCAGATCGCAAAAACGATGAACAGTTATCAGAATTACGCTGCCGCGGGCGCGACCACTCATTTATAAGGTCTGAACCATGAGTTTGCTCAATATCGGGATGTCGGGGCTTAACGCCGCTCAAGGATCGTTGTCGGTCTTGAGTAACAACATCGCCAACGCCAATACCGCGGGCTATTCGCGTCAGCAGACCACCCAGAGCGCGAACGCGTCGAATCAGTACGGCGGCGTGTTCATCGGCAGCGGCACCACCCTGGCCGACGTGCGCCGGGTCTACAACGAATACCTGGACACCGCTTACCAGAACAGCACCTCGCTCAACAGCGATGCCAAGGCTTACCTGGACCAGATCAGTGCGGTCGACAAGACCCTGTCGGACAAGACCACCGGCATGTCCGCCGTGCTCAGCTCGTTCTTCGCGGCGGTGCAGACCGCCTCGGCCAGTCCGAACGATACTTCGGCCCGTCAGATCCTGCTTACGAACGCCCAGACCCTGACCAACCGGTTCAACACCATCTCCAGCCAGTTGAGCCAGCAGAAAGAGACCATCAACAGCCAGTTGACCTCGATGAGCGATCAGGTCAACCAACTGACGTCGTCGATTGCGTCCCTCAACAAGCAGATCGCCCAGGTACAGGGTTCGTCGAACACTTCCCCGGCCAACCTGCTGGACTCCCGTGCCGAGGCTGTACGCTCGCTCAATGAGTTGATCGGCGTGACCGCCACGGAAAAGAACGGCGTGTTCAGCCTCAGCACCGGCAGTGGCCAGTCCCTGGTGCTGGGCGATCAGTCCAGCAGCATTTCCGCGGTGCCGAGCAAGAGCGACACTAGCCAGTACACGATCCAGCTCAATGCGCCGGGCGGTACCGCCCTGGACTTGGGCAACGTGATCAGTGGCGGCAGCATTGGTGGCCTGCTGCGTTATCGCAGCGATGCGCTGATGCCGGCAATCAATGACTTGGGCCGTATCGCGATTGTCACTGCCGATGCGCTCAACAGCCAGTTGGGCCAAGGCCTGGACCTCAATGGCGAGTTCGGCGCCTCGATGTTCACCGACATCAATAACGCAGCCTCCGTTGCCCTGCGTAGCCAGGCGGCCCAAGGCAACCTGGGCGACGGCGCCTTGGGCGTGACGATCAAAGACAGCAGCCAGTTGACCAACTTCGATTACAAGGTCAGCTTCAACGATGGGACCAATCTCAACAAAGTGACGGTCCTGCGATCCGACGGCAAGGCTATGGGCACTTATGACTTGAGTGCCACGCCGCCGCCGGTTATCGACGGTTTCACCCTGGCGGTCCAGAGCGGCGCAGTGCAGGCGGGTGACAGCTTCAAGGTCAGCCCGACCGCCAACGGCGCCAAGGAAATCGGCACCGTGCTCAGCGATCCGAGCAAGATTGCCTTTGCCGCGCCGTTGCAGGGCGAGGCGGGTAAAACCAACCAGGGCACCGGCACCTTTACGCCGCCGACCCTCACAGTGCCTCTGGATATCCAGGGTGGCGCCGACACCGCGCAATTGCGTACGGGCATTGAGCACTCGATGCCGGTGACGATGGTCTTTGGTAAGCCCGCGGCCGATGGCACTCAGGCTTACACCCTCAGCAACGCCCAGGGTGATCCGATCGGCTCCGGCACTATCATTCCAGGCCAGGCCAACAAGATCAGCATCAGCGTGCCGATGCGCGATGCCGGCGGTGTCTTGTTGTCGCCAGCCAAGAGCTTCAGCTTCGACACCACGGTGGGCGGTTCGCCAGCGAATGGCGACAGCACCTCCTTCTCGTTCAATGCCTCCGGCAAGTCCGACAACCGTAACGCCCAGGCTCTGCTCAACCTGCAGACCAAGTCAACCGTAGGTCTCGCGGCCGATGGCAGTGGCGGCACCAGCCTGGTGGGGGCCAACAGCAAGTTGGTCTCGACCGTCGGCGCCAAGGCCGCAGCGGCCACCACAGACACCACAGCGACCAACGCGCTGTTGACGGCCAACAAGAACGCACGCAACTCCGTATCCCAGGTCAACCTGGATGAAGAAGCGGGCGACATGATCAAGTTCCAGCAGTACTACACAGCGTCGTCGCAGATCATCAAGGCTGCGCAAGAAACCTTCAGCACGCTGATCAATAGTCTTTAAGGGAGTCTGGGACGATGCGCATTTCTACACAGCAGTATTTCGACACCAGTGCCAGCAAGTATCAGAACAATTATTCAGGTGTGGTGCAGGCCCAGCAGCAGGCCAGCTCCGGCGTGCGTGTGCAGACCGCCGCCGATGATCCGGTGGCTGCCCAGCGCTTGCTGATGCTGCAACAGCAGAAAGATATGCTGTCGCAGTACAGCGGCAATATCACCAGTATTCAGAACAAGCTGACTAACGAAGAAAGCATCCTGGATGCGATCAACACCACGATCCAGGCCGGCAGCCAACTGGCGCTGCGTGCCGGTGGCGTGACCAGTGATGCTGACCGCAAGTCCATTTCGGTTGAGGTGGGCGCGCTTGAGGATCAACTGTTGGGCTTGCTCAACAGCAAGGACTCGGCCGGCAACTATCTGTTCTCAGGCTCCAAGACCGACACGCCGCCGTACTCGCGCAACAACGATGGTACTTACAGCTATCAGGGCGACGAGAACGAGCTGAGCCTGCAGGTATCCGAGACCCTGACGGTTCGCACCGGCGACACCGGCAAGACCATCCTGGAAGGGGCGGTCAATACCAGTCGCACCCAGTCCAATTACCTCGCGCCTGCCACTGCGCCGGTGGCGCCTGCGATTTCGCCGCCCCTGGTCGACGACCACAAGGTCGCCTTATCGAGCGGCCTTGTGACTTCGGGTTCCGACTACACCCGGCAGTTTGCCGACGGCCAGCCGTACAAACTGACGTTCACCAGCAGCACCCAGTACGTCATTACCGACAAAGACAACAACGACATTACTTCGCAGGTTGCCGGTAACGGGACGTTCGACTCCACCAAGGAAGGCAGCGCCAGCGTCAACCTGCGTGGCGTCAAGTTCGATATCACGGTAGACCTGACCGACCTTGCCACCGGACCTGATGCCGATGCGCTGGTCAAGGGGCGTGAGTTCAGCCTCAGCGCCAAGCCTGACGGGTTCAACATCGCTCGAACCCCGAGCAACACTTCCAGCGCGCAATTGACCAATGCCAGCGTCAGCAGTGCGGCCAACTATTCGAGCACGTTTCCTAACAGCGGCGTATTGATCAAGTTCGACGACACTGACCCGACGGCCTACAAGGTCTATGCCCAGCCGTATAACGCCGGCAGCAAACCGATCGTGGACAATGGCGTCATCACTCCCGGCACCGGCACCCCGCCAGGCCCGAGCACCATCACGGCGGCAGGCGTTACCTTCGAACTGAGCGGCACGCCGAACGTTGGCGACCAGTTTTCGGTGGGCAACACCACCCAAAAAACCCAGAACGCCCTCGATACCCTGGGCCAACTGCGTATGGCTCTGGAGCAACCGGCAGACGGCATTCCGGGCGCGCGGGTCAAACTTCAGGATGCCTTGAATGCCGCCGTCAGTAACCTGACCAGCTCGGCCGACCAAGTGGACAACGTACGTGGCTCCATCGGTGCGCGTGAGAATGCGTTGACGGTGCAGGCCAGCGCAAACACTAGCATCAGCTTGGCCAACACCACGACCATGAGTGCACTGGCCAACGTCGACATGGGTGAGGCGGCGATCAACCTGACGCTGCAGCAAACCATGCTCGAAGCCTCGCAGCTGGCGTTCGTGAAAGTCTCGCAGTTGAGCCTGTTCAACAAGATGTAAGTGGCGCCAAGTCAAGCGGCCCGCTCTGGAAACAGGGCGGGCCGTTGTCGTTTCTGGGGTTAAATTGTTGAAACGTTTTGCATAAAGCGCACAAAATTGAGTGACCTGTGAGTCATAAAGCGCATCTTCACTGTATCGTGTGAAAAGGATAAGTCGTCACAGGGTCCTTGCGGGGCGGCTTTCAGCGAGATTTTTATGGGGTTATCCCCTTTATTGTCAGCACTCCGGGCGCAGTCCTCGGGGTGTTCTCCAGCTATTTAGTATTGGGAAGCCACAATGATTGGCATAAAAAGCATCGCCAGTTACGTGCCGGCAGACGGGATCGATAACTACGCCCAGGGTGCCAAATTCGCCAAGGATGAAGAATTCATCATTGGCAAGATCGGTTCTGCGTTCCTGCCGCGCAAGGAAGCCGCGCAGGAAACCTCCGATCTGTGTGTCGAGGCGGTCAACGCTTTGTTTGCCAACAACCCGGATCTGAAGCGCGAATCGATTGATGCGCTGATCGTCGTCACCCAGAACGGTGATGAAGAGGGTTTGCCCCACACCGCCGCGATCGTCCAGGACAAACTGGGCCTGCCGACGCATGTGGCGGCCTTTGATATTTCCCTGGGCTGCTCCGGCTACGTCTACGGTATCTACGCGATGAAGGGCTTCATGGAAGCCACTGGCCTGAAAAACGGCCTGCTGATCACCGCCGACCCGTATTCGAAGATCGTCGACCCGGAAGACCGTAACACCACCATGCTGTTCGGCGACGCCGCTACCGCCACCTGGATGGGTGAAGACGCGCCGTGGTTGCTGGGCAAGTCCAAATTCGGCACCGACGGTTCCGGCGCACCGCACTTGAAGGTCAGTGATGGCGTGTTCTTCATGAACGGTCGCCAGGTCTTCAACTTTGCCTTGCTCAAGGTGCCGGCGCATTTGCACGAGCTGCTCAACGAGTCGGACCTCAAGGCTGATGAGATCGACGCGTTCTGCATTCACCAGGGCAGTGCGGCCATCGTTGATGCCGTGGCACGCCGTTTTGAAGATGCCCCGGTGGACAAGTTCATCAAGGACATGGTCGAGACCGGCAACACCGTGTCGTCGAGCATTCCACTGCTGCTGGAAAAGCACGTGATGGACGCCAAGTGGAAGCGCGTGGCAATCAGCGGTTTTGGTGTGGGTCTGTCGTGGGGTTCGGCGATTCTGTATCGCCCGTGACGCTTTAATAGGCTGCATAAAAAAACGCCGATGATCTAGAGATCATCGGCGTTTTTTATTTGGCGCCAGAAAAGCCAATGAATCCGGGGTTTTGAGCTGATGTAAGCCGTTGAATTGCAAAGGGTGGCACGGCGCCAGTAAAAAAAATCAAAAAAATCCTCAAGCAACTGCCTACCACGACGATAACTATTACGTAGGTTCTCAGGCCACACCCGGCGGTTGCCAGGGCCGGAAGCCGCAGTATCCATCCAACGAGGATTTCGTCATGGCTTTAACAGTAAACACCAACATTGCTTCGATCACTACTCAGGGCAACCTGAACAAAGCTGGCGGCGCCCTGGCCACTTCCATGCAGCGCCTGTCTTCCGGCCTGCGTATCAACAGCGCTAAAGACGACGCAGCTGGCCTGCAGATCGCTAACCGCCTGACCAGCCAAATCAACGGCCTGGGTCAAGCAGTAAAAAACGTGAACGACGGTATCTCCATCGCTCAGACCGCTGAAGGCGCGATGCAGGCTTCGACCGACATCCTGCAAAAAATGCGTACCCTGGCTCTGTCTTCCGCTACTGGCTCCCTCAGCGCTGACGACCGTAAGTCGAACAACGACGAATACCAGGCTCTGACTTCGGAATTGACCCGTATCTCGCAAACCACTACTTTCGGTGGCCAGAAGCTGCTGGACGGTTCGTACGGTACCAAAGCTATCCAGGTTGGCGCTAACGCTAACGAAACCATCAACCTGAGCCTGGAAAACGTTGCAGCCAACAACATTGGTTCGCAGCAGGTCAAAACCAAGGCCATCGTGCCTAGCGCAACTGGCCTGGCTGGCGGCGACATCACTGTTACCGGCAACGGTCAGACCAAAACCGTAACTTACGCTGCAGGCGCTTCGGCTAAAGACATCGCTGCGGGCCTGAACGGTTCGATCGGTGGCCTGACCGCTACCGCCAGCACTGAAGTCAAACTGGAAGTAGGCGCTGCCACTCCGTCGAACTTCAAACTGGCTGTAGGTAGCGGTGCCGCTGTTGATTTCGTCGGCGTGAAGGACCTGGCCGGCCTGGCTGACCAGCTGAAATCGAACGCTGCCAAACTGGGCATCAGCGTTAACTACGACGAATCCAACAAAACCCTGTCGGTTAAGTCGGATTCCGGCGAAAACCTGTCGTTCTCGGGTGCTGATGCCAACGCCCAGGCCAACATCCTGGTTGGCGCTAAAGACGGCGCTGGCGCATTCGCCACCCCGGCTGCTCTGGGTGCTGCTGCAATCGTTGTGACCGGTCAGGTTTCCCTGGATTCGGCTAAAGGCTACTCCCTGAGCGACGCTGGTACTGGTGTATCGGACTTGTTCTCGGCTGCTACCGTTTCGTCGACCAAGACCACCATCTCTAACACCGACGTGACCGACGCTACCAACGCTCAAAACGCGCTGGCTGTTATCGACAAGGCCATCGGCACCATCGACGGCGTTCGTTCGGGCCTGGGTGCTACCCAGAACCGTCTGACTACCACTGCAGACAACCTGCAGAACATTCAGAAGAACTCCACCGCTGCACGTTCCACCGTTCAGGACGTCGACTTCGCTTCCGAAACCGCCGAACTGACCAAGCAACAAACCCTGCAGTCGGCTTCCACCGCGATCCTGTCGCAGGCTAACCAGCTGCCATCCGCTGTACTGAAGCTGCTTCAGTAATCCCAGCGCTTGGTAACTAACGGAAGGGCGCGTCTACGTGCCCTTCCGTTTTTTCGGTTTAGAGGAGATTGGACATGGACATGAGTGTAAAGCTGAACCAGTCTTATCCGCCGGTTGCACCTCAAAGCGCACCTGCCAAGGTAGTGGCTGACAACAACGTTCTGAATGTCCAGGCAACGCCCGCGATTAGCCAAGAGCCCGCACGCGCCGACCTGGAAAAAGCAGTCACCGATATTCGCGATTTCGTTCAAGCTACCCAGCGTAGCCTCGATTTTTCCATTGATGATTCCACCCGCCGTGTGGTGGTCAAGGTCATCAATACCGACAATGGTGAAGTGATTCGCCAGATTCCGTCGGAAACAGCATTGAAGCTGGCACAGAACCTCAGCAGCGCAAGCAACCTGTTGTTTGACGACAAGGCCTGAGCTGGCATGAAACTTGTTGCTGTCCTGTCTTGAGGCGTAATAAGTCAAGATAACGGCAGCCACCGAACAGGAGATAGATGATGGCGGGTTCAACGGTAAGTGGTATCGGTTCGAACATCGATACGCAAGCGATCGTGACATCCTTGGTTAACGCCGAAAAGGTGCCCAAGCAAACGCAGATCAATACCGCGTCCGCGAAAGCGACCACCACGCTGTCTTCGATCGGCAAGGTTCAGGCAGCGCTGGATGCGTTTCGTAACGCCCTGGACACCATGTCCAAGGACAGCAGCTTCACCGGTTTGAGCGGTTCGTCGTCGGATGAAAAGACCGCGACCATGACGGCCAGCAATACGGCCTCGAACGGCAGCTTCCGGTTGATCGTCGACCAGTTGGCCCAGGCGTCCAAGCTGTCGAGCAAGAACTTCAGCGGTGGCACTTCGACGGTTGTCAACGCGACGGATAAGCCGACCACGTTGACCATCAGTCAGTCCGGCAAGGCTTACGACCTCAGCGTTCCAGCCGGCGCGACCTTGCAGCAGGTACGTGACTCGATCAATACGCAGTTTGGCACGTCGGGGCTGAGTGCCAACATCCAGACCGATTCCAACGGTTCTCGATTGATCCTGACCTCTACCAATATGGGGACGGGCTCGGACCTCACGCTGTCTGGCACCTCGGGGCTGGATGTGGGCGCCACGGTCGTTGATTATCCCAAGGATGCGCAATACAGCATCGATGGTGTTTCGTCTGTGTCCAAGTCCAACACCATCACTGGTGCTCTTAGTGGCGTGGATATCAAGCTGGTAGCTACGTCGACTTACAAAACGGGCACTACGGGTGACAAGAACGCCACGCTCATCACCGTCAGCACCAACAACACCGCGCTCAAGTCCGGGGTCAAGGGGTTCATTGACACCTACAACGCCCTGATCACAGCGATGAACGCCGAAACCAAGGTCACCACGAACCTGGACGGCAGCACCACTGCGGCAGCGTTGACGGGTGACTCGACCATGCGTTCGTTGCAGAGCACGATCCGCAATGAGTTCAACGCGCTGTCGGGCAACGGGGCCTTCAAGTCCCTGGCTCAGTTCGGCGTGACCACCAGTTCGACCACTGGTCTGCTGGCGATTGATGACAAAAAGTGGGACGCGGCGGTTAAAACCAACGGCGCCGACATCAACAGTATGTTCAGCGGTAAAGACGGCATGCTGGCGCGGATGAAAAGCGCCACGGATGACTTTGCCAAGGCGAGCACCGGTATCTTGGCGACGCGTTCGACGTCCTTGTCGGACACGCTGAAGGACCTGACCAAAGACCAGGCCACGCTCGACGAGCGCATGACCCTGCTCACCAACAGCCTGTCGGCCAAATACAACGCCATGGACACCCTGGTCGCCCAATTGCGCCAGCAAAGCACCAGCGTCATGACCACGCTCAACGCCTTGAACAACGTCAAGACCAATAGCTGATGCCTGCGCATGAAAAAGGCCAGGCAATCTGCCTGGCCTTTTTTTATCGCGGGACAACTGGCCCTAAAGCTTTTTGCGAACCCGTCGACATATTGGTTACTAGAATCCTTTTCGCTGTCGCCCGTCACGAGGTAGAAACATGAATCCCATGAGAGCCCTTCGCCAATACCAGAAGGTCAATTCCCATGCTCAGATCTCCGAAGCCAGCCCTCATCGCCTGGTGCAGATGCTGATGGAAGGCGGGCTCGACCGCATGGCCCAGGCCAAGGGCGCGCTGGCGCGTGGCGACATCGCCCAGAAGGGGCTGATGCTCGGCAAGGCCATCGATATCGTGATCGGCCTGCGTGACGGCCTGAACGCTGAAAAGAGTGATAACCCGGCTTACGTTCAGCAGTTGGAAAGTCTGTATGCGTACATGACCAACCGTCTGATGGAAGCCAACCTGCATAACGACGCTGACATGATCGACGAAGTTGCCCGTTTGATGATTACCGTTAAAGAAGGCTGGGATGCGATTGGCGCGCCACAGGCTGCAGCAGAATAAGGCCTGGGTGCCTTGAGGAACACGTCATGAGCCAAGCACTGCAACGCATTGATGAAACCCGTGAGGCGCTGATGGGCGCGCTGGCAGACCGTAACTGGGACGCCATTGGCGAGCTGGATATGGGCTGTCGCGACGTGATCGAGCAGGTGCTCAGCGAAGCACCGGTGGATGAGGATGCGTTGCGTGAAAAGCTTGAGAGTCTGTTGGCGGTATACCAGCAATTGCTTGAGGTGACGACCGGCGAACGCCAGGCGATTTTCGAAGAGATGTCGCAGATCAACCAAGCGAAAAATGCGTCAAAGGTTTACCATCTGTTCGGCTGAACAGTCGAAGTTAATCCTACCGGCGCGTCATAAATTTGACCGTGCCAGCATTTTTGACTTAACTAGTGCTGTTTTCAGATTTCAGACGTCTATAAGGTAAGAAGTCTTACAGGCGCCTCGATTGCCCTCAATCTCGGGGCAGGAAGTTTTACTAGGGAAGTTGCTATTGCATGTGGCGTGAAACCAAAATTCTGCTGATCGATGACGATAGCGTCCGCCGCCGCGACTTGGCGGTGATTTTGAATTTTCTTGGCGAAGAAAATCTGCCCTGCGGTAGCCATGACTGGCAGCAGGCGGCCAGCTCATTGTCATCGAGCCGTGATGTCATTTGTGTGCTGATCGGGACAGTAAACGCTCCAGGCGCTGTTTTGGGCTTGTTAAAGACACTGTCTACGTGGGATGAGTTCCTTCCGGTCCTGCTGATTGGTGATATTTCTTCTGTCGAGCTGCCGGAAGACCAGCGCCGCCGCGTGCTTTCCAGCCTGGAAATGCCTCCCAGCTACAGCAAATTGCTTGATTCCCTGCACCGTGCCCAGGTCTATCGCGAGATGTACGACCAGGCCCGCGAGCGCGGTCGCCACCGCGAACCTAATCTATTCCGCAGCCTTGTCGGCACCAGCCGCGCCATCCAGCACGTGCGCCAGATGATGCAGCAAGTGGCCGATACCGACGCCAGCGTGCTGATCCTCGGCGAGTCGGGCACTGGCAAAGAAGTGGTCGCGCGTAACCTGCACTACCATTCCAAGCGCCGCGACGGGCCATTTGTGCCGGTCAACTGCGGGGCGATCCCTGCAGAGCTGCTCGAAAGCGAACTGTTCGGCCATGAGAAGGGCGCCTTTACCGGGGCGATCACCAGCCGTGCCGGGCGTTTCGAGCTGGCCAACGGCGGCACCCTGTTCCTTGACGAAATCGGCGACATGCCGCTGCCGATGCAGGTCAAGCTGTTGCGCGTATTGCAGGAGCGCACCTTCGAGCGCGTGGGCAGCAACAAGACCCAGAGCGTCGACGTACGCATCATCGCCGCTACCCACAAGAACCTCGAAAGCATGATCGAGGTGGGCAGCTTCCGTGAAGACTTGTACTACCGCCTAAACGTTTTCCCAATCGAGATGGCCCCGCTGCGTGAGCGCGTGGAAGACATCCCGCTGCTGATGAATGAACTGATCTCGCGCATGGAACACGAAAAGCGCGGCTCTATTCGCTTCAACTCCGCTGCGATCATGTCCCTGTGCCGCCATGGCTGGCCGGGCAACGTCCGTGAGCTGGCCAACCTGGTCGAGCGCATGGCGATCATGCACCCCTACGGTGTGATCGGCGTGGTCGAGCTGCCGAAGAAATTCCGCTACGTCGACGACGAAGACGAGCAGATGGTCGACAGCCTGCGCAGTGACATGGAAGAGCGGGTCGCCATCAACGGCCATACCCCGGACTTCGGTTCTACCGCCATGCTGCCGCCGGAAGGTCTCGACCTCAAAGACTACCTCGGCAACCTGGAGCAAGGCTTGATCCAACAGGCCCTGGACGACGCCAACGGCATCGTCGCCCGGGCCGCCGAACGCCTGCGCATTCGCCGAACCACCCTGGTGGAGAAGATGCGCAAGTACGGTATGAGCCGCCGAGAAGGTGATGAACAGGCAGATGATTGACGCCTGTTTTTCAAGCCGCTGATTAATCAGCGGTTTTTTTTCGGCACAAGTATTGCTACAGCCCTCGCAACGTTCCGTTTAACTGACGGTCAGCCAAGCGAGAGAGCATGATGCCCCACGCCGCCCAACTATCTTCGGCCCCTGCCATCCAGGGACTGATTGCGCCTGTAGAACCGCAGACCCGCCAGGGTCTTGAACAAGCGTTCTCGCAGTTCAACCAGATGTCGAGCCAACTGACTGATTCCTACAGCCTGCTGGAGGCCCGAGTCTGCGAGCTGAAAGGCGAACTGGCGGTGGTTAGCGCCCAGCGCATGCAAGAGCTGGCCGAGAAAGAGCGCTTGGCCAACCGTCTGCAGAACCTGCTGTCGCTGCTGCCCGGTGGCGTTATCGTCATTGACGAAGAGGGCCGCGTGCGCGAAGCTAATCCGGCAGCCTGCGACATGCTCGGCCTGCCGCTGGAAGGCGAGCTGTGGCGCCACGTCATTACCCGCTGCTTTGCGCCGCGTGAGGATGATGGTCACGAAATCTCCCTTAAAGACGGGCGCCGCCTGTCCATCGCTACCCGTTCCCTGGACGCAGAGCCGGGGCAATTGGTGCTGCTCAACGACCTGACCGAAACCCGTCACCTGCAAGACCAATTGGCGCGCCACGAGCGTTTGTCCTCGTTGGGCCGAATGGTCGCTTCTTTGGCGCATCAAATCCGTACGCCGTTGTCGGCGGCCTTGATTTACGCCAGTCATTTGACTGATGAACAATTGCCCGCTGCCACACAGCAGCGGTTTGCTGGCCGTCTCAAAGAGCGCCTGCACGAACTGGAGCATCAGGTACGCGACATGTTGGTGTTTGCCCGCGGCGAATTGCCGCTGACTGACCGCGTGACACCTGCCCAATTGATGCAGGCCCTGCAAGCGGCGGCGGCCACCCATATTCAAGACACTCAGGTGCGTTGGCAGTGCGACAGCCACCTTGGCGAGTTGCTGTGCAATCGCGACACCCTGGTGGGCGCGTTGCTTAACCTGATCGAAAACGCTATCCAGGCCAGCGGCCCGGGCGCACGGCTCAAGGTGCACCTGTACAACCGCGAGCAGACCCTGCGCCTGTGCATCAGCGACAGCGGTGCCGGCATTGATCCTGTGGTGCTTAAGCGCCTTGGCGAACCCTTTTTCACCACCAAGACCAATGGAACCGGCCTCGGCCTGACCGTGGTCAAGGCTGTGGCGCGTGCCCATCAGGGAGAATTGCAGCTGCATTCCCGGCTGGGGCGTGGCACGTGTGCATTGATGAGCTTGCCGCTGTTTTCATGCGCGGCAAGCGCGGAGTAAAAAGTAATGGCTATCAAGGTTCTGTTGGTGGAAGACGATCGCGCCCTGCGTGAAGCATTGGCGGACACGCTGCTGTTGGCGGGTCATGACTACCGGGCGGTCGGTTCTGCCGAGGACGCCTTGGACGCGGTGGAGCAGGAAACCTTCAGCCTGGTGGTCAGTGACGTGAACATGCCGGGCATGGACGGCCACCAGTTACTGGCCTTGCTGCGCGCGCGCCAACCGCAACTGCCGGTATTGCTGATGACCGCCCACGGTGCGGTGGAGCGTGCGGTGGACGCCATGCGCCAAGGCGCGGCGGATTACCTGGTCAAGCCGTTCGAACCCAAGGCGCTGATCGAACTGGTGGCGCGGCACGCCCTGGGCGTGATCCCTGCCAGCGAAGGCGAAGGCCCGATTGCCTTCGAACCGGCCAGTGCGCAACTGCTTGAACTGGCGGCCCGTGTGGCGCGCAGTGATTCCACGGTGCTGATCTCCGGCGAGTCCGGCACCGGTAAAGAGGTGCTGGCGCGTTATATCCACCAACAATCCACTCGCGCCAACCAACCGTTCATCGCCATCAATTGCGCGGCGATCCCCGACAACATGCTTGAAGCAACCTTGTTCGGTCATGAAAAAGGCTCGTTCACTGGTGCCATCGCGGCCCAGGCCGGCAAGTTCGAACAGGCCGATGGCGGCACCATTCTGCTGGATGAAATCTCGGAAATGCCTCTGGGCCTGCAAGCCAAGCTGCTGCGGGTGCTGCAAGAGCGCGAAGTGGAGCGCGTCGGTGCGCGTAAACCGATCCAGTTGGATATCCGTGTGGTCGCCACCACCAACCGCGACCTCGCTGGCGAAGTGGCGGCGGGGCGCTTCCGCGAAGACCTGTTCTACCGGCTATCAGTATTCCCCCTGGCCTGGCGCCCGCTGCGTGAGCGTCCGGCGGACATCATTCCGCTGGCCGAGCGGTTGCTGAACAACCACGTCAAAAAAATGAAGCACGCCCAGGCGCGGCTCTCGGCCGAGGCGCAAGCGTGTCTCATCAGCTATCCCTGGCCGGGCAACGTGCGCGAGTTGGATAACGCCATCCAGCGCGCGCTGATTCTGCAACAGGGTGGCTTGATCCAGCCCCAGGATTTCTGCCTGGCCATGGGCAGTGGTGCGGCCCCATTGCCTACCTTGGCGCCCACGCCGGTGGTTGCAGAGGCTGAGTCTGCCGGTGCCCTGGGTGACGACCTGCGTCGCCGCGAATTCCAGATGATCATCGACACCCTGCGCGCCGAGCGCGGCCGTCGCAAAGAGGCCGCCGAGCGTCTGGGCATCAGCCCGCGCACCCTGCGCTACAAGCTGGCGCAGATGCGCGACGCCGGGATGGACGTCGAGGCGTATCTGTTCGCCACATAACCGGTAACAACGTCGATAAGGTTTGTCGCCTTTTCTTACGAGTTGATACAGAGCTGGCACCCTTGTTGCTACCTCCCCTAGTAATCGCTGCGTAGTGTCAAAAATTTGCGGGTTGGAGAGAGAAGTTCATGAGCCAGGGTATTGAGTTCAATCGGTTGATGTTGGATATGCGCTCCATGCAAATGGATGCCATGGCTCAACCGAAATCCGTCGCGCCAGCGCCGGAATTGGGCCAAAGCAGCTTCGCCGACATGCTCGGCCAGGCCATCAACAAAGTCAGTGACACCCAGCAAGCTTCCAGCCAGTTGGCCACCGCGTTCGAGATCGGCAAAAGCGGCGTGGACCTCACCGATGTGATGGTCGCCTCGCAAAAGGCCAGCGTCTCCTTTCAGGCTCTGACCCAAGTGCGTAACAAGTTGGTTCAGGCCTATCAAGACATCATGCAGATGCCGGTTTAAGGGCGAGATTTAAGTCATGGCAGAAGCAGTCTCCGACAACGTACCCGCCAAGGCAGACGGCAAGCCGCCGCTGTTTGGCCTGTCGTTCCTGGAAAACCTCTCGGAAATGACCATGTTGCGTCAGGTGGGCCTGATGGTCGGCCTGGCTGCCAGCGTGGCGATTGGTTTCGCCGTGGTGTTGTGGTCGCAACAACCCGATTACCGTCCGCTTTACGGCAGCCTGGCGGGCATGGATTCCAAGCAGATCATGGAAACCCTCGCCGCCGCCGACATCGCCTACACCGTAGAGCCCAACTCCGGCGCGCTGTTGGTTAAGGCCGATGACGTGGCCCGTGCGCGCATGAAGCTTGCCGCTGCCGGCGTAACGCCGTCCGACAGCAATATCGGTTTTGAAATCCTCGACAAGGACCAGGGCCTCGGGACCAGCCAGTTCATGGAAGCCACGCGCTACCGTCGTGGCCTGGAAGGCGAGTTGGCCCGCACCATCTCCAGCTTGAACAACGTCAAGGGCGCCCGTGTGCACTTGGCCATTCCGAAAAGCTCGGTGTTTGTGCGCGACGAGCGCAAGCCAAGTGCTTCGGTACTGGTGGAACTGTTTTCCGGCCGTTCGCTGGAGCCTGGCCAGGTTCTGGCGATTATCAACCTGGTGGCCACCAGCGTTCCCGAACTGAGCAAGTCGCAAATCACCGTTGTCGACCAGAAGGGCAACCTGCTGTCCGACATGGCGGAAAACTCCGCGCTGACCCAGGCCGGCAAGCAATTCGACTACAGCCGCCGTATGGAAAGCATGCTCACCCAGCGTGTGCACAACATCCTGCAACCGGTGCTGGGCAACGACCGCTACAAGGCTGAGGTGTCCGCCGACGTGGACTTCAGTGCCGTCGAGTCGACCTCCGAGCAGTTCAACCCGGACCAGCCAGCGCTGCGCAGCGAACAGTCCACCAGCGAACAACGCACCGCCAGCAATGGTCCGCAAGGTGTGCCGGGTGCCCTGAGCAACCAGCCGCCAGCCCCGGCTTCGGCCCCGCAAACCACCGGTGGCGCTGCTGCCACCGCTGGCGCGATCCAGCCCGGCCAGCCATTGTTGGACGCCAACGGCCAGCAGATTATGGACCCGGCCACCGGCCAACCGATGCTCGCCCCGTACCCGGCGGACAAGCGTAACCAGTCCACCAAGAACTTCGAACTCGATCGCTCCATCAGCCACACCAAGCAGCAGCAGGGTCGCGTCAATCGCCTGTCGGTGTCGGTGGTGGTCGACGACCAGGTCAAGGTCAATGCGGCGGATGGCGCCGTTACCCGTGCGCCGTGGAGCGCCGACGAATTGGCGCGCTTCACTCGCCTCGTGCAGGACGCCGTCGGCTTTGACGCCAGTCGTGGTGACAGCGTCAGCGTGATCAACATGCCGTTCTCCGCCGAGCGCGGTGAAGTCATCGCCGAAGCGGCGTTCTACACCCAGCCGTGGTTCTGGGACATCGTCAAGCAAGTGCTGGGTGTGTTGTTCATCCTGGTGCTGGTGTTCGGTGTGCTGCGTCCGGTGCTCAACAACATCACCGGCAACGGCAAGAACAAACAGCTGGCGGCGTTTGGCGGCAGTGACGTCGAGTTGGGTGGCATGGGCGGCCTGGACGGCGAACTGGCCAACGACCGCGTCAGCCTCGGCGGCCCGCAAAGCATCCTGTTGCCAAGCCCGAGCGAAGGTTACGACGCTCAGTTGAACGCAATCAAAAGTCTGGTAGCAGAAGACCCGGGCCGTGTGGCCCAGGTCGTGAAAGAGTGGATTAACGCAGATGAGTGATCGAGCCGCTGTTGCCAAGCTCACCAAGGTCGACAAAGCCGCAGTCCTGCTGCTGTCGCTCGGTGAAACCGATGCCGCCCAAGTGCTGCGCCACATGGGGCCCAAAGAGGTCCAGCGTGTGGGCGTGGCCATGGCGCAGATGCGCAATGTGCACCGTGAGCAAGTCGAGCAGGTGATGAGCGAGTTCGTCGAGATCGTCGGCGACCAGACCAGCCTGGGCGTCGGCTCCGACAGCTACATCCGCAAGATGCTCACCTCGGCCCTGGGCGAAGACAAGGCCAACGGCCTGATCGACCGCATCCTGTTGGGCGGCAACACCAGCGGTCTGGACAGCCTCAAGTGGATGGAACCGCGCGCCGTCGCCGACGTGATCCGCTTTGAACACCCGCAGATCCAGGCCATCGTGGTGGCGTACCTCGATCCGGACCAAGCCGGTGAAGTGCTCGGCCATTTCGACCATAAAGTGCGCCTGGACATCATCCTGCGCGTCTCGTCGCTGAACACCGTGCAGCCGGCGGCCCTGAAAGAATTGAACACCATCCTGGAGAAGCAGTTCTCCGGCAACTCGAATGCCTCGCGGACCACCTTGGGTGGTATCAAGCGCGCGGCAGACATCATGAACTTCCTCGACAGCTCGGTCGAAGGCCAGTTGATGGACTCGATCCGCGAGATTGACGACACCCTGTCCGGCCAGATCGAAGACCTCATGTTCGTGTTCAACAACCTCTCCGATGTCGACGATCGTGGCATCCAGGCGTTGCTGCGCGAAGTGTCCTCCGACGTGCTGGTGCTTGCCCTCAAAGGCTCGGACGAAGGCGTCAAAGAGAAGATCTTCAAGAACATGTCCAAGCGTGCTTCCGAACTGTTGCGCGACGACCTGGAAGCCAAAGGCCCGGTGCGCGTCAGCGACGTAGAAACCGCGCAGAAAGAAATCCTCACCATTGCCCGCCGTATGGCCGAAGCCGGAGAAATCGTTCTCGGTGGGAAGGGCGGCGAAGAAATGATCTAAGGCGCCCCTGATGTCGAACAAAGATGAGGCGCCCAGCGATCTGATTCGCGCACGGGATGTCGGTGGGTTCGACATCTGGTCGTTGCCCAGCTTCGACCCGCATGTGCCCGAGCCTGAGCCGGAACCCGTTGAAGAAACGCCGGTGGAAATGGAAGAAGTGCCGCTGGAAGAAGTCCAGCCACTGACCCTGGAAGAGTTGGAAAGCATCCGCCAGGAGGCTTACAACGAAGGCTTCGCTGCGGGTGAAAAAGACGGTTTTCGCAGCACCACTCTCAAGGTGCGCCAAGAGGCCGAAGCGGCGCTGAGCGTCAAGCTGGCCAGCCTGGAACGTTTGATGGGTGTGCTGTTCGACCCTATCGCCGAGCAGGATGCGCAGATTGAAAAATCCATGGTCGGCCTGGTGGAGCATATTGCACGCCAGGTGATCCAGCGCGAACTGGTACTCGACTCCAGCCATATCGAAAGCGTGATGCGCGAAGCACTCAAGCTGCTGCCCCTGGGTGTCGGCAATGTGCGGCTGTACATCAACCCGCAGGATTTCGAACAGGTCAAAGCCCTGCGCGAGCGCCATGAAGAAACCTGGCGCATCGTCGAAGACGCAGCGCTTCAGCCCGGTGGTTGCCGGGTCGAGACCGAACACAGCCGCATTGATGCGACGGTGGAAACCCGCATCAGCCAGATCATGGCCAAGCTGCTGGATCAAGTCCACGAGCAGGTGTTGAACCCCGCCGAACCTGACCTCAGCGTCGACCTGGACGCCGCCGATGCGCCTTGATCGCACCAGCTTCGTCAAGCGCCTGAGCGGCTACGTCGAGGCCACTGAATTGCCCGGCCAGCCGATCCTTGAAGGGCGTCTGTTGCGCATGGTCGGCCTGACCCTCGAAGCCGAGGGCCTGCGCGCCGCCATGGGCAGCCGCTGCATGGTGATCAACGACGACAGCTACCACCCGGTGCAGGTCGAAGCGGAAGTGATGGGCTTTTCCGGCAACAAGATCTTCCTGATGCCCGTCGGCAGCCTGGCGGGCATCGCCCCCGGCGCCCGCGTGGTGCCGTTGGCCGATACCGGCCGCCTGCCCATGGGCATGAGCATGCTCGGCCGGGTGCTGGACGGCGCCGGTCGTGCGTTGGACGGCAAGGGCGGCATGAAAGCCGAAGACTGGGTGCCGATGGACGGCCCCACCATCAACCCGCTCAACCGCAACCCCATCAGCGTACCGCTGGATGTGGGCATCCGCAGCATCAACGGTTTATTGACGGTCGGCCGCGGCCAGCGTCTGGGCCTGTTCGCCGGTACCGGTGTGGGTAAGTCGGTGTTGCTCGGCATGATGACGCGCTTTACCGAGGCCGACATCATCGTGGTGGGGCTGATCGGCGAGCGGGGCAGGGAAGTTAAGGAATTCATCGAGCACAGCCTCGGTGAAGAAGGCCTCAAGCGCTCCGTCGTCGTCGCCTCCCCAGCGGATGATGCGCCGTTGATGCGTTTGCGCGCGGCCATGTACTGCACGCGCATCGCCGAATATTTTCGCGACAAGGGCAAGAACGTCCTGTTGCTGATGGACTCGCTCACCCGTTTTGCCCAGGCCCAGCGGGAAATCGCCCTGGCCATCGGCGAACCGCCGGCGACCAAGGGCTACCCGCCGTCGGTGTTCGCCAAGCTGCCGAAACTGGTGGAGCGCGCCGGTAATGCCGAGGCCGGTGGCGGCTCGATCACTGCGTTCTACACGGTGTTGTCCGAAGGCGATGACCAGCAGGACCCTATCGCCGACTCGGCGCGGGGCGTGCTCGACGGCCACATTGTGCTGTCGCGCCGTTTGGCCGAAGAAGGGCACTACCCGGCTATCGATATCGAAGCGTCCATCAGCCGGGTCATGCCGGCGGTGGTCACGCCGGAGCATATGGTCCGCGCGCAACAGTTCAAGCAGTTGTGGTCGCGCTATCAACAGAGCCGCGACCTGATCAGCGTTGGCGCCTACGTGGCCGGTGGCGATCGCGACACCGACCTGGCGATCGCCCTGCAACCGCAGTTGGTGACTTACCTGCGCCAAGGCCTCAACGACAAGATCAGCATGGGTGAAAGCGAAGCGCATCTGCATTCCATCTTCGCCCCTGCGCCAGGCGGCTAAGCCATGGCCAACAGCCGCGCCGCGCGCCTGGCCCCCGTGGTGGACATGGCCGAAAAGGCCGAAAAAACCGCCGTACAGCGCCTGGGTTATTTCCAGGGCCAAGTGCGCTTGGCGGAAAGCAAGTTGGGTGACCTGGAACGCTTTCGCGGCGAGTACCAACAGCAATGGATCGAGCGCGGCACCAAGGGCGTTTCGGGTCAGTGGCTGATGGGCTACCAGGGCTTTCTCAACCAGTTGGAAACCGCCGTGGGCCAACAGCGCCAGAGCCTGGCCTGGCACCAGAACAACCTCGATAAGGCCCGCGAAAGTTGGCAAGAGGCGTTTGCCCGGGTCGAAGGTTTGCGCAAGCTGGTGCAGCGCTATATCGATGAAGCGCGGGCGCTGGAAGACAAGCGTGAGCAGAAGTTGCTCGATGAGCTGTCACAACGTCTTCCCCGCCAATCACAATTCTGAATGTGCGAGGGGGCTTGCCCCCGGTAGCGATAGATCGGTCACTGAATTTGTTGACTGACCCACGGCTATCGGGACCAGGCCCTCTTCCGCATTTGACCTGCGGTGTTGCCCGGATCTCATTCGCCTGCTACACCTTGTGTCTATGCCCATGACAAGGAAGCAGTCGCATGTCAATCGAGTCAGAAGTATCCCTGGACGGGAAGAAGTTGACGATCGCTATCAAGGGACGGTTTGATTTCGGCAGTCATCAGACGTTTCGTGACGCCTACGAGCGTTACTACAAAGTGCCTGAGCTGTATGTGGTGGATCTGAAAGAAACCACGTACATGGACAGCTCGGCCTTGGGCATGCTCCTGCTGTTGAGGGACCATGCTGGCGGCGAAAAGGCGCAGGTTGAGGTGGTCAACACCAACTCCGATGTGCGCAAGATCCTCGCCATCTCCAACTTCGACAAGCTGTTCGACATCAAGTGAGCGCCCAGGCCCCCGCGGTTGAGCCGCTGACGATCCTGATCGCCGATGATAACGCTGCCGATCTTCTGTTGCTGTCGACCATTGTGCGGCGCCAGGGGCATCAGGTGCTCACCGCTACCAACGGCGAGGAAGCCGTCGAAGTCTTCGCCCGCGAACGGCCGCAGCTGGTGCTGATGGATGCCTTGATGCCAGTGATGGATGGCTACGGCGCTGCGCGGTGGATCAAGCAACTGGCGGGGGAAGAATTGGTCCCCATCATTTTCCTCACCTCCCTGCGCGAAAGCGCTGCCCTGGCCGAGTGCCTGGATGCCGGCGGTGATGACTTCCTGCCCAAACCCTATAACCAACTGATCCTGGCGGCCAAGATCAACGCCATGGACCGCCTGCGCCGCCTGCAAGCCACGGTGTTGCAGCAACGCGACATGATTGCCAAGCACCACGACTACCTGCTGCATGAGCAGCGCGTGGCCAAGGCAGTGTTCGATAAGGTCGCCCACTCCGGCTGCATCAATGCCGCACCGAACATCCGCTACCTGCAATCGCCCTATGCACTGTTCAATGGCGACCTGCTGCTGGCGGCCTACACGCCGTCAGGCGACATGCATGTGCTGCTCGGCGATTTCACCGGCCATGGCTTGCCGGCGGCGGTGGGCGCTATGCCCCTGGCGGAAGTGTTCTACGGCATGACCGCCAAGGGCTATGGCCTGACGCAGATCCTTCGGGAGATGAATGCCAAGCTCAAGCGCATCCTGCCGGTGGACATGTTCTGCTGCGCCACCCTGTTGTGCCTGAGCACCGAGCGGCGCGTGGTGGAGGTGTGGAACGGGGGCATGCCCGACGGTTATGTGCATGACATCGCCAGCGGCAAGCGCACCCCGATGCAGTCGCGGCATTTGCCGTTGGGGGTGTTGTCGGCGCAAGCCTTTGATGACCGCACCGAGGTCTGGCCCATGGCGTTGGGCGACCGTGTGTTCCTGCTGTCCGACGGCGTGTTGGATACCGCAGATGCCAACGATCAACTGTTCGGCGCCGAGCGTTTACAGCAGGTCTTTGCGGCCAATCGCGAGCCCAATCGTCTGTTTGAAGACATCGAACAGGCCCTGGCGGCGTTTCGCGGTGAAGCGCGTGACGACGTGAGCATGGTGGAAATCACCCTGCAGCACGGCCAATCCCTGCGCGCCACCGGGCCGTTGTATGCCGACAGCGGCCAATCCTGCCCGCTGGATTGGTCGGTGAGCTTTGAGTTTCGCGCCGAGACCCTCAAGCGCTACAACCCTTTGCCCTATCTGCTGCAACTGCTGCTTGAGATCCACGGCCTGCGCGAGCAGAGCGGTGCGCTCTACAGCGTGATGGCTGAGCTGTATTCCAACGCCCTGGAACATGGTGTGCTGGGGCTGGACTCGCGGCTCAAGCGCAATGCCCAGGGGTTTGCCGAATATTACCGCCAGCGCAATGACCGCCTGGCGAAGTTGAACAGCGGTTACGTGCGGGTGCATGTGCAGGTGGTGCCCACCCACATGGGCGGCAAAATGACGTTGCGCCTGGAAGACAGCGGGCCGGGTTTCGACGTGGAACAGATGCTGGCACGGCCGCTGGACGTCGATCGTCTGTCGGGTCGGGGCCTTAGCCTGGTGCGCCAGTTGAGCAGCGACGTACGCTGGTCTGACGGTGGGCGCAGTGTCTGCGTGGAGTTTTGCTGGGGGGCTCTGGCATAATCCGCCGATTCTTGATCAAGGAGCGAGCAAGTGGCAGAGATTCATATGGACCCGCAGGTGTTGTCGGGTTTGCAGGAGGTTATGGAGGGCGAGTATCCCAAGCTGCTTGATACCTTTCTTGATGACTCCCAGAAACGCATCGAGGCCCTGCACCAGGCGCGGGATGATGCCAAGGCGTTGGGACGGATTGCGCATAGTTTCAAGGGGAGCAGTGGGAACCTTGGGGCGCTGCGGTTGGCGCAGTTGTGTCAGTCGCTTGAGGCCAGGTCTTCTGAGCCGGCTTCGGACTTGGGGGAGTTGGTGGATCAGATTGATCGGGAGTTTGCGTTGGTGCGGCCGTTGTATGAGCACGAAAGGCAACGGTTTCAACTTTGATGGGTGACCTGTCCGTTACCGAATAACGGATAGGCCCACCCAAAAAACCGCAATCCAACAAACCTGGCCCAACTCTTGCTCTACCTCCAGGTACTGCATCCCCGACCCCCATGCAGTGGAGACCTTTACCTATGCCAGTCGCCCCCAATTCGCTTCTTCAGGCTGCCCCCGCGGCCAAGCCTCAAGCGCCCGCTGCCAACCCCCAGGTAGCGGCTGCGGACCCACGGGACAAGGGCCCTGGCTTCGCTCAAGTGTTCGCCAGCCAAGGCTCGAAACCGTCGGTCAAAACCGACGACAACGCGGCCAAACCCACACGCGACAAGCCTGTCGACGCCAGCGCCAAGCCGGCTGCCGGTACCGACAAGCCTGCCGCCAGTACACCGGCGGTTGCCGATAGCGGCAAGACCTTGCCTGCCAAGCCGTCCGACGACAGCGCCAATAAGGATGACGACGCACCCGCCGATCCAGCACTCGCGCAGCAGCCCCCGACTGATCCCGTCGTCGACCCGGCCATGATTGCCGCTGTCACGCCTGTGGTCTTGCCGGTGGTCGTGCCGGTGGAAACCCCGGAACCCGCCGCTGCCGCCCAGGACGACAAGGCCCTGCCGTTGGTCGCTGTGCCCATCGCGGCGACCGAGGAGGTCAAGCCGGCCTTCGATCCTGAGGCCGATCCCCTGGATGCCATGCCGGCCGTGCGCCTGGCGATGGAGCAGGGCGGGCATGTGTCGGCCAGCAGTCAGGCGCCGGCCAAAACCGCACCGACGACTACCCAGGACCAGCCAACCGCCGCGCAGAACTTTGCCGCTGGCCTGGCCACAATGGTCGACCAGCAAGCCACCAAAGACAGCACTGACCAAGGCGGTGACAAGGCCTTCAGCGGCTTGATCGAAGACGGCCTCAAAGACCTTAAAAACGCCACCAGCGACACCCGTGTCGATGATTTCGCCAATCGTTTGGCGGCATTGACCCAGGCGGCCACGCCGAAAACGGCCAACGCGTTGCCGCCGGTGACGAATGCGCCACTGGCCATGCACCAGAGCGGTTGGACCGACGAGATCGTCAATCGGGTGATGTACCTGTCCAGCGCCAACCTCAAGTCGGCGGAGATCCAGTTGCAACCGGCTGAACTCGGCCGTCTGGATATCAAGGTCAACATGACCGCCGACCAGCAAGCCCAGGTCAACTTCATGAGCGCCCACCCGGTGGTGCGTGAAGCGCTGGAAAGCCAGTCGGGTCGCCTGCGGGAAATGTTTGCGCAACAGGGTATGGGGCAGGTGGACGTCAACGTGTCCGACCAATCCCGTGGCCAGGAGCAGCAACAGCAGCAGGCCCAGACCAGTGGCGTGAGTCGCAGCGGGCGAGGGGCTGACAGCGGCGACAGTGGCAACCACATTGATGTGGCTGAAGCCGTGGTGCCAGTGAGCTCTACAGTGATCGGCTCCAGCGCCGTCGATTACTACGCCTGACTTGAGCCGCGTACAGATCCAAATTGTGGGAGGGGACTTGCCCTCCGGTGAGGGTGTATCAGTCAACCGATGTATGAACTGACACACCCTCATCGGGGCAAGCTCCCTCCCACATTTGTTTTGTGGTGTTCGTTCGTCTCTGCCTGCCAGACAACTCTGGCATAACACTTGCTCTTGCCTATCCGTAGATCTATGAATTCCCGAATAGTGACGGATTATTGGCATGGCGAAGAGCGACGACGCAGCAAAAGCACCCGCACCGGCAGGCAAAGGCAAGCTCAAGCTTATCCTGATGATAGTCGTGGGCCTGCTCCTGGCCATCGGGGCCTCGGTGGGCGGCACTTGGTACATCATGCATAGCAGTGCAAGCAAACCGGCACCTGCCGCCGAAACCGCCAGTAACGTCAAGCCACCGGCAATCTTCGAGCCGATGCTTCCGGCCTTTGTCGCCAACTTCAATCAGAACGGTCGCCAACGCTACCTGCAAGTGAGCATCACCTTGCTGGCACGGAATGCGGCGGACCTGGATGCCCTCAAAGTGCATATGCCGGTGATCCGCAACAACCTGGTGATGCTGTTCTCCGGGCAGAGCTTCGACACCTTGGCCACCCCGGTGGGCCAGGAAATGCTGCGCCAGAAGGTCACTGCCAGCGTGCAGGAAGTGGCCCAGAAGGAGCTCGGCAAAGTCGTGGTCGAGCAGGCGCTCTTCACTAACTTCGTATTGCAGTAGGATCACGACATGGCCGTGCAAGACCTGCTGTCCCAGGATGAAATCGACGCGCTGTTGCATGGCGTCGACGACGGTCTGGTACAGACCGAAATGGCTGCCGAGCCCGGCAGCGTCAAAAGTTATGACCTGACCAGCCAGGATCGCATCGTCCGTGGACGCATGCCGACGCTGGAGATGATCAACGAACGCTTCGCTCGCTACACCCGGATCAGTATGTTCAACATGCTGCGCCGCTCGGCGGACGTGGCGGTGGGCGGCGTGCAGGTGATGAAGTTCGGTGAGTACGTGCATTCGCTGTACGTTCCCACCAGCCTTAACCTCGTCAAGATCAAGCCGTTGCGCGGCACTGCGCTGTTCATCCTCGACGCCAAACTGGTGTTCAAGCTGGTGGACAACTTCTTCGGCGGTGATGGCCGTCACGCCAAGATCGAAGGCCGTGAATTCACCCCCACCGAATTGCGCGTCGTGCGCATGGTGCTGGAGCAGGCCTTCATCGATTTGAAGGAAGCCTGGCAGGCGATCATGGAAGTCAATTTCGAGTACATCAACTCGGAAGTGAACCCGGCCATGGCCAACATCGTCGGCCCGAGCGAAGCGATTGTGGTGTCCACTTTCCACATCGAACTCGATGGCGGCGGCGGCGACCTGCACGTGACTATGCCGTACTCGATGATCGAGCCGGTGCGCGAGATGCTTGATGCCGGTTTCCAGTCCGACCTGGACGACCAGGACGAGCGTTGGGTCAAGGCCTTGCGCGAAGACTTGCTGGACGTCGACGTGCCGCTGAGCGCCACCGTAGCCCGTCGCCAATTGCGCCTGCGGGATATTTTGCACATGCAGCCGGGAGACATCATCCCGGTCGAATTGCCGGAAGAAATGATCATGCGCGCCAACGGCGTGCCGTCGTTCAAGGTCAAGCTGGGTTCCCATAAGGGCAACCTGGCGCTGCAAGTGGTTGAGCCGATCAACCGTCGCTGATGCATCCCCTATTTATGAATGTTTGCTCCGCCGAGGACATGTAATGGCTACCGAACACGAAAACACTTCCGCCGAAGACCAGGCTCTGGCTGACGAATGGGCTGCGGCCCTGGAAGAAACCGGCGATGTTGGCCAAGACGATATCGACGCCCTGCTGGCCGCCGATGCCGCCACTGCCCCCGCAGGTAACCGCCTGCAGATGGAAGAGTTTGGCAGCGTGCCGAAGAACAACGACCCGGTGACCCTCGATGGGCCGAACCTGGACGTGATCCTCGACATCCCGGTGTCGATTTCCATGGAAGTGGGCAGCACCGACATCAACATCCGCAACCTGCTGCAACTCAACCAGGGCTCGGTGATCGAGCTGGATCGCCTGGCGGGTGAGCCCTTGGACGTGTTGGTCAACGGCACCCTGATTGCCCACGGTGAAGTGGTGGTGGTCAACGAAAAGTTCGGCATCCGCCTGACGGACGTGATCAGCCCAAGCGAACGCATCAAGAAGTTGCGCTGATATGAAGCGGCTGATGGTGGGACTGTTGGTCGCGCTGCCATTGGGCGCTTGGGCCGCAGAGCCGGTGGCCCAGGCGGCCGCCGCGGCGGCGCCGGTCGGCAGCGGCCTCGGTGGCCAGTTGACCCAACTGGTGCTGGGGCTGTTGCTGGTGGTTGGCCTGATCTTCGTGTTGGCCTGGCTGTTGCGCCGCGTACAGCAGGTGGGTCCGGGTAACGCGCAGGTGATCGAGATGATCGGCTCCCGCGCCCTCGGCCCGCGTGATCGGCTGGTGCTGGTGCAAGTGGGTGAAGAGCAGATCCTGCTGGGCCTCACTCCTGGCCGCATCACCCCGTTGCATGTGCTCAAGACCCCAGTGAACGTGGATCAGTCCAAGCCCGCCACGCCCGAATTCGCTCAGCGCCTGATGGAACTGCTGGGCAAGGATCAGAAGGATAAGAAGTAATGCGCGTGTTATTGACGCTCATGCTGTGGCTGGCGGCGCCGTTGGCGTTTGCCGCCGACCCGTTGTCGATCCCGGCGATTACGCTGGGTACCAACGCGGCCGGGGCCCAGGAGTATTCGGTCAGCCTGCAGATCCTGCTGATCATGACCGCGCTGAGCTTTATCCCGGCGTTTGTGATGCTGATGACCAGCTTCACGCGGATCATCATCGTGTTCTCGATCCTGCGTCAGGCCCTGGGCCTGCAGCAGACGCCGTCGAACCAGATCCTCACCGGCATGGCGTTGTTTCTGACCATGTTCATCATGGCGCCGGTTTTCGACAAAGTGAACCAGCAAGCCCTGCAGCCCTATCTGGCGGAAACCATCACCGCCCAGGTGGCGATTGACCGGGCACAGGTTCCTATCAAGGATTTCATGCTGTCGCAGACCCGCTCCAGTGACCTTGAGCTGTTCATGCGCCTGTCCAAGCGTACCGACATCGCGACCCCGGACCAGGCGCCGCTGACCATTCTCGTACCGGCCTTTGTGACTTCCGAGTTGAAGACCGCGTTCCAGATCGGCTTCATGATCTTTATCCCGTTCCTGATCATCGACCTGGTGGTGGCGAGCGTGCTGATGGCCATGGGTATGATGATGCTGTCACCACTGATCATCTCGTTGCCGTTCAAGATCATGCTGTTTGTGCTGGTAGACGGTTGGGCGCTGATTATCGGCACCCTGGCCGGCAGTTTCGGCGGGGTATAGCGCAATGACGCCAGAAGTAGCCGTCGACCTGTTCCGAGAAGCGCTGTGGCTGACCACCATGATGGTTGCCGTGCTGGTGGTGCCGAGCCTATTGGTGGGCCTGCTGGTGGCGATGTTCCAGGCTGCCACCCAGATCAACGAACAGACCTTGAGCTTCCTGCCGCGCCTGCTGGTGATGCTGATCACCCTGATCGTCGCCGGCCCGTGGCTGGTGCAAACCTTTATGGAATACATCCTGCAGCTGTACGGCAGTATTCCTCAGTTGATCGGCTGATCGGGTGAATTCCCTGCTGGCATTGACCGACACCCAGATCAGCACGTGGGTGGCGTCGTTCATCCTGCCGTTGTTCCGCGTGACGGCCATGTTGATGGCCATGCCGGTGTTCGGCACGACCCTGGTGCCACGCCGGGTGCGCCTGTATTTGGCGGTGGCGATCACGGTGGTGCTGGTGCCGGGCTTGCCGCCCATGCCGTCGGTGAATGCCCTGGACCTGAGTGCCCTTATGCTGATCGCCGAACAAGTCCTGATCGGTGCCATGTTGGGGTTTTCCCTGCAACTGTTCTTCCAGGCGTTTGTGATTGCCGGGCAAATCATCTCGATCCAGATGGGCATGGGCTTCGCCTCCATGGTCGACCCCACTAACGGTGTGTCGGCGGCGGTGATCGGGCAATTCCTGACGATGCTGGTGACCTTGCTGTTCCTGGCGATGAACGGGCATCTGGTGGCGTTCGAGGTGCTGACCGAAAGCTTCACCACCTTGCCGGTGGGGTCGGGGTTGGTGGTCAATCACTTCTGGGAAACGGTCGGGCGCCTCGGTTGGGTGCTGGGGGCTTCGCTGTTGCTGGTACTGCCGGCGATTACCGCATTGTTGGTGGTCAACATCGCGTTTGGCGTGATGACCCGTGCGGCACCGCAGTTGAACATCTTTTCGATTGGTTTCCCGTTGACCCTGGTGTTGGGCATGGGGATTTTCTGGATCGGCCTGGCCGACATTCTCAATCAGTATCAACCGCTGGCGACCGACGCCTTGCAGTTCTTACGTGATCTGGCACGGGCGCGCTGAGCCATGGCCGAGAGCGAGAGTGGTCAGGACAAAACAGAAGACCCCACGGAGAAACGTAAAAAGGACTCCAGGGAAAAGGGCGAGATTGCGCGCTCCAAAGAGCTCAATACCGTTGCGACCATGATGGCCGGTGCCGGCGCCTTGCTGATCTACGGCGGTGGTTTGGCGCTCGACTTGCTGGAGCTGATGAAGCACAACTTCACCTTGCCTCGTGAGGTGTTGCTTAACCCTGATGCGATGGGGCAATACCTGTTGCACTCGGGCAAGATCGCGATCCTGGCGGTGCAGCCCATCCTGATTACCTTGTTGCTGGCCGCGCTGATCGGCCCGGTAGCCCTCGGCGGCTGGCTGTTCGCCGCGAGCAGCATGGCGCCCAAGTTCAGTCGCATGAACCCCGGAGCCGGGCTCAAGCGCATGTTCTCCGCCAAGGCCCTGGTGGAGCTGCTCAAGGCCCTGGCCAAGTTCATCCTGATTCTGTTTGTGGCGCTGATGGTGTTGTCGTCCGACATCGACGACCTGCTGCTTATCGCCCACGAACCGCTGGAGTCGGCGATCATCCACAGCGTGCAAGTGGTCGGCTGGAGCGCGCTATGGATGGCCGCCGGGCTGATCATCATTGCGGCAGTGGATGCGCCGATCCAGCTGTGGGAAAGCCACAAAAAACTGCTGATGACCAAGCAGGAAGTGCGCGACGAACACAAGGATCAGGAAGGGCGGCCCGAGGTCAAGCAACGCATCCGCCAGCTGCAGCGGGAAATGTCCCAGCGCAAGATGATGGCGTCGGTGCCCGACGCCGACGTGGTCATCACCAACCCGACCCACTACGCCGTGGCCCTCAAGTACGACCCGGAGAAGGGCGGCGCACCGATGCTGCTGGCCAAGGGTAGCGACTTTACTGCGCTGAAAATCCGCGAAATCGCCGTGGCCCACGACATTCTGTTGCTCGAATCGCCGGAACTGGCGCGGTCGATCTTCTACTCCACCGATCTCGATCAGGAAATCCCCGCCGGGCTTTACCTGGCCGTGGCTCAGGTGTTGGCGTATGTCTATCAGATCCGCCAATACCGCGCGGGCAAGGGCAAGCGTCCGGACCCGCTCAAGGATCTGCCGATCCCACCGGAATTGCGCCGCGACTCCTGATTATCAACTGCCCCGAACTCTCCCTCCCGGCTCCATCCTTCCCCCTACCACTCGTCGTTGTCGGTCGTCTACCTGTCAACTTTGACAGTAGCTGCCGTCCCTTTATCGCGGTTCCATAACACTGGGTTTTCCACGCACATTGCTGTGCGTGAGGCAGAGGGTGTTGCAATGGAAGTGGTTAAAGGGACGGTCGAGGAATACGACCGCAAAACAGGGGAGGGAATGATTGCTATGGATGGCGGCGACGAACACGTGTTGGTGGATCTCACGAGTTCTGCAGGGATTTGGCTCAGAGAGGGCCTAAGGGTGCAATTTACGAGGATCCACCGCCCTGAGGGCGTATTCGCGTCCCATATCAAGATTATCCAGTGAGTCTCGTGTGGTGTGCTGAGCGAGGTCAGGAGAGCGGCAATGTCGACAGGTACGGTGAAGTGGTTTAACGGGGAAAAAGGCTATGGCTTTATCAGTCAGGATGGTGGGGGAGATCTCTTCGTCCACTATTCGGCGATCAAGGGCGAGGGCTATAAAACCCTTGAGGAGGGGCAGAAAGTGGAGTTCAAAGTAGAAACAGGTCAAAAGGGTGATCAGGCTACCGAAGTGCAAATCGTCAGTTGAATTGCCCGGCCTGATAGTGCTCCAGCGTGCTTGGGAGCAATCCGCGTTTTTTAAAGCAAAAGTTGGAAGGCTTCTTGCAATACCGCCTCCAGGACGCCTTCCGGCGTCAAAAGTTTGCTTCAAGGAAACGAGGAATACCGGTGGTGGATCGCTCTCAAATGCTCGGCACGGCCCGTACGACCCTGACTGACCTCTCGCGGGGCAATCTGGGTGTGCCGTTGTTGTTGCTGGTGATGCTGGCAATGATGATGTTGCCGATGCCGCCGTTCCTGCTGGACGTGTTCTTCACCTTCAACATTGCGTTGTCGGTCGTGGTCCTGTTGGTGTGTGTTTACGCCCTGCGGCCGCTGGACTTTGCGGTATTCCCGACGATCCTGCTGGTGGCGACCCTGCTGCGGCTGGCGCTCAACGTGGCGTCCACCCGCGTGGTCATGCTCCACGGCCAGGACGGCCACGCGGCCGCCGGTAAGGTGATCCAGGCCTTCGGTGAGGTGGTGATCGGCGGTAACTACGTGGTCGGTATCGTGGTGTTCGCGATCCTGATGATCATTAACTTCGTGGTGGTCACCAAGGGCGCCGGGCGGATTTCCGAGGTGAGCGCACGCTTTACCCTCGACGCCATGCCCGGCAAACAAATGGCCATCGACGCCGACCTCAACGCCGGTCTGATCGACCAGAATCAAGCCAAGACCCGCCGCCTGGAAGTGGCCCAGGAAGCCGAGTTCTACGGCTCCATGGACGGTGCCAGCAAATTCGTGCGCGGTGACGCCATCGCTGGCCTGTTGATTCTGTTCATCAACCTGATCGGCGGCATGGCCGTCGGTATCTTTCAGCACGGCATGACCTTCGGCGATGCGGGCAAGGTGTACGCCTTGCTGACCATCGGTGACGGTTTAGTGGCGCAATTGCCATCACTGTTGTTATCTACAGCTGCAGCCATCATGGTGACCCGTGCGTCGGGCTCCGAAGACATGGGCAAGCAGATCAGCCGGCAGATGTTTGCATCGCCCAAGGCGTTGGCCGTGGCGGCGGGCATCATGGCGATCATGGGCATTGTCCCGGGCATGCCCCATGTGTCGTTCCTGAGCATGGCGGCCATGGCGGGCGGTGGTGCCTACCTGTTCTGGAAGAAGCAAAACGCGGTCAAGGTCCAAGCCCTGCAAGAAGTTGCGCGTCAACAAGAACTGCTGCCATCGCCAGCCCGCGCCCAGGAAACCAAGGAGTTGGGCTGGGACGACGTGACCCCCATCGACATGATCGGCCTGGAAGTTGGCTATCGCCTTATCCCGCTGGTGGACCGCAACCAAGGCGGCCAATTGCTCGCGCGGATCAAGGGTGTGCGCAAGAAGCTCTCGCAGGACCTGGGCTTCCTGATGCCCACCGTGCACATCCGCGACAACCTCGATCTGGCTCCGAGCGCCTACCGCCTGACCCTGATGGGGGTGATCCTGGCTGAAGCCGAGATCTATCCGGATCGCGAGTTGGCGATCAACCCAGGCCAGGTGTTCGGCAGCCTCAACGGCATTACCGCCAAAGATCCGGCTTTCGGCCTGGAGGCGGTGTGGATCGAAATCAGCCAGCGCAGCCAGGCGCAGTCACTGGGCTATACCGTGGTGGACGCCAGCACGGTGGTCGCGACCCACCTCAACCAGATTCTGTACAAGCACTCCCACGAGCTCATCGGCCACGAAGAAGTCCAGCAATTGATGGGCTTACTGGGCAAAGCCTCGCCAAAACTGGCGGAAGAGCTGGTGCCCGGCGTGCTGTCGCTGTCGCAATTGCTCAAGGTGCTGCAAGCGCTGCTGGCCGAACAGGTACCGGTACGCGACATTCGCAGCATTGCCGAGGCCATCGCCAACAACGCCGCCAAGAGTCAAGATACCGCCGCGCTGGTGGCTGCGGTGCGTGTCGGATTGTCCCGTGCAATCGTGCAAAGCATTGTAGGGCTTGACTCTGAGCTGCCTGTGATCACCTTGGAACCAAGGTTGGAACAAATATTGCTCAATAGTATTCAGAAGGCAGGACAAGGCCAGGAAGAGGGCGTTCTGCTGGAGCCAAGCATGGCTGAAAAGCTGCAGCGTTCGTTGATCGACGCCGCACAGCGTCAGGAAATGCAGGGCCAACCGGTGATTCTGCTGGTGGCAGGTCCGGTCCGCGCGATGTTGTCGCGGTTTGGACGCTTGGCAGTACCGAATTTGCACGTTTTGGCTTATCAGGAAATTCCTGACAACAAGCAAGTGACTATCGTCGCGACAGTAGGGCCCAACGGCTGAGGGTAGTGGGTTATGCAAGTTAAGCGTTTTTTCGCCGCCGATATGCGTCAGGCCATGAAACTGGTCCGTGATGAGCTGGGCGCCGACGCCGCGATTATCGGTAACCGTCGTATTGCCGGCGGTGTCGAGCTGACGGCTGCCCTGGATTACACCCCCTCGGCGCTGGCGCCGCGTGTACCGAACATGGAGCTCGAAGACGAGCTGCGCAAGACCGCTTCGCGCATCGTCTCGGCTCAGGCTGAGCTGAGCATGCGTGGCGACAGCGATACCACCACCAATCGCCAGTTGTTCGCCGGGCTGCCGCTGACCGCTGCCGAACCACTGGTTGAGCCGACCTTCGTCGAGCCGCCGCGTCCTGCCGCGCCAGCCCCGGCCGCCGCAGTTGACCAGCGTGTGTTCGACTCGATGCGCTTTGAGCTCAACGGCCTGCGCGAACTGCTGGAAGTGCAGCTCGGCTCGCTGGCCTGGACGCAGCTGCAAGGCAGCAAACCGCAACAGGCCAACCTGTGGCGTCGCCTGCAACGCATTGGCTTGTCCGGCCCGTTGTCCCGCGACCTGCTGGCCCTGACCACCGAAATCGAAGAACCCCGCCAGGCCTGGCGCATGTTGCTGGCCCACCTGGCGCGGATGATCGCTACCCCGGAAATCGAACCCCTGGAAGAGGGCGGTGTGATCGCCATGGTCGGCCCTGCCGGCATGGGCAAGACCACCACCCTCGCCAAGCTGGCAGCGCGTTATGTGCTCAAGTACGGCGCGAATAATATCGCGCTGGTGAGCATGGACAGCTACAGGATCGGCGCCCAGGAGCAGCTCAAGACGTTGGGCCGCATCCTCAATGTACCGGTGACCCACGTCGACCCGGGCCAGTCCCTGGCCAACGCCCTCGATCCGCTGCTGCGCAAGCGCGTGGTGCTGATCGACACCGCCGGCTTGCAAGCCAGCGACCCGGCGTTGCGCATGCAACTGGAAACCCTGGCCGGGCGTGGCATCAAGTCGAAAAATTACCTGGTGCTTGCAACCACCAGCCAAAAACAGGTTCTTACCGCTGCGTACCATAGCTACAAACGCTGTGGCCTGGCCGGTTGCATCCTCACGAAACTGGATGAAACCGCCAGCCTGGGTGAAGTGTTGAGCCTGGCAATCAGTCATGAATTACCGGTTGCCTACCTGACCGACGGGCCGCGGATCCCGGATGATCTTCATCTGCCGCGCCGTCATCAGTTGGTCAGCCGTGCCGTCAGCGTGCAAATGCAAGAAGAGCCTAGCGAGGAAGCGATGGCCGATATGTTCGCCGACCTCTACCACAACCCGGCAAAACGGGTCGGTTGAAGTCAGGATGAACACCGTGAAATGTACCTACATTGATGGTCTGCAAGCGATTCACGCGGCCAAGCCATGTAGCCTGCGTCTAAGCAAGACAAGGTAAAGAAATAAAATGGGCAGCATGCATCCCGTACAGGTGATCGCGGTGACCGGCGGCAAAGGTGGCGTCGGAAAGACTAACGTGTCAGTGAATTTGTCCCTGGCCCTGGCAGAGCTTGGCCGTCGCGTCATGCTGCTGGATGCTGACCTGGGGCTGGCGAACGTCGACGTTCTGCTGGGACTGACGCCCAAACACACCCTTGCCGATGTGATCGAGGGGCGCTGTGAGCTGCGCGACGTGCTGCTCCAGGGCCCTGGCGGGATCCGCATCGTGCCGGCTGCCTCCGGTACCCAGAGCATGGTGCACCTGAGCCCGGCGCAGCATGCCGGCCTGATCCAGGCATTCAGTGATATCGGCGACAACCTCGACGTGCTGGTGATCGACACCGCCGCCGGGATCGGCGAGTCCGTGGTCAGCTTCGTGCGCGCCGCGCAGGAAGTCCTGCTGGTGGTCTGCGATGAACCCACCTCGATCACCGACGCCTACGCCCTGATCAAACTGCTTAACCGTGACTACGGCATGAACCGCTTCCGCGTCCTGGCCAACATGGCCCAGAGTCCGCAGGAAGGGCGCAATCTGTTCGCCAAGTTGACCAAGGTCACGGATCGCTTCCTCGATGTCGCCTTACAATACGTCGGCGCAGTTCCCTACGACGAGTGCGTGCGCAAGGCTGTGCAAAAGCAGCGTGCAGTCTACGAAGCGTTCCCTCGTTCCAAATGCGCATTGGCGTTCAAGGCTATTGCCCAGAAGGTCGATACCTGGCCGTTGCCCGCCAACCCTCGTGGGCATCTGGAGTTTTTCGTCGAGCGATTGGTACATCAGACGAGCGCAGGACCGGTGCTATGACAGCGAATGGCTACAACGCCTACAAGAAATCTGCCCGTGACAGTCAGGGTGAGTTGATTGAGCGCTATGCGCCGCTGGTCAAGCGTATCGCCTATCACTTGCTGGCTCGCCTGCCCGCCAGCGTGCAGGTCGAGGACCTGATCCAGGCCGGCATGATCGGCTTGCTCGAAGTGTCGACCAAATACGATGCCAGCAAAGGCGCGAGTTTCGAGACGTATGCGGGTATCCGTATCCGTGGCGCGATGCTTGATGAGGTGCGTAAAGGTGATTGGGCGCCGCGTTCGGTGCACCGAAATACGCGCATGGTCAGCGACGCAATTCGTGCAATTGAAGCAAAAACCGGTCGCGACGCTAAAGATCATGAAGTTGCGGCCGAACTCCAATTGAGTCTCGACGATTATTACGGGATTTTGAACGATACCTTGGGCAGCCGCCTGTTCAGTTTCGACGACCTGTTGCAGGACGGCGAACACGAAGGGCTGCACGAGGACGGCGCGAGCGCGCATATGGAACCGTCACGCGACCTGGAAGATGAACGCTTCCAGGGTGCATTGGCGGACGCCATTGCCAACTTGCCCGAGCGCGAGCGGTTAGTGTTGGCGCTGTATTACGACGAAGAGCTGAACCTCAAGGAAATCGGTGAGGTCCTGGGGGTCAGCGAATCGCGTGTCAGCCAGTTGCACAGCCAATGCGCAGCCCGCTTGCGGGGGCGTTTGGGAGAGTGGCGAGCGCGCTGACAGGCAGTGTGGGGAGCATTGCAAAGCGATACCGCGAAGGTGATAGGCCTTCGTGGGTTCGATCCGTGGTGCCCCCGGCAGTCCTTTTTGTGTAATGCCTGTTGATTGAAATGGCGCGTCCAGGTGCTGGGCGCGTTTAAGACTGCTTGGAGGTCGAATTGGACAAGAACATGAAAATCCTCATCGTTGATGACTTCTCAACGATGCGGCGGATCATAAAAAACCTGTTGCGTGACCTTGGGTTCACAAACACGGTCGAGGCGGATGACGGCCTTACGGCGATTCCGATCCTCAACAGCGGGAGCATCGACTTTCTGGTAACAGACTGGAACATGCCGGGCATGACCGGTATCGACTTGTTGCGCCACGTGCGTGCCGACGAAAAACTGCGCAGCCTTCCCGTGTTGATGGTGACCGCCGAAGCCAAGCGTGAACAGATCATCGAAGCCGCCCAGGCCGGGGTCAACGGTTACGTAGTCAAGCCATTCACTGCACAGGCCTTGAAAGAGAAGATCGAAAAGATCTTTGAACGCATCCACGGCTAATGCCATCGCGGGGGAGCTATGGAGCATAAAGAAACGTCACAGGGAGACTTTGAGTCGACCCTGAAAAAGCATGCTCACCAGTTGGTCGACAGCCTTGAAAAAGGCCACTTCGGCGACGCGGTGCAGTTGATCCATGAGCTCAACCAGACCCGTGACCGCGGCCTGTACCAGGAAGTGGGCAAGCTCACACGCGAGCTGCACAGTGCGATCGTCAATTTTCAGATTGACCCGCACATGCCCCAGGCCGAAGAAATCTCGCAGATCACTGATGCCACCGAACGCCTGTCCTATGTGGTCAGGCTGACCGAGGCCGCGGCTAACCGCACCATGGACCTGGTGGAAAATGCCACGCCTCTGGTCAACGGCATGGCCAATGAAGCCCAGGCCCTCAGCGTTGACTGGGGCCGCTTCATGCGTCGCGAAGTCGGGGCTGAAGAGTTTCGTGAATTGGCCCGTCGGGTCGACGGTTTTCTGTCGCGCAGCGAACAGGAAAACCGCACGGTTTCCAGCAACCTCAATGACATTCTGCTGGCCCAGGATTACCAGGACCTCACCGGTCAGGTGATCAAACGTGTAACCCAGTTGGTTACCGAAGTGGAAAGCAATTTGCTCAAATTGGTGCTCATGGCTGGCCAGGTAGACCGTTTTGCCGGCATCGAACATGACCGCGAAGCGATCCTCTCTGAAAAAGATCCACAAAAACATCTCGCCAAGGGTGAAGGTCCGCAGATTCATGCCGATAAACGTGAAGACGTTGTGTCAGGTCAGGATGACGTAGATGACCTGTTATCCAGTTTAGGCTTCTAAGGAGCACCCACATGAGCTTCGGCGCCGATGAAGAGATCCTTCAGGATTTCCTTGTAGAGGCCGGCGAAATTTTAGAGCAACTGTCCGAACAACTGGTCGAGCTGGAAAGCCGACCGGATGATGCGAACCTGCTCAATGCAATTTTTCGCGGTTTTCATACTGTAAAAGGGGGCGCCGGCTTCCTCCAGCTCCATGAGCTGGTGGAGTGCTGCCACATCGCCGAGAACGTGTTCGACATCCTGCGCAAGGGTGAGCGTCACGTTGATTCGGAATTGATGGACGTGATTCTCGAAGCACTGGATGCGGTCAACGGCATGTTCAGCGAAGTTCGCGAACGTGCCCCGATCACGGCTGCCACCCCGGAACTGCTGGCCGCCCTGGCGCGCTATGCAGAGCCAGCCGACACCACGGCAGCGCCGGTGGTTGAGGCCGCGCCTGAGCCGGTGGCGGAGCCTGAAGCGGATGTGACGGACAATGAGTTCGAACAACTGCTCAACTCCCTCAGTGCCGTCAAGGCCGAAGCTGAAGCACCGGCCGCCGTTGCCCCGGCAGCGGCACCGACCAGTGAAGACATCACCGACGCCGAGTTCGAATCCCTGCTCGACCAGTTGCACGGTAAAGGCCAGTTCGCCGCCGATGCGGTGGCGCCTGTCGCGGCTGCCGAAGCGCCTGCGGCCCCGGCCAGCACCGACATCACCGATGACGAATTCGAAGCCTTGCTTGACCAGTTGCACGGCAAAGGCACGTTTGCGGTCGACGCCCTGCCGGAAGTGGCGGCAGCGCCTGCTGCTGCGGCGGCGGCTGCCAGTGCCAAGCCTGCGGACGATGGGTTGATCTCTGATCACGAATTCGAAGCGCTGCTGGATGATTTGCACGGCAAGGGCAAGTTCAGCGAAGTCGCCCCAGCGGCTGCAGTCGCCACGGCAGCACCGGCTGCTGCTAAAGCGGCTGCGCCTGCGCCTGTGGCAGCGGCCAAGCCCGCAGCCCCGGCTCCAGCTCCTGCGCGTGCGGCTGCGCCCCCACCGGCGGAAAAACCCGCCAGTGAAGCCGAAACCACCGTGCGGGTTGATACCGCGCGTCTGGACGACATCATGAACATGGTCGGCGAGCTGGTACTGGTGCGTAACCGGCTGGTGCGCCTGGGCTTGAGCAGTGGCGATGAAGCCATGCAGAAGGCCGTGTCGAACCTCGACGTGGTGACGGCTGACCTGCAAACCGCGGTGATGAAAACCCGGATGCAGCCGATCAAGAAAGTCTTCGGCCGCTTCCCGCGCCTGGTTCGTGACCTGGCGCGCCAGCTGAAGAAAGAGATCAACCTGGAACTGGTGGGTGAAGAAACCGACCTCGACAAAAACCTTGTCGAGGCCCTGGCCGACCCGCTGGTCCACTTGGTGCGCAACGCTGTCGATCACGGCGTCGAAACCCCTGAAGAACGCGAAGCCTCGGGCAAGTCCCGTGGCGGCAAGGTGATTCTGGCGGCGGAGCAAGAGGGCGACCACATCCTGCTGTCGATCACCGATGACGGCAAGGGCATGGACCCGGCGATCTTGCGCAATATCGCCGTCAAGCGTGGCGTGATGGACAAAGACGCCGCCGACCGCCTGACCGACACCGAGTGCTACAACCTGATCTTCGCCCCTGGCTTCTCGACCAAGACCGAGATCTCCGACGTGTCGGGCCGTGGCGTGGGCATGGACGTGGTGAAGACCAAGATCAGCCAGCTCAATGGCTCGATCAACATCTACTCGACCAAGGGCCAGGGCTCCAAGATCGTCATCAAGGTGCCGTTGACCTTGGCGATCATGCCGACCCTGATGGTGATGCTGGGCAACCAGGCGTTCGCCTTCCCGTTGGTCAACGTCAACGAGATCTTCCACCTCGACCTGTCGCGCACCAACGTGGTGGACGGTCAGGAAGTGGTGATCGTGCGTGATAAAGCGCTGCCGTTGTTCTACCTCAAGCGCTGGCTGGTTGCATCGGCTGCCCATGAGGAGCAGCGCGAAGGCCATGTGGTGATTCTCTCGGTGGGCACTCAGCGGATCGGGTTTGTCGTCGATCAACTGGTTGGCCAGGAAGAAGTGGTCATCAAGCCTTTGGGCAAAATGCTGCAGGGAACCCCGGGCATGTCGGGTGCGACCATTACCGGTGACGGTCGGATCGCGCTGATTCTCGATGTTCCGAGCATGCTCAAGCGTTACGCCGCACGGCGTATTTGATTCTGGCGGGGCAGGGCGGTAATGCCCGCCCCGCCTAACGGAGTGTTTATGGCAGTCAAGGTCCTGGTGGTGGACGATTCGGGTTTCTTCCGCCGCCGCGTCTCGGAAATTCTTTCCGCCGATCCAAGCATCCAGGTGGTCGGTACGGCCACCAACGGTAAAGAGGCGATTGATCAAGCCATTGCGCTAAAGCCGGACGTGATCACCATGGACTACGAGATGCCGATGATGGATGGCATCACGGCAGTTCGGCACATCATGCAACGCTGCCCGACCCCGGTATTGATGTTCTCCTCGCTGACCCATGAAGGTGCCCGAGTGACCCTCGACGCGCTGGATGCCGGTGCGGTGGACTTCCTGCCGAAGAATTTCGAAGACATCTCGCGCAACCCCGATAAGGTCAAGCAACTGCTGTGCGAGAAAGTCCACAGTATTTCCCGCAGTAACCGTCGCAGCCTGTTCAGCGCCCCAGCACCCGCCCCGGCGCCGGTAGCTGCGCCGTCTGCGCCCACCAGTTCCTCGTTCAGCCGCCCGGCGCCTGCCCCGGTTACCCGGCCTGCGCCGCCGCCGGTACGCACGTCGGCACCGGCTGCCGCCCATGCCCATTCGCCAGCGCCCAAGCGCAAGGCTTACAAGCTGGTTGCCATTGGGACTTCCACCGGTGGCCCGGTGGCCTTGCAGCGCGTATTGACCCAATTGCCGGCCAACTTCCCGGCGCCGATCGTGTTGATCCAGCACATGCCAGCGGCGTTCACCAAAGCGTTTGCCGAGCGTCTGGACAAGTTATGCCGCATCAGCGTCAAGGAAGCCGAGGATGGAGACATCCTGCGCCCTGGCCTGGCGCTGCTGGCCCCAGGCGGCAAGCAGATGATGGTCGATGGCCGTGGCGCGATCAAAATCCTTCCGGGTGACGAGCGCCTCAACTACAAGCCGTGCGTGGACATTACCTTCGGTTCGGCTGCCAAGTCCTACGGTGACAAAGTTCTGGCGGTGGTACTCACCGGCATGGGCGCCGACGGTCGTGAAGGCGCGCGCCTGCTCAAGCAGGGCGGCAGTGCGATCTGGGCCCAGGACGAAGCCAGTTGCGTGATCTATGGCATGCCCATGGCCATCGTCAAGGCTGACCTGGCCGACGCCGTTTACAGCCTGGACGACATCGGCAAGCATCTGGTGGAGGCCTGCCTCTGATGGATGTATTGAGCCTGATCGGCATCATCATGGCGTTTGTCGCCATTATCGGCGGCAACTACCTCGAAGGCGGCCACCTCGGCGCCCTGGCCAACGGCCCGGCGGCGCTGATCGTGATTGGCGGCACCGTGGGCGCTGCGTTGTTGCAGTCACCGATGAGCTCGTTCAAGCGTGCGATGCAGATCGTGATCTGGATCATCTTCCCGCCACGTGTCGACTTGGCCGGTGGCATCGACCGGGTGGTCAACTGGAGCCTCACCGCACGCAAGGAAGGCCTGCTGGGCCTGGAAGGCGTGGCCGATGCCGAGCCCGACAGCTACTCGCGTAAAGGCCTGCAGTTGTTGGTCGACGGTGCCGAGCCGGAAGCGATCCGCAGCATCCTGGAAGTGGATTTCTACACCCAGGAAAGCCGCGACATCAACGCCGCTAAAGTGTTTGAAAGCATGGGCGGCTACGCGCCGACCATCGGCATCATCGGTGCAGTCATGGGCCTGATCCACGTGATGGGCAACCTGGCCGACCCTTCGCAATTGGGCAGCGGCATCGCCGTGGCGTTCGTCGCGACTATCTATGGTGTGGCCAGTGCCAACCTGGTGCTGTTGCCGGTAGCGAGCAAGCTCAAATCCATTGCCATGCGCCAGTCCCGTTACCGCGAGATGCTGCTCGAAGGCATTCTCTCGATTGCCGAGGGCGAGAACCCGCGCTCTATCGAATTGAAGCTTCAGGGCTTCATGGATTGATGGGGAGTAATGCCAATGAGCCGTCGCCGTCGCGAGCCTGAGGAACACGTCAACCACGAGCGGTGGCTGGTGTCCTATGCGGACTTCATCACCTTGCTGTTCGCATTTTTCGTGGTGATGTACTCCATCTCGTCGATCAACGAAGGCAAGTACAAAGTCATTTCCCAGGCGCTGATCGGCGTGTTCAACGACGCCGACCGTTCGCTCAAGCCGATCCCCATTGGCGAAGAGCGGCCCAAGAGCGTGACCCCGGCCAAGCCGCTGGTCAACGACAGCGACGAAACCGCTGCCGGCGTGGGCGGCACCAGCGATCCGCTGAAAAGCATCGCCGATGACATCAGTGCCGCGTTTGGCGACCTGATCAGCTCCAACCAGATGACCGTGCGCGGCAATGAGTTGTGGGTGGAGATCGAGCTCAATTCCAGCCTGCTGTTCGCCAGTGCCGATGCGTTGCCCAGCGACCAGGCGTTCACCATCATCGACAAGGTGGCGGCGATCCTCAAACCGTTTGAAAACCCGGTCCACGTCGAAGGTTTTACCGACAATGTGCCGATCAGCACCGCGCAGTACCCGACCAACTGGGAGCTGTCCTCGGCCCGTGCCGCCAGCATCGTGCGCATGCTCGCGATGCAGGGTGTGAACCCCGGGCGCCTGGCGTCGGTGGGGTATGGCGAGTTCCAGCCGGTGGCCAATAACGCCACCCTGGAAGGCCGTGCGCGCAACCGTCGGGTGGTGTTGGTCGTCTCACGCAACCTGGATGTGCGCCGTAGCCTGACCGGCACCGGCACCGCCAATGCAACACCGGATGCGGCCTTGAGGCGCGCTGGCACACAAACTGCACCGGCCCCTGCAAAGCCGCCGGTTCGGCAGAGTGCCGTCAATTCTCCGTCACCGGCTCAATAACCTATGCAATGTCTCGGTCGCGCACGTGCCCACCGGGAGGAACCATCCGAATGAGAGTCTGGGCAGTTGCCAATCAAAAAGGTGGAGTCGGCAAGACCACCACCTCCATCGCTTTAGCCGGCTTGCTGGCCGAGGCGGGCAAGCGTGTGGTCGTGGTCGACCTCGACCCCCACGGCTCGATGACCAGCTATTTCGGTTACGACCCGGACGCGCTGGAGCACAGCAACTATGACCTGTTCCTGCACAAGGGCAGCGTGCCGAGCGACTTGCCCGGCCAACTGCTGCTGCCGACCAGTAACGAGAGCATTTCCCTGCTGCCGTCCAGCACCGCGCTGGCCACCCTTGAGCGCCAGTCGCCGGGGCAGAGCGGCCTGGGCCTGGTGATCGCCAAGACCCTGGCGCAACTGTGGCAGGACTTCGATTACGCGATCATCGACAGCCCGCCGTTGCTCGGCGTGCTCATGGTCAATGCCTTGGCGGCCAGCCAGCAGTTGGTGATCCCGGTGCAGACCGAGCACCTGGCGGTCAAAGGCCTGGAACGCATGGTCAGCACCCTGGCGATGATCAACCGCTCGCGTAAACAGGCGCTGCCGTACAGCATCGTGCCGACCTTGTTCGATCGCCGTACCCAGGCGTCCCTGGGCACGTTGCGCGTATTGCGTGACGCCTATCCGCAGACCATCTGGAACGGCTACATCCCGGTGGACACGCGCCTGCGCGATGCCAGCCGCGCCGGGCTGACGCCTTCGCAGTTCGACGGTAAAAGCCGTGGTGTGTTGGCCTACCGCGCATTGCTCAAGCACCTGCTGTCCCAGCAGCTTGTTGCGCAGGTGGCGTGATGAATCGTCCAGTCGAACTCAAGACCCGGCCGCAACTGGCACTGGAATCCTACCTGGATGCCTTGTTGCAGGAAGCCACTGCAGAAGAATTGCCGGAACCGATCCTGGTGCTGGAGCCAGCGGTAGAAGAACCGTCGTCCAGTACCCTGGATGAGTTCCAGTTGGCCGTATTGGAAGAGCAGGCGCGTGATGCCTACGTCGCGCCGGTGATCGTGCCGGTCGCCGTCCCGGTGGTCATGCCCGTCGCGCCGGTGGTGGTCGAGCCCGTGGTGGAAGTGCACCTGCCACCGAATATTACGCCGCCGCCCGTGAGCGGCGATGGTCGTCCGGCCTGGGCGGCGGAGCCTTTCGAATGCCTGCTGTTCGACGTCGCCGGCTTGACCCTTGCGGTGCCGCTGGTGTGCCTGGGCTCGATCTACTCCCTGGCCGGCCAGGAACTGACGCCGCTGTTCGGGCAACCGGAGTGGTTCCTCGGAATCCTGCCGAGCCAGGCCGGTAATCTCAAGGTGCTGGACACCGCGCGCTGGGTGATGCCCGATCGCTACCGCGACGACTTCCGCCAAGGCCTGCAATACGTGATCTCGGTGCAGGGTTACGAGTGGGGGCTGGCGGTGCATCAAGTCAGCCGCTCGTTGCGCCTGGACCCTAACGAAATCAAATGGCGCAGCCACCGGGGCCAGCGGCCTTGGCTGGCGGGCACCGTAATCGAACACATGTGCGCGTTGCTCGACGTCGCCGAACTGGCCGAGTTGATCGCCAGCGGTGCCGTCAAGTCGATGCCCGTGAACATACGCAGTTGATTGAACAATAAGGGCCGCACGCAAGTGCGGTCGACGAAGCACACACGCCGTTCGTAACGGCATTTGAAGGGGTCATGGGTATGAATAAGTCAGCATCTGCACAAGGTTTGGATGATCCGATCCTGCAATGGGTTACCTTCAAACTGGACAACGAAACCTACGGCATTAACGTGATGCGCGTGCAGGAAGTGCTGCGCTACACCGAGATCGCCCCGGTTCCAGGTGCGCCGAGCTACGTGCTGGGCATCATCAACCTGCGCGGCAACGTGGTGACGGTGATCGACACCCGCCAGCGTTTTGGCCTGGATACCGTCGAAGTCAGCGACAACACCCGTATCGTCATCATCGAAGCCGACAAGCAAGTGGTCGGGATCATGGTCGATAGCGTGGCCGAAGTGGTTTACCTGCGCCAATCGGAAGTGGAAACCGCGCCGAACGTGGGTAACGAGGAATCAGCCAAGTTCATTCAGGGCGTGTGCAACAAGAACAACGAACTGCTGATTCTGGTTGAGCTGGACAAGATGATGAGCGAAGAAGAGTGGTCGGATCTGGAGAACATCTGATTGTTCCTTGAAGCAGCAGTGATTGTCCTGGCCCTGCTGTGGGCCGGGACGCTGGCGTTTATGCTGCGCTATGTGCGCCAGCAGCGAGAATTGGCCATGCAACAGGCCGAGCGCGATGCGCTGCGCGACCGGCGCATTCTGGAGCTGGTCAAGCGGGTTGATCACTTCCAGCAAAGTGCGGTGAGGGTCGGGGATGAGGTGCATGAACTGCGCGCCATCCTCGCGCCGTTGCCGGACAAGCTGGCGCAGATTGAGCAGCGCGACCCTGCGAGCCTGTCGTTTGCCCAGGCAGCGAAGCTGGTGGGCATGGGTGCGACGGTGGATGAACTGACCCAATCCTGCGGTTTGACTCAGGCTGAGGCGCAATTGATGAGCAAATTGCACAAAAACTGAGGATTAATTTTTACACCTGAAAAACCGCTATAACCCTTGAGTTAGAGCGTTGCAATGTGACAGTCATGGCGGCCTGCAGTGGCCGCTTTTGCGAATCAAGTCACAGTGCCATGTTTTGCTGGGGCACTTTTGTGTCGTTGTGGTGACAAAGCCTGCGCATGTAGGAAGTTTCACTCACAAGGATGCGAAATGTCTCTCGTCGCTGTATCTAGAACAAAACCATCAGTTTTGCTGCAGTCGTGCGTTTCCACCTGTACTGCAGTTGGTTTGCTAGCCAGCGCGGCTGCGTTTGCGGCCGAGCCGCAAGCGCCGGCCCAGCAATTGATCCAGCAGCAACAGCGCGAGCGTGCACAACGCGAGCAGCTGGAACCGTCGCCCGACGTTCGCCTGCAAGCGCCCCAAGACACCGAAGCCAGCCTGCGCCTGCCGCGTGATGAAACGCCGTGCTTCAAGATCGACCGCGTGGTGCTCAGTGGCGACCAGGCCGAGGATTTCCAGTGGGCCCTGCGTGCCGCCAACCCGTCCGATGATCCAGTGCAAGGGCGTTGTGTTGGCGCGCGCGGGATCAACCTGACTATGAAGCGCATCCAGAATGCGATCATCGCCAAAGGCTTCATTACCACCCGCGTGCTGGCCCAGGCCCAGGACTTGAATCAGGGCACCCTGTCGCTGGTGGTGGTGCCCGGCCGGATCAAACACATCCGTTTTGCCGCCGGCACCTCGGCCCGCGCCAACTACTGGAATGCGATGCCCGCGTCCGATGGCGATGTGCTGAACCTGCGCGACATCGAACAGGCGCTGGAAAACTTCAAGCGCGTGCCCACCGCCGAAGCCGACGTACAGATCACCCCCGCCGAAGGCGCCGATGCGCAGCCAGGTGAAAGCGATGTGGTGATCGCCTGGAAGCAGGCCGTGCCCGTGCGGGTCAGCCTGTCGGTGGACGACTCCGGCAGCAAGCAGACCGGCAAGTACCAGGGCAACGTCGCGCTGTCGCTGGATAACCTGGCGACCCTCAACGACCTGTTCTACATCAGCTTCAACCACGACCTCGGCGGCGGCGAAAGCGGCGACCGTGGGTCCAAGGGCCACACCATTCACTACTCGGTGCCCTACGACTATTGGCAGTTGAGCCTGACCTCCAGCGAATACGACTACCACCAGACGATCGCCGGGGTGAACCAGGCGTATTCCTACAGCGGCCGCAGCCGGACCAATGAGGTGCAGCTGTCGCGCGTGATCTATCGCGACGCGGTGCGCAAGACCACCGTGTCCCTCGGTGGCTGGAGCCGTACCTCCAGCAACTACATCGAAGACACCGAAATCGAATTTCAGCGCCGGCGCATGGCCGGTTGGCAGGCCGGGATCAATCACCGTGAATTTATCGGTGCGAACACCCTCGACCTTGGCGTCGGCTATCGCCGTGGCACCGGTGCGCGCGATGCCTTGCGCGCGCCCGAGGAAGAAAACGGCGAAGGCACGTCGCGCTCGCAGATCATTACCGCCAACGCGCAATTGCAAGTGCCGTTCAGCGTCGGCCAGCAGAAGCTGCGTTACATCGGCGGCTGGCGCGGGCAATGGAACCGCACGCCGCTGATTCCCCAGGACCGCTTTTCAATCGGTGGGCGCTACACCGTGCGCGGCTTTGATGGCGAGCAGATTCTGTCGGCGGAACGCGGCTGGACCTTCAGCAACGACCTCGGCCTGAGCCTGGGCAACACCGGTCAGGAGCTCTATCTGGGCGTGGATTACGGCCAGGTTGGCGGGCATTCCACCGAGTACTTGCTGGGTCGCCGCCTGGCCGGTGCGGTGGTAGGCCTGCGCGGCGGCTACAAGCAGTTTTCCTATGACATCTACACCGGCAAACCTCTGGAAAAACCCAAGGGTTTCCAGACCGCCGACGTGACCAGTGGCTTCAGCGCCAACTGGTCATTTTGAAGGAGACCAGCATGTCGGATGACACCCTCGAAGTGCTCGCGCCCACGGGGCCCGACAGTCCCATCGACGAAGCCCAGGTGCTGGGTTCGGCGGTGTGGTTGTGGATGCACTCGGCGGCGCATCGCGATGCGCCATTGCACAGCCTGTCGACCCTGTTGCTGCCGGCGATCAAGCGCCGTCAGTTCATCCTGATCAGCGAAGCGGGGCGCCCGGTGTTTTTCCTGTCGTGGCTCAACCTCAGTGCCGAGGCCGAGGCGCGCTACCTGCGCGAACCAGCCGTCTGCCTGCCTGCCGCGGACTGGGACAGCGGCGACCGCCTGTGGATCAACGACTGGGTCGCGCCGTTCGGGCATACCCGACGAGTCAGCGGCCTGTTGCGACGGCGGCTGTGGCCCGGGCGGATCTTCCGTTCGCTGTACCACCGAGGCGATGAGCGCGGACTGCGCGTCATGAATTTCCAGGGTATCGCCGTCCTGGACCTGGAGGCGCAAGCCTGGTTTGCCACTCACCCGTTACCCAGCGACGCGCTCTGATCAGCCACCGCGCAAAGGACTTGCATGAATAAGCATCTGTATCGAATTGTTTTCAACCAGGCTCGCGGCCTGCTGATGGTGGTGGCCGAAAACGTCAAGAGCGCGTGCAAGGCTCCCGGCACGACCGGCGCCGTAGCGCGCCCGGGTACGGCGGTTGCCACGCTCACGCCGCTGCGGTTTGCGCTGATGCTGGGCATGGGCTGGGTCGCGCTGGCGGCGCCGGTACAAGCGCAGGTGGTGGTCGATGGCTCCGCACCGGCGGGCCAGCGCCCGACCATCGGCGCCGCCGGCAACGGCACCACGGTGGTGGATATCACCCGGCCAAGCGGCGCGGGCGTGTCGCGCAACACCTACACCCAGTTCGACGTGGACAAGCGCGGGGTGATCCTCAACAACGGCGTGACCAACAGCCAGACTCAACTGGGCGGGTGGATCGAAGGCAACCGCAACCTGGCCAATGGCAGCGCACGGGTGATTCTCAACGAGGTCAATTCGAGCAACCCTAGCCAGTTGCGCGGCTTTGTCGAAGTGGGGGGCTCCAAGGCGCAGGTGGTAATTGCCAACCCGTCGGGCATCACCTGTGAAGGCTGCGGGTTTATCAACGCCGACCGCGCGACCCTGACCACCGGGCGCGCGCAGTTCGAGAACGGCCTGATCAGCGGCTATGAAGTCTCGGGCGGCAAGGTCAGCATCGGCGGCGAAGGCATGGACACCAGCCGCGCCGACTACACCGAAATCATCGCGCGCACCGTTGAGGTGAACGCGGGCATCTGGTCCAAAGACTTGACCATCAAGGCCGGCGCCACCGGCGCGACACCGACCGACACGCCAACCGTCGCCATCGACGTGGCGCAGTTGGGCGGCATGTACGCGGGCAAGATCACCTTGGTCGGCAATGGCGCAGGCGTGGGCGTGCGCAATGCCGGGCAGATCGGCTCCAGCGCCGGTGAAGTGGTGATCGGCACCGACGGCCGGATCGAAAACCACGGCCAGATCAGCAGCGCCACCGATTTGACCGCCCGCGCCGACAAGGGCATCGACAACGACGGCACGCTGTACGCCCAAGGCAACCTGGCCGTGCACACCGCTGGTGATATCGACAACCGTGGCATCGTGTCCGCCCAGGGCAATGCCGCGCTGACCGCCACCGGCGCCAATTCGGCGATTCGCAGCCACGCAGGTTCCGCATTGGCCGCGGGCGTGGACAGTACCGGCAAGCTCGGCAGCAGCGGTTCGCTGACGCTGACCTCGGCTGGCACCTTGACCGCCAAAGGCCAGAACCTCGCCGCGCAGACCCTCAAGGCCAGCGCCGCCCAGGTCGACCTGAGTGACAGCCAGACGTCCGCCCAGACCGTTGAGTTGACCAGCACCGCCGGCAATCTCGACTTGCGTCGCAGCCGCGTCACCGCCGGCCGCGCCCTCACGGCCGACGCTAACCAGAGCGTGCTCAGCGATGCCGCACAGGTAGGCGCGGCACAGATCAGCGTGACCGCGCTGGACCTGTCCAACGTCGGCGGCAAGTGGGTGCAGACCGGCAGCAACGGTATGCAAATGACCGTCGCGCGCAGCCTCGACAACAGTGGCGGTACGCTGTCCAGCGGTGGCGCCCTCGTCGTCAGCGCTGACACCCTGAACAACGCGGATGGCCTGGTGCAGTCGGGTGGCCTTGGCGACTTATCCGTCACCGCGCGCCAGCACCTGAACAATCAGAAGGGCAAGCTGGTCACCGCCGCGCAATTGACCCTCAACGGCGGCACCCTGGACAACAGCAGCGGGCAGATCACTGCCGGCGGCGCGCTGGGGATCAAGGCCGCGCAGTTGAACAACGCCAATGGCACCGTCGCGGCCACGCAAACCTTGACGGTCAAGGCCGACAGCCTGCAGAACCAGGGCGGTACCCTCGGTTCGGTGGCCGCCGACCTGATCCTCAACAGCGACACCAGCGTGCTCGACAACCTTGGCGGGCGTCTGGAGGCAGCCAAGGCGCTGACCCTCAATGCACTCGGCCTGAACAACCAAGGTGGGGTGATCACCGGCGCGCAACTGCTGCTCAATACCCAGGGCCAGCAACTCGACAACAGTGCAGGCACCGTCAACGCCAGCGACACGCTGAGCGTCGACAGCGGCGCGTTGATCAACGACGGCGGCATCATGCAGGCCAAGTCGGACCTGCGCGTGGATACCCACGGCCAACAGCTGAGCAACCGCAATTCCGGCAGCACCGGCGGCATCCTCGGCCAGCGCGACGTCACCGTGCGCGCCGGTCAAGTGTTCAACGACCAAGGCTTTATCGGCAGCGCGCGCACCCTGGACATCAACGCCCAGCAACTGAGCAACCAGGCGGGCTTGTTGCGCGCCGACGGGCATCTGTTGCTGACCGCCGCGAGCGTGGACAACAGCGCGACCCAGGGCGCGAACCAGGGCATCAAGGGCCAGAGCGTCGATCTCGACACCGATACGCTGACCAACCGCGCTGGCTCAATCGTGTCCGACACCACGCTGAACGTGAAGGGCAGCGGCAGCGTGGACAACGACGCGGGCATCCTTTCGGCGGGCAGCGTGCTGACCCTGGCCGATCGCAACCCGGCGCAGAAAAGCCTGGCCATCAACAACGGCGCGGGCACGCTGATTGGGGGCCAGTCCGTGTTGCTCGACAGTGCCAATTACAGCGGCGCCGGCAAGGTCCAAAGCCTTGGCGACCTGACCTTCCGGTTGACTCAAAACTTCATCAACAGCGGCCTGGTGCAGAGCAACGGCGACCTGTCGCTGCAGACCGGCGGCACGATGACCAACCAGGGGGCGGTGCAGTCCGGCGCGCTGGTGCGCGTGGATGCCGGCGCTATCGACAACGGTGCCAACGGCGTGATCAGTGGGCGGCGTGTGCAGGCCAACGCGGTCAACCAATTCGACAACCGTGGCGTGGTCGACGGCGAGACGACCCGCCTCAGTGCTGCGACCCTGAACAACCTCGGTACCGGGCGCCTCTACGGTGATCATTTGTCGATCACCGCCGGTACGCTCAACAACATCCTCGAAGGCGCAACGGCGGCGACCATCGCGGCACGCAACCGCCTGGATATCGGCGCTCAGGTCATCAACAACCGTGAGCACGGACTGATCTTCAGCGCCGGCGATACGGTGATCGGCGGCTTGCTTGACGCCAACGACCAGGCCAGCGGCCAGGCACAGGTGCTCAACAATGCGAGCGCCACCGTCGAAGCGCTGGGCCATCTGAGCGTCAACGCCAAGCAGATCAACAACACCAACGAACACTTCGCCACCGACCGCGTGCTGGTGTCCAACCAAGTGCTGCAGGAGTACCTGCTGTCGGGCTCGACCAACCGTTACACGCCGGACCAGATCTCGCTGTACAACGACGAGGTGCTGCACCTGGTCACGCCGGAAGGCTACGGCACGCGCTGGAACCGCTATGACTACACGCGCAGCGTCACCGAGACGCAAATTGTCAGTTCCGACCCTGCGCAGATGCTTGCCGGTGGCAACCTCACGTTGATCGCCGACCAGGTGCTCAACGACAAGAGCCGGATCATTGCCGGGCAGGCGCTCAACGGCAGCATCGGCCAAGTGATCAACACCGAAGTGACCGGCGAACGGGTCACGGCCGACAACGGCAGCGTGGCCAATTACTATCGCATCCAGCGCAAGGGCCGTGACCGCCAGGGCGTCGGCCTGACCGGTTATACGCCGGCGCCGCTGATCGAGCAGATCTCCCTTAAACCCACGGTGTACACCGAGTACGCGGCCATCAACGGCAGCGGCACCCAGGTTGGCGCGCTGGTTCTGGCCAACGTTACCGACAGCACTGCGGGTACCGGTGAGCTGGCGGGCGCTGGCCGCACCCACGCCGTGAGCCCGATCAGTGAAGTGAAGGCACTGACCCAACTGGACGCGGCAGGCGCGGTGGAGCAGATCCGCACGGGTGGTTTCAACCCCGACCTGCCCAACAGCAGCCTGTTCCAGACCAACCCGAACAGCACCGCCGGTTATCTGGTGGAGACCGACCCGCGCTTCGCTAACTACCGCAAGTGGTTGTCTTCGGACTACATGCTCGGGCGCCTGAACCTCGACCCGGCGGCCACGCAGCAGCGTCTCGGCGACGGCTTCTACGAACAGAAGCTGATCCGTGAGCAAATCGCGCAACTCACCGGCCGGCGCTTTCTCGACGGCTACGCCAGTGATGAGGAACAGTATCGCGGCATGATCGACAGCGCCGTGACCCTGGCGGATCAGTGGAAACTGATTCCTGGTGTCGCCCTGACCGCCGAACAAATGGCGCAGTTGACCAGCGACATCGTCTGGCTGGTGTCCAAGGACGTCACGCTGGCGAGCGGTGAAGTCCGTCAGGTGCTCGTGCCGCAAGTCTATGTGCGGGTTCGCGAAGGCGATCTGGATGGCTCCGGCGCACTGATGGCCGGGCGCACGTTGAACCTTGATGTGCGCGGTGATCTGGTGAACTCCGGCAGCCTGTCCGGGCGCGATGGCGTGAACATCAGCGTGCAGAACCTCGACAACCTCGGCGGCCGTATCCAGGGCAACGACGTGGCCCTGACCGCCAGCCAGGACATCAACAACATCGGCGGCCTGATCAGCGCCAACAGCCGTCTGGCCCTGAGCGCCGGCAACGACATCAATGTGCGCTCGGTCACCACCGACAGCGAGAGCGATCAGGGCACCCGCACCGGCTTGTCGCGGGTGGCGGGGTTGTACGTGTCGGCACCGGCGGCGAACCTGATTGCCACCGCCGGCAACGATATCAACCTGCAAGCCGCGCAAGTGAGCAACACCGGCGTCGGCGGCAAGACGTCGCTGGTGGCGGGCAACGACATCACCCTGACTACAGTGAAAGAGTCCTACACCCAGTCCAACCAGTGGGATGGCGACAACTGGCGCAAGGAAGCCGGACGCAATGAAGTCGGCAGTTCGGTGCAGGCCAACGGCGATGTTCGCGTGGGCGCCGGGCGTGACGTGCAGGTGCGCGGGGCGATGGTCAACAGCGACGCGGGGGCTGTTGCTGTGAGTGCGGTGCGCGACATCAATGTCGAGGCCGGCGAGCGCTTCAACAGCGCCGACGAAGCGCACAAGGTCAAGGGCAGCAACGGGATGTTTTCGAGCAAGACCACCACCACCCGCGACACGGTCAGCCAGACCACCGCACAGGCCTCGACCTTCAGTGGCGAGCAGGCGGTGATGCAGGCCGGCAACAACATCACGATTACGGGTAGCAACGTGGTTTCCACATCGGGCACGGTGCTGGCGGCGGGCAACGACATCAAGGTATTGGCAGCCACCGAGCAACTTGACGAAAAACACATGAAGGACGTGAAGACCAGCGGGATGTTCAGCGGCGGCGCCATTGCCGTCACCGTTGGTTCCAAGCAACAGACCAATAAAGACAGTAGTCAGCAGACTACGGCGGCCGCGAGCAACATTGGCGCAACCGACGGCAACGTGCTGATCAGCGCCGGCGGCGAATACCGTCAGGTGGGCAGCAATGTGAACGCGCCCAATGGCGATGTGTCGATCGACGCGTCCGAGGTCAATATCCTCGAAGCGCGCAACCTCAGTGCGCAGCAGCAGGAGCAGCGCTTCAAGCAGACCGGCGTGAGCCTGACCCTGACCAACCCGATCGTGAGTGCGGTACAGACCGGCCAGCGCATGAACAAAGCCGCTGAACGTACCGATGACAAACGTATGAAAACTTTGGCGGCGCTGAGTACTGTGTGGGCCGCCAGCGATGCGCACACTCAGGTCATGGCTGACCCGGCGGCGGCGGGCGGTATCAACTTGAGCATTGCCCTGGGCATGAACAAGAGCGAGAGCAAAAGCGAGCAGACCAGCAACACCGCAGCCGCTTCGACGGTCGCGGCGGGAGGGGATGTGACGATCGTGTCCTCGGGCGGCACGCGCAACAACAACCTGACCGTGCAGGGCAGTGAGATCACGGCGGGCAACAATGCGTTGTTGAAAGCTGACGGCAACATCCTGCTGGCGGGTGCGCAGAACACCATCGAGCAACACAGCACCAACAAAAGCGTCAACGGCAGCCTTGGCATCGGCATCTCGTTTGGTAGCGAGAAAAACGGTCTGAGCTTCAACGCGTCCGCCTCTCAGAGCCGTGGCAATGCCGATGGCAATGACTTGGTGTGGAGCAATACCCACGTGACTGCCGGCAAAGAGGTCAGTCTGATTTCCGGTAAGGACACCACCCTGCGTGGTGCGGTGGTGTCGGGTGAGACGGTCAAGGCCGATATCGGCGGCGACCTGAATGTCGAGAGCCTGCAGGACACCAGCACCTTCGCGTCCGAGCAGAAGAGCATGAGCGCTGGGATCAGCATCTGTATCCCGCCGGTCTGTGCCGGTGCGGCGACCGCTAGTTTCAGCTCCACCAACGCCAAGCAGAAGTCCAACTTTGCCAGCGTGATCGAACAATCGGGCATACGTGCCGGCGACGGTGGTTTCGACATCAACGTGCGCGGCAATACCGACCTCAAGGGTGGCGTGATCGCCAGTTCCGACAAGGCCATTGCCGACGGAAAAAACAGCCTGACCACCGGCACGCTGACGGTGTCCGACATCCACAACGTGTCCGAAGCCAGCGCCAAAACTTCAGGCGTCGACCTGAGTTCGGACATGCTCGACGGCAAACTGGGCACGGCCAAGGCGCTGCTCGCCAACAGCATCAACAACGGCTCGGACTCCGACTCCGCCGACAGCGACACCCGCAGCGCGATCAGCGCCGGCACCTTGGTGATCACCAATGCCGAGCGCCAGCGTGTGGTTGGCGGCATGACGGTTGACCAGACAATTGCCAACCTGAACCGCAACACCGAGGCCGCCCATGTCGCCGTGGGACGGTTGGATGTGGCGGAAATGGGGCGCAAGGTCGCGGCTGAGCAGGAGATCAAGCGTGAGTTCTATCATCAGGTCTCGCTGCTGGCTGATGAGGCGTATCGCAAGATCTTTATCGAGAAGGCGCGGGTGTATGAGGTCTCGAAGGACAAGGAGGGCAAAGTTCAACGTCGCGAACTGAGCGACGAAGAGAAAATGAACCTCAAGAAAGGGCCGGACGGCAAAGTGCATATCGCCAACAACGGCATTTTCAATGATGCCGACGCTGCGGCCAAATACGCCGAGCAGCACAGTTCGGCTGATAGCGGGCCGCAATACTTGATCCACTTCGAGCAAGCCAACAACTTCACTTCCGAGCTGATGATCGCTGCTTATCAGAAGAATCTGGAGAATGATTTCTGGGGGTTGTCCAATGCAACGGTGCAAACCAAAGACTACATGACGCAGTTCGGCCAGAGCGGGTTGCACATCGATGGTCACAGCCGGGGCACGTTGACCACTGGCAGCGCCATGGAGTCGCTGGCCCGTGATCCGGCCAACGTGGGCATTCTCGGCAAAACGTCGATGAACTTCTTCGGTGCTGCCTACAGCGTGCAGAAGGCCGACTCGTTGTTAGGGGTCTTACAGAGTCGTTCAGGGGTGAGCTCCGAATCACAGCGCGAGGCGATGGAGCTGCGCTACCAGAATCACAATCTCGATCCGGTTGCGCGCTTGCCGCTCGTAGGGTTCAACCCCGCTACGGGCGGTACGGTCCCGGACGGCAGCGTGCGTGTATGGGAATGGCTGAAAGTGCTTGGCGGCGATAAGACAGTGCACAACTGCTACGGCAATGGAGGGCCCGCCTGCAAGCCCTTCTGGAAAGATTCAACCGATGGCGTTCCACACTTTAAGCGCGCCGGAGAATAAGGAAGAACGTTATGTTGAGAAGTACGTTGCTGTTGACTATTGGCGCTGTGTTACTGACCGGCTGCACGGGGAGGGGCTTTCAACCGCCGCCGCCGGAATTCACCAACTGGAAAAAAAGTGGGGTCTCCCAAGAAGGCGTCAAGAGTGCGATGAGAGCTTGCGGGTATATCAACCTGACAGGCACGGGGGACACAACGCCTATTGACCAGGTACTCACACAGTTTTATTGCATGAAAGACTCGGGTTTCAAGCGCACAGATAACATTGACCTGTGCAAAGAAGGCCGCATTGGTGAATCACCGGTGTGCGAAGGCCGCCGTTAATCGATCACTGAAAGGTCGCAGGGAATGAACGATTTACGCAAACCTTAAGGAACACCCCTATGTCCAGGAGCGGGCTGCTGTTGAGTGTTTGCGCTGTACTGCTGGTCGGCTGCACAGGCAGGGGTTTTCAGCCGCCGCCGCCTGATTTTGTCTATTGGCAAAAGAGTGGGGTCTCTGTAGAGGGCGTCAAGAGCAGTATGCTCGCGTGCGGGTACGAGAATGTGGCGGGCACGGGCGGCGGCTCAATCGATGAGCGGCTTAGGAGCTTCTACTGCATGAAAGATGCGGGCTTCACACGCAAAGATAACTTGGACATGTGCAAGCTTGGCCGTATCGGCGAATCACCGGTGTGCGAAGGCCGTCGGTAACCCATCCCTAAAAGGAAGCAAGGAATGAACGATTTACGCAATGGACTGTACGGCGTCGCGCTGGCATTGGCGGCGACAGGGTTGGGCGGTTGCGCCTCGTCGATGACGGTCACCGGCGAGCCGGGGGTGAGGATGGGCCAGAGCTATGCACAGGTGCTCGCGGTGGTCAGCCGCAACAACGCCGTGACCAAGCAGGTCGATGGCGAAGGCTTCCGGGCGGAGGGTTACTCGTCGATGTTCAAGGACTGCCGCATCAAGTACTTCATCTTTCAGGGCGCCGATGGCTTGCAGCAGGTGAAGTACGAGCCCGCACCGCAGTTGTCGGTCAGCCAGAATTGCCGTCAGCCGTAAACAGCCCTTTATTCCTTTGCGAGTTGACTGCTGATGAGCGTTTTACGTGGGGTTCCCGTGGCGTTGCTGGTGCTGCTGACAGGCTGCGGCCAAGTGGCGAATATCCGTTCCTTGTCCACCGGCTACGTCGCACCAACGTCTGGCGAGACTGCCCGTGTGCGGTTGATCACCGATGGTCTGGTGCGCGCGGTGCCGGGGCGTGATTGCCTGGACTGGAATGTACCGGGCGCTGGGGTGATGGCGTCGACGAAAGCGGGCTTCCCCGATCACAACGGCGAGAGCCTGGGCATGCCTGGGCCGATTTACTCGTGGGCGGCTGCGGTATCGTCGGAGTTGGTGGTGCCGGCGAACACCCCGATCGCGTTTCATTACTTGGGGAAACTGCAGTATTCCCGGCAATGCTCCAGCACCATGACCTTTGTGCCTCGGCCGGGGATGGACTACATGGTGCAGGCGTCCATCTATGCGAGCTGTTCGTTCCAGCTGCACGAGCTGCCGCCGGGCGGTAAGCAATGGGTCGAGGTGGAGCCTGCGCCCAAGGGCAAGGTGTCGATGTGCAACGCGATGGATAATTTCTAGCGAGCCAATTATTTTTCGACCTTAATGACTTTTTCCTACTCCTCAAAGGTCAACATCCTTCAAGCACCATTGACTCCAGGAGTACGCCCCCCATGACCACCCCCAAGGCACTGTTGATCCTTCACGGCAAGCAAGCCCTCAACGAGGACGTACGCGCGGCCGTGCTGGCCCGGCGCGAGTTGGGTTTGGAGCTGGCGGTGCGGGTGACGTGGGAGGGCGGTGACGCTCAACGGCTGGTCAAGGAGGCTGTGGACGGCGGTTACACCCACATCATTGCCGGCGGCGGCGACGGCACCTTGCGCGACGTGGCCGAAGCCATGGCCCAGGCCAAGAGCGACGCCAGCCTGGTGCTGATGCCGCTGGGCACCGCCAATGATTTTGCCAAGGCTGCCGGCGTGCCGTTGGAGCCTGCCCAGGCCCTGGCATTGCTGGATGTGCCCCCTAGGGCAATCGACCTCGGCCAGGTCGGCGGGCAGATTTTCCTGAACATGGCCACTGGCGGCTTTGGTAGCCAGGTCACGGCCAATACCTCCGAAGATTTGAAGAAAGTCCTCGGCGGCGCTGCTTATCTGTTTACCGGCCTGACGCGCTTCAGCGAGTTGAAGGCCGCCTACGGTGAGCTGGAAGGACCGGACTTTCACTGGAAGGGCGAGTTGCTGGCGCTGGGCATCGGCAACGGCCGCCAGGCGGGCGGGGGGCACATACTGTGCCCCGGCGCATTGGCCGATGATGGTTTGCTCGACGTCAGCATTCTGCCGGCGCCTCAGGAAGTGGTCGGCACGCTGCTCAATCTGGTGAGCGACGGTGGGATCGACAACATGTTCGTTCGGGCGCGCCTGCCGTGGGTCGATATCAAGGTGGCGCAGGGCTTGTACATCAACCTCGATGGCGAGCCGCTGGAAGGTGACGACCTGCACTTCGAGGCGTTGCCCAAAGCGCTTCGCGTGCATTTGCCGGTGGATTCGCCCCTAGTCGTCCAGGCTGATGATCTGCTCGCGCACAGCGAATAACACCAGGCCTGCCACATCAAATATCTGCAGACGCTTCATGATTTGCGAACGGTGGGCCTCTACGGTCTTGATGCTCAGGCCCAGGCCGTGGGCGATCTCACGGGTGGATTTGCCGCGCACGATCAGGCGCAGGATCTCCAGTTGGCGTGCCGTGAGGTTATGGCTTTGACCGGCGGGCGTGATCGGCCCCTGGCTGCGCACCAGCGCCTGGTTGATCACGGTGTGGGCGATCGCCGGGCTCAGGTAGCGCTCGTTGTTGCGCAAGGCTTGCAGCGCGTGTTCCAGCTCATTGGCGGTAGTGTCCTTGAGCAGGTAGCCATGGGCACCGGCTTGCAGCGCGCGCATGATCAACTCCGGGTCGGTGTGCATCGACAGGATCAGCACCTTGCTCTTGGGGTGCGCACTCTTGAGTTGCTTTAAAGCGTCGAGGCCGCCGGTGTGCTTCATCGACAGGTCCAGCAGCACAATGTCCGGCAACAAGCGATTGAACTGCTCCAGCAACTGGGCGCCATCGCTGGCTTCGCCCGTCACCGTGTAGCCGGGAATATCCTGGATCAGCGCACGCACGCCTGCCCTGATCAGGGCATGATCGTCCACCAGAAGTAATGTGCAGGTCACTCGATAACCTTAGGGGCGCTGGCCCGTTCGAGGGCGCGGGGCGCCCAGGGGAAGAGCGCTTCGATGCGCGTCCCGTTGCCTGGCTGGCTGCTCACGGACAATGTGCCGCCAAGCTGATCAACCCGCTCGGACATGCCCGCCATGCCCCGCTGGCCTTCCAGGCTGGGATTGATGGCGGGCAAAAAACCCTGGCCGTCATCACAAATGCTCAGCGACAGGCCTTCGGGTAGACGTTGCAGGCGCACCAGCAGGTTGTGTGCCTGGGCGTGGCGCAGCATGTTGGTGACGGCTTCCTGGGTGATGCGAAAGGCCGCCACGGCCATTTCTTCCGGGATGCCGGTCAGCCGTTGCTGGCATTCCAGGCTCCAGTGCACCGGGGTGTTTTCCAGGGTCTTGAGCAGGTGCGCGCGCAGGCTGGCTTCCAGGCCCAGGCTGGCGAGCTGTCGGGGGTTGAGGATGGCAGAGACGTCGCGCACCTTGGCCAGGGTCTCGTTCAAGGTATTGCACAAGACGTTGCACTGGGTTTGCAGCTCATCCGGCATACGGCGCTTGAGCCATTCGCTTTGCAGCTTGGCGGCGGTCAGCAGTTGCCCGATGTCGTCATGCAGTTCGCGGCTGAGGCGGTGGCGTTCGTTTTCCTGCACTTGCAGCAGGCGATCGGCCAATTCCTGGGGCTGGAACTTGATGGATTTGCGCGAGTACCACTGTTGCAGGCCTACCACTAATAAGGTGGCCAGGTTGAGCAGCAGTACCATCAGCGGCAGCGTTGCGGAATGGGCGTAGGCCCACAGGCTCAGCAGTAGTGAGCCAAGGCATAGCGTGAGGATCAAACGGCGTGCATTGCTGCGGGACGCGGACCTTGCGATGAATGTCTTGAGGCTGGCATGCATAGCGGATGGAGCCAATAAAGGTTCGCTGCGGGAAGACCGGTCGACACTGACCGGGCGCTGTTTGAGATACGTTATTGAATCGTTTTCAAAGTTAATAAATTCAATCACTTTGAGGGGGTGATAGTACCACTACTCTTACCTTCGGTCGCCAGGCGCCTGTCTGGCGGGATTATCTAAGCGCGCAAATATTCAGGGACGATAGTCCCAAAGTTAATGAAGGGGGGATGTATTACTTCAACAGGAATGTAGAGGTTATGGCTAATTGATATCTACGCGTGCGCCATTCAGTTTCAATGGGTTGGTTATAAACCTGTCGTTTTTAGAAAACTGCGCGTTATTTACGACCTCATAACCGCTCAGGACGAGGGGTGTAAACGCTGCTGCGGTTTATATCTGAAATCCTTTTGTGGGATTTGCAGTGTGACCGTAGCAATCAATGAGGTTTGTTCCGATTCATCCAGTGCCAATAGGCCTGTCTTTGCATCGATAAGCTCCAGTTGCCAGGCCAGCAGTCTCAGGCAGTCTTCCAGGGCGCTCAGGGCCTGATCATGCAGCTGCAACGGGTTTTCGGCGTTGGCGATCACGTATTGGATATGCCGCGAAAATTCGCTGATCGCCTGCAGGGCGAGGCAATCGGCTTTTTCGGCGAGCTTGATCAGGCTGGCTTTCATGCAGTCTATGGCGTCGCTGTCGTTGCGAATCAGATGCAGGTGACTCAGGCACTCTTCCGACTTGGCCAGCAGGTTTTCAGCCTCGTGCAGGAATTCGGGAAGTGCAAGTTGCCACTCGTTACCGTCGTTCATCATGCAAGTCTCCACAACATAAGGTGGGGTGATGAGAGGTCGCATTGGGTGAGTGGCGTAAAACTACTGCTGAAAGATAACTGGAGTCTGTAGGTTGCTTCTGAGCGTTCAGTAGGACGTTTATTTGAATGATGGCGACGGCTGCGCGCGGCCCTCGTGAGCGGGCTCAATTGCACACCTTCAGTTGCCGCGACGTGAGTGTCTGGTAGACCCGTGGAACGAGGGCTTGGGATGGCAAACAAAGCCTGACTCCATTCATGCAATGAGAATGGCGTCACATTAATGACTATTAGATAAAGCGAATATCAGGTTGGGCCTGATTGCTTATAGGGGAATCCCTTACATGGCGGAACTTTACATCGCTTTGAATGTCCGGCAACGCCGATGTACCGCTGTCTGGAGAGGTTCATGCAGTAGAGCATGATGTCAGTGTGACATCAATGAATTTACGTGGCATTTTAGCAGGGGGTCAAGGTCTGGCTTTCGCCGCCGATAACAGCAGTAATGAATTGCACAATCCCTTCGCGCATCTAGCTGCGCACACCAGGAGCTTTTGATGGCCGGCATTCTCGACACAGTAGACCAACGCACGCAACTGGTGGGTGAGAATCGCCTGGAGATCCTCATGTTTCGCCTGGCCGGGCGGCAACTGTTCGCAATCAACGTGTTCAAGGTGCAGGAAGTCCTGCAACTGCCCAAGCTGACCCTGATGCCTCAGCGTCACCCCTTCGTGTGCGGCGTGGTCAACCTGCGTGGCCAGACCTTGCCGGTGATTGACCTGTCCCAGGCCATCGGCATGCGCCCACTGGTACCGGGCCCGAACAGCACTATCATCGTCACCGAGTACAACCGCTCGGTACAGGCGTTCCTGGTGGGTGGTGTGGACCGTATCGTCAACATGAACTGGGAATCCATCCTGCCGCCGCCGACCAGCGCCGGGCGTCAGCACTACCTGACCGCCATCAGCAAGGTCGATGACCAACTGGTGGAGATCATCGATGTGGAAAAAGTCCTCGCCGAGATCGTGCCCTATAACGCCAAAGTTTCCCGTGAAAAACTTGAAGACCCGGTGTTGGAACGTGCCCGTGGCCGCGAAGTGCTGCTGGTGGACGACTCCAACGTCGCCCTGTCGCAACTGCGCGACACCTTGGGTCAACTGGGTGTGAAGATGCACATCGCCAGCGACGGCCTCAAGGCACTGAACATGCTCAAGGCCTGGGCCGACGCCGGCCACGTAATGACCGACAAGCTCCTGATGATCTTCACCGACGCCGAAATGCCCGAGATGGACGGCTACCGCCTCACCACCGAAATTCGCAACGATCCACGCCTGCGCAAGCTCTACGTGGTGCTGCACACCTCGCTGTCGGGCAGCTTCAACGACTCGATGGTGAAGAAGGTTGGGTGCGACAACTTCCTGTCCAAATTCCAGCCCGACAAACTGGTGGATGTGGTGCGCCAGCGACTGATGCTGGACGAAGCCACCGCTTGACCTTAGGGTTGCATCTTTGCCCCTCAGGAATGCAGGCCCATGCTTCGTCTCAGCGCGTTGTACCGTTACCCCTTGAAGTCCGGCAAGGCCGAAACCTTGCAGCACATCGGCCTGGATAAACTCGGGTTGAATGGGGATCGACGCTGGATGCTGGTGGACGAGGCCAGCGGGCGTTTCCTCACGCAGCGGGCGGTGGCGAAGATGAGCCAACTCTCTGCGCTGTGGAACCGCACGGGCGGCCTGACCTTGAGTTCGCCTGGCTATGCGCCGCTGGACGTGGCGCTGCCCGGCAGCGACGCCGAGTTGCGCGGCGTGACCATCTGGCGCGACACCTTGCGCGTACCGGACGCCGGTGATGAAGCTGCCGCCTGGGTCAGCGACTTTATCGGCAAGCCGACACGGCTGGTGCAGATGCCCTTGGACCGCGCCCGCACCACCCAGGCCGGTTTCGGGCGTGATGATGATCAGGTGGCGTTTGCCGATGGTTATCCGTTGCTGCTGATCGGGCAAGCGTCGCTCGACGACCTCTCGCAAAAAATCGGCCGCCCCATGGAGATGCTCCGCTTTCGCCCGAACCTCGTGATCGAGGGCGGCGAAGCTTTCGCGGAAGATGGCTGGAAGCGTCTGCGCATTGGTGATGTGGAGTTTCGCGCCGTGAAACCCTGCTCACGTTGCATTCTCACCACCATCGACCCGCAAACCGGTGAACGCAGCGCCGACCGTGAACCGTTTGTCACGTTGGAGGCTTATCGCAAGACGGAAGACGGCGCGATGTTCGGCCAGAACCTGGTCAACGATGGTAATGGACGCCTGGAAGTGGGCATGCCAGTGACCATTCTCGAATAGCCTTCGGCGCCCATAAAAAATGCCCGTCTCCCACGAGACGGGCATTTTTTTGACCGGGCGAATGCTTAGCCGCGGTACTCGCACAGGTAAGCAGTATCCACGGCGACCTTCAGTTGGAACTTGCTGTTGGCCGGTACGTGGAACTGGCTGCCGGCGGCGAAGGTTTCCCACTCGCTGGCGTCAGGCAGTTTAACGGTCAGGGCGCCGGAGACTACGTGCATGATTTCACGCTGGGCGGTGCCGAATTCGTATTCACCCGGGGCCATCACGCCGATGGTCGCCGGACCTTCTGCGGTGCCGAAAGCGATCGACTTGACGGTGCCGTCGAAGTACTCGTTGACTTTGAACATGGGCGAATCCTCGGAAAAAGGGTCTGGAAAGGTCGGCCAGTATGCCCAAGGGCAGGGGAGCTGCCTAGACCGGTAAAATCAGCGGCAACAGGCGCGCGGTATTGCGTGCATCTTCCAGCGCCCGATGTTGCTGGCCATGGAACTGCATTCCCGCCAATTGAAGGGCGCCATTGAGGCCCAAGGGCTTGTCCAGGCGCCGGGCCTTGGCGAAGCGCTGCTTGAGGTTCACATGGGGTGTCTTGGCGAGAGCACTCACCAGGCTGTTGCGCTGCCATTCGAGCTCAAGCTGCGCACGGTCATAGTCACCCCAACTCGCCCAGCCTTCCAGGCGCGGTTGATGCTGGCCCAGCCAGCGTTCGAACAGCGGCCACACTTCGGTGATGGGCGCGGCGGTGTCGATATTGGCCTGGGTGATATGGGTCAGCTGGCGGCAAAAGGGCGTCAGCAATGGGCGCCGCAATGGCCGCACAAAGCGCTGGAAGTGGTCCAGTTCGCGGCCCTGGCGGTTAACCAGGCTCGCGCCGATCTCGATGACTTCCATCTCCGTCACGGGCCAGCCGCCTTCATCCGTTGTGGCTTCAAGGTCAATAATCAGCCAATGAGGCATTGTGCAGGTTCCCGTACTCGTCCCTTCCTGATGGGGATAGAGCGTAGCCCGGCCCTGTAGTTCCGCCTAGGGACTATTCGATCTCCAGCAATACCTGCCGATTGCGCACCTGATCGCCTGCCATTACCTGCACGGCCTTGATCACACCGTCGATGCCCGCCGTGAGCGGGTGCTCCATTTTCATGGCTTCAAGCACCAGCAGCAGTTGGCCTTTGCCGACACGCTCACCTGCACGGACCCGCACATCGACAATGGCGCCATCCATCGGCGCCTTGACCGTGCCGCTGCTGGCGTCGGCCTGGCGGCTGGCGACCTGTTGGGTGCGGTTGGTCACGGTCAGGCCAGGTAGCCGTAACTGGTCGCCGTCGAGGTGGTAAGCGATACGGCGCCGGATCCCGTTGAGCACGCGCGTGGCGTAGCGGCCGTCGGTGCTGAGTTGCAGGTCGTCAACGGTGACCGTTTGAAGGTCGCCGTTGACCTCCAGGCGGTATGTCCAGGGGATGCTTGCGTTATTGCGCCATCCCGCCAGACCCAGGGCGTGCTGGTCGGCGCTGTGGTGATAAAACAGCGCGGCGGCCAGGGCAAGCTGTTCTTTTGACGCGGCGGGCGCCGGGATTTCGCGAAAGTGCTCGGCGATAAACCCGGTGCTGAAATGGCCGTCGATAAAGTCCGGTTGCTTGAGCAGATCGGCCAGCAGTTGCTGGTTGGTATTGACGCCCAGCAGCACGGTGTCTTCCACGGCGCGCAGCAGCTTGCGCCTCGCCTCTTCGCGGGTGGCGCCGTGGGCGATGATCTTGGCTTGCATGGCGTCATAGAACGGGCTGATTGTTTGGCCTTCGCTGACGCCATGGTCAATACGTACGCCTGCGGCCGGCTCCCAGCGCAGCACCTCACCGGTTTGCGGCAGGAAGCCTTGGGTCGGGTCTTCGGCGTACAGGCGCACTTCCATGGCATGGCCGCTCAGGGTCACCTCTTTTTGGCTCAATGGCAGTGGGTGGCCGGCGGCGACCAGCAGTTGCCAGGCCACCAAGTCCAGGCCGGTGATCAACTCGGTGACCGGGTGCTCCACTTGCAGGCGCGTGTTCATTTCCAGGAAGTAGAACTGACCGTTGCGGTCGAGCAGAAATTCCACGGTGCCGGCGCCGACGTAATTCACCGCGCGCCCGGCCTTGAGCGCCGCCTCGCCCATGGCCTGGCGCAGTTCCGGGGTCATGACGGGGCAGGGCGCTTCTTCGATGATTTTTTGGTGGCGACGCTGGATCGAGCAGTCGCGTTCGCCGAGGTAGATCAGATTGCCGTGGCTGTCGCCGAACAGTTGGATTTCGACGTGACGCGGGTCGATCAGTGCCTGTTCGAGGATCAGTTCGTCACTGCCGAAGGCGTTCTGCGCTTCGGAGCGGGCGGTGCGCAGTTGTTCCAGCAAGTGCTCGGGTTTGTGCACCAGGCGCATGCCTCGGCCACCGCCGCCGGCGCTGGCCTTGATCATCAACGGGTAGCCGATGCGGTCGGCCTGGTGTTGCAGGGTGGTGTCGTCCTGGGCGCTGCCCTGGTAGCCGGCGATGCAAGGCACTTCGGCTTTCAGCATGGCGAGTTTGGAGAGGCGCTTGCTGCCCATCAGTTCGATGGCTTCGGGGCTGGGGCCGATAAAGGTGATGCCGGCGGCGATGCAGGCGTTGGCGAACTCGGGGTTTTCGGAGAGGAAACCGTAGCCGGGATGGATAGCGTCGGCGCCTGTGCACTTGGCCGCTTGAAGGATGGCAGGGATGTTGAGGTACGACTGCTGCACGGGGGGCGGGCCAATGTGGACGGATTCGTCGGCCATTTGGACGTGCGCGGCATTGGCGTCGGCGTCGCTGTAGACAGCTACGGTGCGGTAGCCCAGGGCTTGGGCGGTGCGCTGGATGCGGCAGGCGATTTCACCGCGGTTGGCGATCAGGATCTTGTTGAACTGCGGCATAGGTGTTTTCCCTGGGACTGAGTACATATCCGTTTCTTCGGTAACGGCAATCTATGGTTCCGCGCTTACAAAGGGTGGCCTTCGCCCCAACACTCGGTACCCGGCCGAGGCTCGGTGTGCCAGCTTGTTTGACTGGGCGATCGCAGTTCGAATGTGGGAGGGGGCTTGCTCCCGATAGCAGTGGTTCAGTTACACATCTGTTGGCTGATACACCGCCATCGGGAGCAAGCCCCCTCCCACATTTGGATCTCCACCTATCAGATAGGTCTCACCCTGCTTTTGACCTGCTTTTGATCTGACCCTTACATCCTTTTTGCTGACGAAGTCAGCGGTCTTTTGATCTTGATCTCAGGCGCCCCGTTAAACACGCTGGCCGCACACCGAGCCTGGGCGAGGTGCCGAGTGTTGGGACAAGAGCCTTTTGCTTGTGTTTGGCTGGGCTGGCCTTCCGGCTCTTCCAAAGTGAGTCGCCGTAAGGGCCAAACCATAGGCAGCCGTTACCCAAATAACGGATATACCCCCAATCAACGAGCCCACTCAGGCCGACGCCTCTGCAAAAAAGCCCGAGTCCCCTCAACCCCCTCCGCCCCGCTGACCGCCTCGGCAAACCACTGCGCCCCGCGATCCAACACAACCCCAATCGGCTCATCCACGCTGGCCAACAACAACGCCTTGGTGCGCGCGTTGGCGCCTGGTGCGCAGCGCAGCACCTGCCCCAGGACTTCATCCAAACGCTCCGCCAACGCCTGCGGATCGCGCTCGGTGAAGTGCACCAGCCCCAGCCGTTCAGCTTCCTGCCCATCAAATCGCGCGGCGGTCAGTGCCAGTCTCCGCGCCTGGGTCAGGCCGATCCGCTTGACCACAAACGGCGCAATCTGCGCCGGCAGCAACCCCAGGCTGGTCTCCGGCAAACCGAACTGCGCCTGGTGATCGGCAATCGCGATGTCGCTCACACAGGCCAAGCCAAACCCGCCGCCGAGCACCGCGCCTTGCAGCACCACGATGACCACTTGCGACACGGCTTCAACCTCTTGCAGCAACGTGCCAAAGGCCCGGTTCAGCGCCTGCAATTGATCGCCTGCGCTGACCAAGTCCTTCACGTCGGCTCCCGCGCAGAAATGCCCGCCGGCGCCGCTCAGAACCACCGCGCGGACTTGGTCGTCGAGTTGGGCCACTACCGCTCGCAGTTCGTTGACCATCTCCAGGCTCATGGCGTTGCGGCATTCGGGCCGATTGAGGGTGATGTGCAGCACGCCGTTATGGGGCTCCAGCAGCAAGGTGCTCATGGTTTTTTCCCCGGTAGCGTGCCCATCAATTTGCAGATGATGCCCAGCATGATTTCGTCGGCACCGCCGCCAATCGATACCAGACGCACATCGCGATAAGCACGGGCTACGGGGTTGTCCCACATAAAACCCATGCCGCCCCAGTATTGCAGGCAACTGTCGCTGACTTCACGGCCCAGGCGTCCGGCCTTGAGTTTGGCCATGGAGGCCAGGCGGGTCACGTCCTGGCCTTTGATGTATTGCTCGGTGGCCTGGTAAACCAGCGCCCGCAGGCATTCGATTTCGGTGGCCAGTTCGGCCAGGCGAAAGTGGATCACCTGGTTGTCGATCAGCGCTTTGCCGAAGGTCTGGCGTTCCTTGCAGTACTCGATGGTGCTGTCGATGCAGTACTCCAGGCCCTTGATCATATTGGCTGCGCCGAACAGGCGTTCTTCCTGGAATTGCAGCATCTGCATCATGAAGCCCGCGCCTTCGTGGCCGATACGGTTGCGCTGGGGGATGCGTACGTTGTCGAAGAACACCTGGGCGGTCTCGGAGCTGTGCATGCCGAGTTTTTCCAGGGGCGGGCTGACGCTGATGCCGGGGGTGTTCATCGGCAGCATGATCAGCGATTTGTTGATGTGCGGCTTGTCGTCCGAGGTGTTGGCCAGCAGGCACATGAAGTCCGCGCTGGGCGAGTTGGTGATCCACATTTTGCTGCCGTTGATCACGTAGTCATCGCCGTCCTTGCGCGCGTAGGTCTTGAGCCCGGCCACGTCGGAGCCGGCGCCGGTTTCCGAGACGCCGATGCAACCGACTTGCTCGCCGCTGATGGCCGGGCGCAGGAATTCGTCGCGCAGTGCATCGCAGCCGAAGCGGGCGAGGGCGGGGGTGCACATATCGGTCTGCACGCCGATGGACATGGGAATGCCGCCGCAGCGAATGGTGCCGAATTCTTCGGCGGCGACGATCGAGTAGCTGTAGTCCAGGCCCATGCCGCCGAATTGTTCGGGTTTGGAAATGCCCAGCAGCCCGAGGTCGCCGGCCTTGCGCAAGATCGCGTGGATGGGAAAGCGCCCGGCTTTTTCCCATTCGTCCACGTAGGGGTTGATCTCGCGATCGACGAAGGCGCGGACGGTGCGGCGCAGTTCCTGATGTTCCTGGGTGAAGATCATTGTTCTTGTTCTCCTGTTAGAAACGCGCCACACCGAAGCTGTTGGGCTGCAATTGCCGCACCTCGGCGTCATGGCAAATATCCAGCAAAAAGCCGAGCAACGTGCGGGTATCCCGGGGATCAATCAGCCCGTCATCCCACAGGTTTGCGCTGCCGTACAGCGCGGTGGATTGGCTGTCGAGCTTCTGCGCGGTGACCTGTTCCAGCATGTCCAGCACTTTGGGGTCGGGCACCAAGCCGTCTTTGAGCTGCTTGGCCTCGGTGACGATGCGCAGCACCTTGCCCGCCTGCGCGCCGCCCATCACCGCCGTGCGGCTGTTGGGCCAGGCGAAGATAAAGCGTGGGTCCAGACCCCGGCCACACATCGCATAGTTGCCCGCACCGTAGGAGCCGCCGACCACCACGGTGAGTTTAGGCACCCGCGCATTGGCCACCGCCTGGATCATCTTCGCGCCGTGCTTGATTACGCCTTGTTGCTCTGACTCGGTGCCGACCATAAAGCCAGTGGTGTTGTGCAAAAACAGCAGCGGCGTGCGGCTCTGGTCGCACAGCTGGATAAACTGCGCAGCCTTGCTCGCGCCTTTGGGCGTGATGGGGCCGTTGTTGCCGATCACACCAATGGCGCGGCCCTGGATATGCAGGTGGCCGCAGACGGTGTGGGCATCGAACTCGCCCTTGAATTCAAGGAATTGGGAACCGTCAGCCAGCCGCGCCAGGATCTCGCGCACGTCGTAGGGTTTTTTCGGGTCATCGGGGATCAGCCCCAACAGTTCCTCGGCGCAGTACAGCGGTTCTTTGTAGGTGCGTTTTGGCGCAGACGGCAGGCGGTCATCCCAGGGCAGCAGGCTGACGATCTCACGCACGATACGCACGCCATCGGCGTCGTTTTCCGCCAGGTATTCGGCGGTGCCGGCCGTTTGCGCGTGCATCTCGGCGCCGCCCAGTTCTTCATCGGTGGCCACTTCGCCCGTCGCCGCCTTGAGCAGCGGCGGCCCGGCCAGGAACAGCTTGGTCTTGCCGCGCACCACCACCACGTAATCCGACAACCCCGGTTGGTACGCGCCACCCGCCGTGGCCGAGCCGTGCACCACGGTGATCTGCGGCAGGCCCATGGCTGACATGCGCGCCTGGTTGGCGAAGCTGCGTGCGCCTTCGACAAAAATCTCGGCGGCATAGTTGAGGTTGGCGCCGCCGCTTTCGGCCAGGGTCACCACCGGCAATTTGTTCTCCAGCGCGATCTGCTGCAGGCGCAGGGATTTTTTCAGCCCGGTAGGAGAAATGGTGCCGCCCTTGATCGCGCTGTTATTGGCCACCACCAACATGCGCACGCCGCTGACGTGGCCGATTCCTGCGATCAACCCACCCCCGGCGGCGCTGCCGTCCTTGTCGTCGTGGAGTTTGTAGCCGGCCAGGCTGGCCAATTCCAGGAACGGCGCACCGGGGTCCAGCAGCAAGTTGAGGCGCTCGCGGGGCAACAATTGGCCCCGTTTGTCGAACTTGGGCTTGGCTTCCTGGGCCTTGCTCAGCAGGTTTTGCTCCAGTTGGCGCAGGTGCTGAATGCTGTCCAGCATGGCCTCACGGTTGCGTGCGAACGCTGCGCTGTGGGCGTCGATCAGGCTTTCAATCACCGGCATGATTTATTTCCCTTCCTTGAGCACGTCCGGCAGGTAAGCGCGGTGAAAACCATTGAACGGTTCGCTCGGCGGCTGGGCCTTGTGCAGCGGCCAGGCACGGCTGCCGAGGCTGGCGGCGCCGTCGATGCGCAGGGTGCTGCCGCTGATAAATGCGGCGGCGGGGCTGAGCAGGAACACAATGGCGGCGCTGACTTCCGATTCGGTGCCGATACGCTTGAGCGGCACGTGTTCACGCAGGGTGGGGATCACCGCCTTGAACGCGCCCTCGTAGGTGTCCATGCCGCTGGAGGCGATCCAGCCCGGCGCCACGGCGTTGACCCGAACCCCGGCGCAGCCCCATTCGAAGGCGGCGGTTTTGGTGAAGTTGTCCATGCCGGCACGGGCGGCGCCGGAGTGGCCCATGCCGGGCATGCCGCCCCACATGTCGGCGAGCATATTGACGATGGCGCCACCGTGTTTGCTCATGGATTGGTTGAACACTTCGCGGGCCATCAGGAAACCGCCCACCAGGTTGGTGCGCAGCACGGTTTCAAAGCCTTTCTGATTGATCGACGCGAGCGGTGATGGGTACTGGCCGCCAGCGTTATTCACCAAACCGTGGACCTGGCCGTGGTCATTCAGGATTTGGCTGACCAGCGTCTTCACCGCCTCTTCATCGCGAATATCGCAGGCGCTGCAATGGGCGATGCCGCCATCTTCGGCAATTTCCGCCGCGACCGCTGCGAGCTTGTCCGGCTTGCGTCCGACCAGGATCACCTGGGCGCCGAGCGCTGCCAGCTCATGGGCGGTGCAGCGGCCAATGCCACTGCCGCCACCGGTGACAATCACGGTGTGACCCTGGAATAGGTCGGCTTTGAAGATCGAGTCGAAGGCCACGGCAACGCTCCTGTTATTGGCATTGATCGGCAATGTGTTGCGGCACCGCAATGGGAATTTCCAGCAGTTGCTGGGCGAAAGCCTTGCCTTGGGGGTCGATGCGCAGGCTGGCAATGCCGCCGCCGCCCAACGCGTTTTCCAGCAGGAAATTCAGGCTGTGGCTGCCGGGCAGATACCAGCGCTCGACGCGGCCGTGCAGCGGGTCGAGCACGTGGCTCATCCAGTCGACGATCACCGCGGGCGTCAGCGCTTCGGCGATCCATGGCAGGTACTCGGGATCACGGGCGATCACGCCGATATTGCTGTGATTGCCCTTGTCACCGGAGCGTGCCACGGCGAGTTTCACGAGGGGCACGCTGGCGTCGGCGCGACCTTGGGGCTTGGGTGGATCCATCGGCGCGGCGGGCAGGGTTGGGGCGTCGGTGATGGGTAGCGCGCAAGCGTGGCGTTCACCTTGGAAGTCGATCAGTAACTCACATGACGACTTGTCGATCAGAAACGAAAACAACCGAATCAACGGATACACCGTCGGGCGACCCCCTACGATTCCGGTCAACCCCGGCGCCATCCCGGTAGCGGCCTGGGCGATCTCGCGCGCGAACAGCACCAGCGCCTGCTTGCTCGGGTGTCGCACCGCCAACTTGACCACCACTTCACGACAGTCATGACGCATCGCATGTGCGCCATAGGTTGCTTCGCTGCCCAGCAGCTCGATATTCACCTCGGTGTACGGCGCCCAGCCGCGTTGGCTGAACAGTTGCGAGGTCTTGTTGATGATCGCCTGGCTGACCCGCTCGGCCTTGGCCACCGCGTCGATCCCGGCAATCAGGCAACTGGCGGTGCAACGCGAGCCATCGGGATACGTGGCGCTGACCTTGTACTGGTCGGTGGGTGGCGAACCCTTGGCGCCGTGCAGGTGCACGCGGTTTTTTCCTTGCTGCTGCAGTTTGACTTGGCTGAAATCGCAGATCACGTCGGGCAACAGATAGGCGCATGGGTCGCCGATTTCATACAGCAACTGTTCGGCCACGCTGAGTTCGCTGATCAACCCGCCGGTGCCGTCGACCTTGGTTACCGTGAACTGGCCGTCGGCGCTGACCTCGACGATGGGGAAACCGACGTGTTCGTAGTCCGGCACATCGCGCCAATCGGTGAAGTTACCGCCGGTGCACTGGGCGCCGCATTCGATGATATGCCCGGCCAGGGCCGCTTGGGCGAGGCGGTCGTAGTCGTGCCAGGACCAGTCGAATTCATGCACCAGCGCTGCGCTGACCACGGCGCTGTCGACCACGCGGCCGGTGATAACGACATCGGCGCCCAGCGCCAAGGCTTGGGTGATGCCCGGTGCGCCAAGGTAAGCGTTGGCGGACACGCACACCGGGGGCAGCGGTGTGCCGCTGAACATATCGGTCGTGCCCGTGAGGTTTTTCAATTGGGGTTGCAGGTCATCGCCCAGCAGAACGGCTATTTTCAGCGGTACCTGGGCTTTATCGCAGGCCGCTTGCAGGGCTGCGGCGCAGGCTTGGGGATTAATGCCGCCAGCGTTGCTGATTACGCGGATGCCCTGGCCCTGGATATCGGCCAGCAGCGGCGTCAGCACCTCGACAAAATCCGTGGCGTAACCGGCCTGAGGGTCTTTCATCCGTGCGCCGGCAAGGATCGACATCGTGACTTCCGCCAGGTAGTCGAACACCAGGTAATCCAGCTTACCGCCGTGCACCAACTGGGCGGCGGCAGTGCAGGTGTCGCCCCAGAAGGCGCTGGCACAGCCGATACGAACCGTCTTGCTCATGAGAAATCCTTCCTCGAATGGCTGCTGGCGAGACTACCAAGCAAGCGCTTGGTTTGTAAACTCCAGTCACAAGTTTTAGCCAAGCGCTTGCTTGGTTGGCGGCCACGGCCTAAATTGCCGGCCAAGACGTCAGTAGAAGTAGAGGAGAGCAGCATGGATGAGCACAAAGCCCTGCGGGTGATGCGCACCATGGTCGATGGCGGCCAATTGACCGATCCCGACAGCGCCCGGGGCAAGTTGCTGCAAACGGCGGCCCACCTGTTTCGCAACAAGGGTTTCGAGCGCACCACCGTGCGTGACCTGGCCAGTGCGGTGGGCATTCAGTCCGGCAGCATCTTTCATCACTTCAAGAGCAAGGACGACATCCTGCGGGCGGTGATGGAGGAAACCATCCACTACAACACGGCGCTGATGCGGGCTTCGCTGGAGGAGGCAACAAACGTGCGCGAACGTGTGCTGGCGCTGATTCGCTGCGAGTTGCAGTCGATCATGGGCGGCAGCGGCGAAGCCATGGCGGTGCTGGTATATGAATGGCGCTCACTGTCGGCGGACGGCCAGGCCCAGGTCCTGGCGCTGCGCGACGTGTATGAAGACCTCTGGCTGCAAGTGCTGGGCGAGGCCAAGGCTGCTGGCTACATCAAGGGCGATGTATTTATCGCGCGCCGCTTCCTCACAGGCGCATTGTCCTGGACGACCACCTGGTTTCGCGCCGAGGGCAGCATGACGCTGGAGCAGTTGGCCCAAGAAGCTTTGTTGATGGTTCTGAAAGCCGACTGAGGCGCAAGCTATTAATTTGCTGGCGGAAAGTTGTCTCGCCAGACAAAAACGCCTAGCTTATCGCCATCAGAGTTTTGAACGGTGTGTGCCTTGATGTTTTCGCCATGGCGGCTGGCTGCAGGACTTACCTTTTGGGCACTGGGCACTGCGTGGTGGATGCCGGCGTCGGCTGCGCAATTGGTGCGCATCGGCGCGGCGCATTTCCCTCCTTATACGGTGCGCCCGGAGCAGGGCGCCGACACGGGATTGCTGCCGCAACTGGTGGAGGCCCTGAACGCCTCGCAAACCGACTACCAATTTGTGCTGGTGCCGACTTCCATTCCTCGACGTTTCCGCGATTTCGAGCAGGGCCGGATCGACATGGCCATCTTCGAAAACCCCGCGTGGGGCTGGCAGAAAATTCCCCATACCAGCGTCGACATGGGGCTGGAGGACGCGGAAATCTTCGTCGCCCAGCGTGAACCCGGTCGCGGCCAGGACTATTTCGCCGACCTTGCGGGCAAACGCCTGGCGGTGTTCAGCGGTTATCACTACGCCTTCGCCAGCTTCAACCCCGACCCCAAGAACATGGCCGAGCACTTCAACGCCACCTTGACCTATTCCCACGACAGCAACCTGCTGATGGTTGCGCGCGGGCGTGCGGACATTGCCTTGGTGACCCGTTCGTACCTGAGTGACTTCATGGTGCGCAATGCGGATATGGCCGCGCAGTTCCTGGTGTCTGAGCGTATCGATCAGGTCTATCACCATTACGCCTTGCTGCGGCCGAAGGCGCCGATCACGGGCCAGGCTTTTTCCGCGTTGCTCAAGCGTCTGCGCGATGACGGCGAGATGCTGAAGATTTTCGAGCCGTACCGCATCGACGTGATGCCGGTACCTTGATCGGCTAAATTTCCTCTCCCGGCTCACGTCACTTCTTTATCTGTCGACGGTTACCGTGAGCCCCTCCCATGTCCAATCTGAATGACCTGTCGGTCCTGCCGTTACCGGCCGGGCCTGCCTTGAATGCTGATGAAACCGAAAGCCACCTGAGCCTGACCCTGGAAGGCCAGCCGCTGGCGCTTTTGCGCCTGGAGCGTGGCGATGACCTGCAGGTGCATTTGCAGACGCCCGCCGAGGTGCCTTCCCCCCGCGCCTTGTGGGCTGCCTGCTACTGGTTGTTTACCAAGGAGCCGACTCGGCAACGTCTGACCTGGCACCTTGAGCATGCGCCCGAAGACGCCTTGCGCAGTGGTTTGCTGGTGGCTAGCGAGATCGCCGGGCAATACCGATGTGAGCGCACCCTGTTCTGGCAATTGCCCCAGCCGTGGTTGGGACTCTCGCCCAGTGGCAGCTACCCGCAGCAGATGATCATCAGTGCCGGCAAGCGCCACCCCGTCCGTGCGCCGAAGCCTCGGGGTGAGGTTTACCGGCGTTATGACGCACGTCTTGGGGCCTGGATTTCCCTGCGCACCGTTGAGGTCGATGTGGATTTGGCGCGCTTCAATCGCTGGCAGAACAGCACGCGCGTGGCGAGTTTCTGGCAGGAAACCGGCAGCCTGGAGCAGCACCGGGAATACCTGGATAAGCTCGCCGCCGATCCGCACACCCTCACGCTGATCGGCTGTTTTGATGACGAACCCTTTGCCTATTTCGAAGCCTACTGGGCCAAGGAAGACCGTATCGCACCGTTCTACGATGCCGCTGACTACGACCGTGGCATCCACATGCTGGTGGGGGAGGAACATCATCGCGGTCCGCACAAGGTCGCCAGTTGGCTATCGGCGCTGGTGCACTACCTGTTCCTGGATGACCCTCGCACCCAACGTGTGGTGGCAGAACCGCGCGCCGATAACGCGAAGATGATCGGCCATATGCACAACCAGTGTTTCCACTGTGAAAAGGAGTTCGATTTCCCGCACAAGCGCGCGGCGCTGATGATTCTGGGGCGGGAGCGGTTTTTTGAGCGGTGCGGGCTGGTGTGAACGGTGGGGGCGGGCGTGCTCGCCCCCATTATGGGCAGATCCGTGTCGATCAGACGCGTCGTGCAAACGTATCGCTATGGCTGCCCGACACCTTGCGGCAGTGCACCAGCGCATCGCGAATCATGAAGTTCACAAGCGTTGGTGACACCCCCAACTCCTTGGCGATGTCCTTTTGCGGCACGCCGTGCAGACGGTACATCTCGAACGCGTAACGGGTGCGCTGGGGCAGCTCAGTCAGGGCGTCGGCGATGTTTTCCAGGGTGTTGAAATTGATGTGGGAGGTTTCCGGTGAAGCGCCGTGAATAACCACATTCAAGCCTTCCTCTTCCGTCCCGGAGTATTTGAGCTCCAGGGCCTGCTTACGGTAGTGATCGATGGCCAGGTTACGGACGATCTGGAACAGGTAACTCAATTGGGCCTTGAACGAGGATGTGATCGTCGGCGCCGATTGCAGGCGGAAGTAGGCATCCTGCACGACGTCTTCGGCGCGGGAGCGGCAGCCGGTAATTCGTGCTGCGATCTTCACCAGAATCAGTCGGTTGTCGACGAATGCCTGGAGAAGTGGTGAGTCGCACCTGCCTGTGGATACTTGTTCCGTCATGGAAATCACCTTGAAAAATAGGTTGGGGGAGGGCGTCCTTGCTGAGGCCTCCTACACATCGGGCAACAAATTAGGCTGAATGATAATGATTGTCAAATGAGAAGACGAACTAATCTTATGCTTTCTTGTTCGGCGTGAACCACGTCTCGCTCATGCCCGGCGACTAATTATTTGCCGGTGCCGTCCGTTCTTCTGGGTGAAAGGTCCGTTAGTCAGGCGGCCAAGGATCAGCACCCGCAGGAGGACGAGATGGGTTTTTATCGTGCATACAGCGTGTTTCAGTTTGGGGTCTTCGAGCGATGAGCGCGCCGACCCGACTGCGCCTGTTCTGCCTGCCCTATTCAGGCGCCAGCGCCATGGTCTATGCACGTTGGCGCCGGGTGTTGCCCGAGTGGCTGCAGGTATGCCCGCTGGAATTACCCGGTCGTGGCATGCGCATGGACGAGCCCTTGCAGCGCGATATCAAGGCCTTGGCTGCGCAACTGGCGGACGAAATCTGCCACGACTTGAGCGGCCCCTACGCGTTGTTCGGCCACAGCCTCGGCGGCCTGCTCGCCTTTGAATTGGCCCATGCGTTAAACGCACGCAACGTCCCTGCGCCGCTGGCGCTGTTCGCTTCCGGCACTGCCGGCCCGGCGCGTCGCGATGTCAGCGAATACGCCATCGAAAAGACTGATGAGCAACTGATCGCCCGTCTGCGCGAACTGCAGGGCACCGCCGAAGCGGCCCTGGCCAACCCCGAATTGATGCAACTGATGCTGCCGATCCTGCGCGCTGACTTCCTGCTGTGCGGCAGCTTCACCTACGGCGAGCGTGAGCCGCTGGGCATGCCGATCCATGTATTCGGTGGCAAGCAGGACAGCGTACGCGCCGACCAATTGCTCGACTGGCAACTCGATGCCGCCAGCGGCTTTTCCCTCGATATGTTCGACGGCCACCACTTCTTCCTCATGCAGCACGAAAGCACCGTATTGCGCTGCCTGCGGCGCTACGCCGACGAACACCTGGCCCGCTGGCGCAATGGCGCGGCGCGGCAGCTGGTCGCCGGCTGATAGCTACTCAATTTCCGAATTTCCCGTAAGCCGATTTCAGGCAGGAACCCCATGATGGACGCCTTCGAACTTCCCCGCACCCTGGTCCAGTCCCTTCAACGTCGCGCCGCGCAGACCCCGGACCAGGTGGCTCTGCGCTTCCTCGCCGAGTCCGCCGAGCACAGCGTTGTGCTCAGTTATCGCGACCTCGACCAACGCGCCCGCACCATTGCCAGCGCCCTGCAGGCCAATGCCGCGCTGGGCGACCGCGCAGTGCTGTTGTTCCCCAGCGGTCCGGATTACGTCGCGGCGTTTTTTGGCTGCCTGTACGCCGGGGTGATCGCAGTGCCGGCCTACCCGCCGGAGTCCACCCGCCGTCATCACCAAGAGCGTTTGCTGTCGATCATCAGCGACGCCGAACCGCGCCTGCTGCTGACCATTGCCAGTCTTGCCGATGGCCTGGCACAGATCGAAAATGCGCCGCCGGTGTTGAGTGTCGATACCCTCGATGCGCCAGTGGCCGATGCCTGGATCGCCCCTGACCTACAGCCCGACGACATCGCGTTCCTGCAATACACCTCCGGCTCCACAGCGCTGCCCAAAGGCGTGCAAGTCAGCCACGGCAATCTGGTGGCCAACGAAGTGCTGATCCGCCGTGGCTTTGGCATCGACCTCAACCCCGACGACGTGATTGTCAGCTGGCTACCGCTGTACCACGACATGGGTCTGATCGGCGGCCTGTTGCAACCGATCTTCAGTGGCGTGCCGTGCGTGCTGATGTCGCCTGCGTACTTCCTTGGCCGGCCATTGCGCTGGCTGGAAGCGATCAGCCAATACGGCGGCACCATCAGCGGCGGCCCGGATTTCGCCTACCGCCTATGCAGCGAACGGGTCAGTGAGTCAGCCCTGGAACGCCTGGACCTGAGCACGTGGCGCGTGGCCTATTCCGGCTCCGAGCCGATCCGGCTCGACACCCTGGACCGCTTCGCCGAGAAATTCGCCGCCTGTGGTTTTAGCTCAGACAATTTCTTTGCGTCCTACGGCCTCGCCGAGGCGACGCTGTTTGTCGCTGGCGGCACCCGGGGTCAGGGCATCCCGGCGCTGCGCGTCGACGAGACGGCGCTGGCCGCCAACCGCGCCGAACCGGGGCAGGGCAGTGCGATCATGAGTTGCGGCACCAGCCAGCCGGAACACGCGGTGCTGATCGTCGATCCCCACACCTTGAGTGAGCTGCCCGACAACCGCGTCGGCGAACTCTGGGCCACCGGTCCGAGCATCGCCCACGGCTACTGGCGCAACCCCGAAGCCACAGCCAAGACCTTCGTCCAGCATGCCGGGCGGACCTGGCTGCGCACCGGCGACCTGGGCTTTATTCGCTTTGGTGAGGTGTACATCACCGGCCGCCTGAAAGACCTGTTGATCGTGCGCGGTCATAACCTCTACCCGCAAGACATCGAGCAGACTATCGAGCGCGAAGTGGAAGTGGTGCGCAAAGGCCGGGTTGCGGCGTTTGCGGTGAATGACCAGGGCCTGGAAGGCATCGGCATCGCCGCTGAAATCAGCCGCAGCGTGCAGAAAATCCTGCCGCCCGAGGCGTTGATCAAAGCCATCCGCCAAGCCGTGGCCGAAGCCTACCAAGAAGCGCCGAGTGTGGTGGTGTTGCTCAACCCCGGCGCATTGCCCAAGACCTCCAGCGGCAAGGTGCAGCGTGCGGCCTGCGCGCTGCGTCACGCCGACGGCAGCCTCGACAGCTATGCGCAGTTCCCCGATCTGCAAGGGCTGGCGGGCGATGCTGCGCTGGAATCCGAACTGCAACAGCAGATCGCGGCGATCTGGTGCGAACAGTTGCAGGTCGCGACCGTTGCTGCCGACGATCACTTCTTCCTGCTCGGCGGTAACTCCATCACCGCTACCCAAGTGGTCGCACGTCTGCGAGAAACCCTCGGCCTGGAGCTGAACCTGCGCATGCTGTTCGAGGCGCCGACCCTGTCGACGTTTGCCGCCAATGTTGCGCAATTGCAGCAGGACGGCGGCGTGGCCCAAGGTGCAATTCATGCCTTGTCACGCCAGGACGAACTGCCTCAGTCCCTGGCCCAGAATCGGCTGTGGATCACCTGGCAACTGGACCCTCAGAGCAGCGCCTACACCATTCCCGGCGGCTTGCGCCTGCGTGGCGAGCTGGACGAAGACGCAGTGCGCCTGAGTTTCCAGCACCTGATCCAGCGCCACGAAGCCCTGCGCACCCGCTTCTACGAGCGCAACGGCCAGGCCTTCCAGCGTGTTGACGCCAACGTGGCGTTCGACCTGCAAGTCATCGACCTTAGCGACTTGCCCGCTGCCGAGCGCGAAACCCGCGCGCAGCAGATCCGCGAAGACGAAGCACGCACTCAATTTGATCTGGAAAAAGGCCCGCTGCTGTGGGTGACACTGGTGCGCCTGGACGACGAAGACCATCAACTGCTGGTGACGCTGCATCACATCATTGCCGATGGTTGGTCGCTCAACATCCTTATCGACGAGTTCTCGCGCCTCTACGCCGCGGCCTCCCAGGGACAATCCCTGGAACTGCCGGCCCTGGCCCTGCAATACGCCGACTACGGCAGTTGGCAACGTCAATGGCTGGCCGAAGGTGAAGGTCAGCGCCAACTGGCGTACTGGAAAAACCAACTGGGGGACGAGCACCCGACCCTGAGCCTGGCCACTGACCATCCGCGCTCCGCGCAGCACATCCGCAGTGCTTCGCGCCATAGCGTGCGCCTGAGCGCCGGCCTCAGCGAAGCGATTCGCCAGACCGCCCAGGCCAATGAGTCCACGCCATTCATGCTGTTGCTGGCGGCGTTCCAGACCTTGCTCTATCGCTACAGCGGCCAGCGCGATATCCGCATCGGCGTGCCCAATGCCAACCGCCCGCGCCAGGAAACCCAAGGCCTGATCGGCTTTTTCATCAACACCCTGGTGCTGCGCGCCGAACTGGACGGGCGCCTGCCGTTCAACCAGCTATTGGCCGCCACCCGCGAGACCGCACTGGGTGCCCAAGCCCATCAGGACCTGCCCTTCGAGCAACTGCTGGAAGCCTTCCCTCAGGCCCGCGAGCAGGGCTTGTTCCAGGTCATGTTCAACCACCAGCAACGCGACCTCAGCGCCTTGCGCCGCCTGCCGGGCATGCTCGCCGATGAGCTGCCGTGGCACAGCCGCGAAGCCAAGTTCGACCTGCAACTGCATACCGAAGAAGACCGCAACGGCCGCCTGAGCCTGGCGTTCGACTACGCCGATGAGGTGTTTGAAGGCGCAACCATCCAGCGCCTCGCCGAGCACTTCATCAACCTGCTGCACGCCATCTGCGAGCAACCCCAGCAAGCCCTCGGCGACCTGCGTTTGCTGCAAGCGGACGAACAGCAACCGTGGAGCCAAGCGCCGTGTGCGCCCGCCCAGCAATGGTTGCCCGAGCTGCTCAATCAGCAGACTTCGGACAACACCGCGTTGGTCTGGCAGGACGGCAGCCTGACCTTCGCCCAACTGCATGCCCAAGCCAACCGCCTGGCCCATTACCTGCGCGACAAAGGCGTGGGCCCGGACGTGTGCGTGGCTATCGCCGCCGAGCGTTCGCCACAACTGCTGATCGGCCTGCTGGCGATCATCAAGGCCGGTGGCGCCTACGTGCCGCTGGACCCGGATTACCCCGCTGAGCGCCTGGCCTACATGCTCAAGGACAGTGGCGTGCAACTGCTGCTGACCCAGACCGCAGTGTTGGAAAAACTGCCGAGCGCTGACGGCGTGTGTGTCATCGCCATGGACAGCCTGCATCTGGAAAGCTGGCCGACCCAGGCGCCGGGCCTGCACCTGCACGGCGATAACCTCGCCTACGTGATCTACACCTCCGGTTCCACCGGCCAGCCCAAAGGCGTCGGCAATACCCATGGGGCCCTGGCCGAGCGCTTGCAGTGGATGCAGGCCACTTACCAACTGAACGACACCGACGTGCTGATGCAAAAGGCACCGATCAGTTTCGACGTGTCGGTGTGGGAATGCTTCTGGCCGTTAATCACCGGCTGCCGCCTGGTGCTGGCCGGCCCTGGCGAACATCGCGACCCGCACCGCATCGCGCAGTTGGTGCAGGAACATGGCGTGACCACCCTGCACTTTGTGCCGCCGCTGTTGCAGTTGTTCATCGACGAGCCGCTGGTACCCGAATGCACCAGCCTGCGTCGCCTGTTCTCCGGCGGTGAGGCGTTACCAGCCGAGCTGCGCAACCGCGTCTTGGCTCAGTTGCCGGCGGTGCAGTTGCACAACCGCTATGGCCCGACCGAGACCGCGATCAACGTCACCCACTGGCACTGCACCGCTGAAGATGGCGAGCGCTCGCCGATTGGCCGACCGCTGGGCAATGTGATCTGCCGCGTATTGGACGATCACCTCAACCTGTTGCCAGCCGGTGTGCCGGGCGAACTGTGCATCGGTGGCATCGGCCTGGCGCGGGGGTATCTGGGGCGTGCCGGTTTGACCGCCGAACGGTTTATCGCCGACCCGCTGGGCGAGGCGGGCGCGCGCCTGTATCGCACTGGCGACCGTGTGCGCTGGAATGCTGACGGCGTGCTCGAATACCTGGGGCGTCTCGATCAGCAGGTCAAGCTGCGCGGCTTCCGCGTGGAGCCTGAAGAAATCGAAGCGCGCCTGCTGGCGCTGGACGGTATCGCCCAGGCCGTTGTGCTGGTGCGCAATGCCACACTGATCGGCTACTACACCGCAAGCAGAGCGCTGGACGAACAGGACGTGAAAGCCGCCCTGGCAGCCGAGCTGCCCGAGTACATGGTGCCTGCGCAACTGATGCGCCTGGACGCCATGCCCCTGAGCCCCAGCGGCAAGCTGGACCGCCGCGCATTGCCGGAGCCGGTGTGGCAAACCCGCGAACACATTGAACCCGAAACCCCGTTGCAACAGCAGATCGCCGCAATCTGGCGCGAAGTGCTCGGCCTGCCGCAAATCGGCCTGAGCGATGACTTCTTCGCCCTTGGCGGCCACTCATTGCTGGCCACGCAAATCATCTCCCGCACCCGCCAGGCCTGTGACGTTGAGCTGCCGCTGCGTACCTTGTTTGAAGCCAGTGAACTGGGCGCGTTTGCCGAGCAAGTCGGCCTGATCCAGGCCTCGGGCCAGCGCAACCAGCAAACCGCGATTGCCAAAGTTGACCGCAGCCAACCGGTGCCGCTGTCCTATTCCCAGCAGCGCATGTGGTTCCTCTGGCAGATGGAGCCGGACAGCCCGGCCTACAACGTCGGTGGCATGGCGCGCCTGCGGGGAGTGCTGGATGTGGGGCGTTTCGAGGCGGCGTTGCAGGCCTTGATTATGCGCCACGAAACCCTGCGCACCACGTTCCCCAGTGTCGACGGCGTGGCCTATCAAAAGGTCTCGCCGCAGACCGGCGTGCGCATGGACTGGCAGGATATTTCGGCGCTGAATGAAACCGAGCGCGAGCAGCGCTTGCAGCAGTTGGCCGATCACGAGGCCCACACGCCGTTCAACCTGGAAACCGGCCCGTTGCTGCGCGCGTGCCTGGTCAAGGCCGGCGAGCAGGAACACTACTTGGTGCTGACCCTGCACCACATCGTCACTGAAGGCTGGGCCATGGACATCTTTGCCCGTGAACTCAGCGCGCTGTACGAAGCCTTTATCGACGAGCGTCTGTCGCCACTGTCGCCGTTGCCGGTGCAATACCTCGACTACAGCGTGTGGCAGCGTCAGTGGCTGGAGTCCGGCGAGCGTCAACGCCAGTTGGATTACTGGACCGCGCAACTGGGCACCGAACACCCCTTGCTGGAACTGCCCGGCGACCGCCCACGACCACCGGTACAAAGCCACCAGGGCGAGCTGTACCGCTTCGATCTGAGCGACGCGTTGGCCGCCCGCGTGCGCGCCTTCAATGCTGAACGCGGCCTCACGCTGTTCATGACCATGACAGCGACCCTGGCCGTGTTGCTCTACCGCTACAGCGGCCAGACCGACCTGCGCATCGGCGCCCCCGTGGCCAACCGTATTCGCCCGGAAAGCGAAGGGCTGATCGGCGCATTCCTCAATACCCAGGTGCTGCGTTGCCAGCTCAATGGTCAGATGAATGTCGGCGAGTTGTTCGAGCAAGTACGCCACACCGTGATCGAGGGCCAATCCCACCAGGACCTGCCGTTCGACCATCTGGTGGAAGCCCTGCAACCTCCGCGCAGCGCCGCGTACAACCCGTTGTTCCAGGTGATGTGCAACGTGCAGCGCTGGGAATTCCAGCAGAGCCGTCAACTGGCCGGCATGACCGTCGAATACCTGGCCAACGATGCTCGCGCGACCAAGTTCGACCTCAACCTGGAAGTGACCGACCTCGACCATCGCCTGGGTTGCTGCCTGACTTACAGCACTGATCTGTTCGACGAACCGCGCATTGCGCGCATGGCTGAACATTGGCGCAACCTGCTGGAAGCGTTGATTGCAGACCCCGATCAACGCCTCAGCGAACTGCCGCTGCTAACCGCCACCGAACAACGCGCATTGCAGGACAGCCTGGGCGTCGAGGCCGGTTTGCATCGTCTCGACCAGTGCATTCATCAGCTGTTCAGCCAGCAGGCGCAAATGCGTGCGCAGGCTCCGGCGCTGACCTTTGCCGGCGTAACCCTCACTTACGCGGAACTCAATGCACGCGCCAATCGCCTGGCCTGGATGCTGCGCGAACGCGGCGTCGGCCCGCAGGTGCGGGTCGGCTTGGCGCTGCCACGCTCCCTGGAAATGGTCATTGGCCTGCTGGCGATCCTTAAGGCCGGCGGCGCCTATGTACCGCTGGACCCGGAATACCCGCTGGACCGCCTGCACTACATGATCGAAGACAGCGGCATCGGCCTGTTGCTCAGCGACGCGGCGATGTTCGAAGCCCTGGGTGAACTGCCGGCCTCGGTGGCGTGCTGGTGCCTGGAAGACGACTCGCCAGTGCTGGCGAATTACCCGGCCGATGAGCTGCCATTTATCAGCCTGCCGCAACACCAGGCGTACCTGATCTACACCTCCGGCTCCACCGGCAAACCGAAAGGTGTGGTGGTGTCCCACGGCGAAATCGCCATGCATTGCCAGGCTGTGATCGAGCGTTTCGGCATGCGCCCGGACGACTGCGAGCTGCATTTCTATTCGATCAACTTCGACGCCGCCACCGAGCGTTTGCTGGTGCCGTTGCTCAGCGGCGCGCAGGTGGTTTTGCGGGCCCAAGGCCAATGGGATGCGGAGGAAATCTGTGGGCTGATCCGCACCCATCGCATCAATATCCTCGGCTTCACCCCAAGCTATGGCAGCCAGTTGGCGCAGTGGCTGGCGACTCAACACCAGACCCTGCCCGTGCGCATGTGCATCACCGGCGGTGAAGCCCTGACCGGCGAACACCTGCAGCGCATTCGCGCAGCCTTCCAGCCAGAGGTGTTCTTCAACGCCTATGGCCCGACTGAAACCGTAGTGATGCCTTTGGCCAGCCTGGCGCCGGAGCACTTGGAGGAGGGCGCCGGCAGCGTGCCGATCGGCAGCATTATCGGCGACCGTGTGGCCTACATTCTCGACGCCGACCTGGCCTTGGTGCCCCAAGGCGCGACCGGCGAGTTGTATGTCGGCGGCGCGGGCCTGGCCCAGGGTTACCACGAGCGCCCGGGCATGACGGCGGAGCGTTTTGTCGCCGACCCGTTTGCCGCCAATGGTGGCCGCCTGTATCGCACCGGCGACCTAGTGCGCCAACGCGCCGATGGTCTGGTGGAGTACCTGGGGCGTATCGACCATCAAGTGAAAATCCGTGGTTTCCGTATAGAACTGGGCGAGATCGAAACCCGCCTGCTGGAGCACGAAGCTGTGCGCGAAGCGGTGGTGCTGGCGCTGGATTCGCCGAGCGGCAAACAGCTCGTGGCGTACCTGGTCAGCGACGCAGAGCACGGCCCATTGCGCGAGGCGCTGAAGGCGCATCTCAAGGCGCAACTGCCGGACTACATGGTGCCTGCGCACCTGATCGTGCTCGACAGCATGCCGTTGACCGCCAACGGCAAGCTCGACCGCCGTGCCTTGCCGCAACCGGACCCCGAGGCCAATCGCCAACAGTACGTAGCCCCGCGCAACGAACTGGAAAGCACCTTGGCCGCGATCTGGTGCGCGGTGTTGAACGTGCAGCAAGTCGGCCTGGACGATAATTTCTTTGAACTGGGCGGCGACTCCATCCTGTCGATCCAGGTGGTCAGCCGTGCGCGGCAGGCAGGAATTCATTTCAGCCCCCGCGACCTGTTCCAGCACCAGACGGTGCAAACCCTGGCCTCTGTGGCCACGCGCTCCGAGCAGGTCACGGCGGAGCAGGGCGTACTCACTGGCAGCTCGGGCCTCACGCCGATCCAGCATTGGTTCTTTGACACCGACATCCCGGCGCGTCAGCACTGGAATCAGGCGTTGGTCCTCAAGCCGCTGCAATTGCTCGAACCCCATCGCCTGGAGCAAGCGCTGCTGGCGGTGCTGGAACACCACGACGCCCTGCGCCTTAGCTTCACGCGGCGCAACGCGCAATGGCATGCCGAACATTTGACCGTGCCCCAGGGCGGCGTGCTGATGCAGGCGCAAGTGCGCGATATGGCCCAGTGCACCGCGTTGTTCACCGACACCCAACGCAGCCTCGACCTTGAACACGGCCCGCTGCTGCGCGCCTTGCTGGTGGATGGCCCCGAAGGCCAGCAACGCCTGCTGATCGCGATTCATCACCTGGTGGTGGACGGCGTGTCGTGGCGTGTGTTGCTCGAAGACCTGCAGAACGTGTATCGCCAACTGAGCGAGGGCGAGTCCGTCAGCCTGCCGGCCAAGACCAGCGCCTTGCGTGACTGGGCCGCGCGCTTGCAGGCTTATGCCAGCAGCGAATCCCTGCGTGAAGAATTGAGCGTGTGGCAGGACCACTTAGCGGGCCCGACGGTGGCGTTGCCGGTGGACCGTGCACAGGGCACGTTGCGCAATCGCGATGCCGACACGGTCAGCGTGCGCCTGGATGCCGAACACACCCGTCAGTTGTTGCAACAAGCCCCAAGCGCATACCGCACCCAAGTCAATGACCTGCTGCTGACCGCCTTGGCCCGCGTGCTGTGCCGCTGGAGCGGGCATGACTCGGCGCTGATCCAACTGGAAGGCCATGGCCGCGAAACCCTGTTCGATGAGATCGACCTGACCCGCAGTGTCGGCTGGTTCACCAGTGCCTATCCACTGCGCCTGACGCCCGTGCAAATCGAAGAAGCGGCCGGGCAGGGCGCCTCGATCAAGGCGATCAAGGAGCAACTGCGGGCGGTACCCCACAAAGGGTTGGGCTATGGCGTGCTGCGCTACCTGGCGGACGACCTGTGCAAGCAGGCCATGGCCGCGCTGCCAACCGCCGACATCACCTTCAACTACCTCGGCCAGTTCGACCAGAGCTTCGGCAGCGAGGCGCTGTTCCACCCGCTGGATGAGTCGGCGGGCCTGGCCCATGACCCGGATGCGCCGCTGCCCAACGCCCTGAGCGTCGACAGCCAGGTGTATGGCGGTGAGCTGGTGCTGCGCTGGACCTTCAGCCGTGAGCGCCACGATGCAGACACCATCCGCGAGTTGGCCGAGGCCTACGTCGCCGAGCTGTACAGCTTGATCGCCCATTGCCTCAAGGATGATGCCGGTGGTCTCACGCCGTCCGACTTCCCCCTGGCACAACTGACCCAGCCGCAACTCGACAGCTTGCCGGTCCCGGCCAGTGTCATCGAAGACGTGTACCCGCTGACTCCGATGCAAGAGGGCCTGTTGCTTCACACTTTGCTGGAGCCGGGCACCGGTCTGTACTACATGCAGGACCGCTACCGCATCAACAGTGCCCTGGACCCTGAGCGTTTCGCCCAGGCCTGGCAAGCGGTGATCGCCCGTCATGAAGCCTTGCGTGCCTCGTTCTGCTGGAACGTTGGCGAAGACATGCTGCAAGTGATCCACAAACCCGGCAGCACGCCGATTGAATACCTGGACTGGAGCAACGATCCCGAGGCTGAGCAAGAGCCGCGTCTGCAAGCGTTGCTCAAGGCCGAGCGTGAAGCCGGCTTCGATCTGCTCAACCAGGCGCCGTTCCACCTGCGCCTGATCCGCGTCGGCGAAGCACGCTACTGGTTCATGATGAGCAACCACCACATCCTTATCGATGCGTGGTGCCGTTCGCTGCTGATGAATGACTTTTTCGAGATCTACATGGCCCTGGGCGAAGGCCACGACGCGCAGTTGGCCACGGCGCCGCGTTATCGCGACTACATCGCCTGGCTGCAACGTCAGAACCTGAATGAAGCGCGCGAGTGGTGGCAACAGAACCTGCAAGGCTTTGAGCGCACCACGCCGATCCCGAGCGACCGCCCGTTCCTGCGCGAACATGCGGGCCACAGCGGCGGCATGGTGGTGGGCGACTGCTACACCCGTCTTGATGCCCGCGATGGCGCGCAACTGCGTGAACTGGCACAGGCCCACCAACTCACCGTCAACACCTTTGCCCAGGCGGCATGGGCCCTGGTGCTGCGCCGCTTGAGCGGCGATCGCGACGTGCTGTTCGGCGTTACCGTGGCCGGGCGTCCGGTGGAAATGCCGGAGATGCAACGCACCGTCGGCCTGTTTATCAACAGCATCGCGCTGCGGGTAAAGCTGCCGGAAGACGGTCAACGTTGCAGCGTGCGTCAGTGGTTGAGCGGCTTGCTCGACAGCAACATGCAATTGCGCGAGTACGAATACCTGCCACTGGTGACCATCCAGGAACACAGCGAATTGCCTAAAGGCCAACCGCTGTTCGACAGCCTTTTCGTGTTCGAAAACGCCCCGGTGGAAACCTCGGTGCTGGACCGTGCACAAAGCTTGAATGCCACCTCGGATTCCGGCCGCACCCACACTAACTTCCCGCTGACCGCCGTGTGCTACCCCGGCGATGACCTGGGCTTGCACCTGTCTTACGACCAGCGTTACTTCGACGAAACCACCGTGCAAAACATGCTCGGCGAGTTCAAGCGCCTGCTGTTGGCGCTGGTGCAGGGGTTCCATGGCGACATGGCCGACCTGCCGTTGATTGGCGAACAGGAGCGTGAATTCCTGGTTGAAGGCTGCAACCAGAGCGCACACACCTATCCGCTGGACCGTAGCTATATCGAGCTGTTCGAAGCGCAAGTGAGCGAGCATCCGCAGCGGATCGCCGCCAGTTACCTGGAACAGCAGTGGACCTATGACGAACTCAACCGCCGCAGCAACGGCTTGGGCCATGCATTGATCGCGGCGGGTGTCGGCCTGGATCAACCGGTGGCCTTGCTGGCCGAGCGTAACCTCGACCTGCTGGGCATGATCATCGGCAGCTTCAAGGCCGGTGCGGGTTACCTGCCGCTGGACCCGGGCCTGCCAAGCCAGCGCTTGAGCCGCATCATCGACATGAGCCGTACGCCGTTGCTGGTGTGCACCGAAGCGTGCCGCGAGCAGGCCATTGAGTTGCTCGACGGTTTTGACTGCCAGTTGCTGGTGTGGGAAGAAGTGCCGGCTCGTGGTGAGAACCCAGGCATCTACAGTGGCCCGGACAACCTCGCCTATGTGATCTACACCTCGGGCTCCACGGGCTTGCCCAAAGGCGTGATGGTCGAGCAGCGCGGCATGCTCAATAACCAACTGAGCAAACTGCCGTACTTGGACCTGAGCGCGGCGGACGTGATCGCGCAAACCGCGTCGCAAAGTTTCGACATTTCCGTATGGCAATTCCTCGCCGCGCCGCTGTTCGGTGCGCGGGTGGACATCGTGCCGAACACCATCGCCCACGATCCCCAAGGTTTGCTGGCCCACGTTGAGGCACAAGGCATTACCGTGCTGGAGAGCGTACCGTCGCTGATCCAGGGCATGCTGGCCCAGGACCGCATCAGCCTCGACGGCCTGCGCTGGATGCTGCCCACCGGTGAGGCGATGCCGCCGGAACTGGCGCACCAATGGTTGCTGCGTTACCCGCAGATCGGTTTGGTGAACGCTTATGGCCCTGCGGAATGCTCGGATGACGTGGCGTTCTTCCGCGTTGATTTGGCATCGACCCGTGGCACCTATCTGCCGATCGGCACGCCGACTGACAACAACCGCCTGTACCTGCTGGATGGCGCGCTGGAGTTGGTGCCCCAAGGGGCTGTCGGCGAGTTATGTGTAGCCGGCACGGGGGTGGGGCGTGGTTATGTCAGCGATCCGTTGCGCACCGCTCAAGTGTTTGTGCCGAACCCGTTCGGCGCACCGGGCGAGCGCTTGTATCGCACGGGCGACCTGGCGCGTCGGCGCAGCGATGGTGTCTTGGAGTACGTCGGGCGTATCGACCATCAAGTGAAGATTCGCGGCTACCGAATCGAACTGGGTGAAATCGAAGCGCGCCTGCACGAGCAACCGCAAGTGCGCGATGCAGCGGTGGGCGTGCAGGAAGGCGTCAACGGCAAGCATCTGGTGGGTTATCTGGTGGCCGCTGATGAAACCCTCAACCCAAGCGAGCGCCTGGACCGCATCAAGCAACGCCTGCGCGCCGAGCTGCCGGAATACATGGTCCCGCTGCACTGGCTATGGCTCGACCGCCTGCCGCTCAACGCCAACGGCAAACTCGACCGCAAGGCCTTGCCGGAACTGGAAATCGGCCAGTTGCACAGCCAGGATTACCTGGCACCGCGAAACGAACTGGAAACCACCTTGGCCGCGATCTGGGCCGAGGTGCTGAAAGTCGAAAGGGTAGGGGTACAGGACAACTTCTTCGAACTGGGCGGGCACTCGTTGCTGGCCACGCAGATTGCCTCACGGGTGCAGAAGACCTTGCAGCGCGATGTGCCACTGCGGGCGATGTTCGAGTGCAGCACGGTAGCGGAGTTGGCCGAGTACATCGAGGGGCTGGCGGCCAATGAGATCAGCGCGGAGAAGGTGGATCGGTTGAGTGATTTGATGGCGGAGTTGGAGGGGCTTTAATCTTCGCTGGGTTTGAGGGCCTCATCGGTATCTACACAACTTTCAGTGGTCTGTGCCCCAACACTTGGCACCTCGCTTAGGCTCGGTGTGCCCGAACGAAGGCTCTGGAGCCGACCGGAGTTGGGTCTGGTGTACTGGGTTAAAAATGTGGGAGGGGGCTTGCCCCCGATGAGGGAGTGTCAGTTGATGCATCTTTGGCTGACCCACTGCTATCGGGGGCAAGCCCCCTCCCACACTTGAATGTATTCACCAATAGAAATGTGTGAACCCAAACCACTGTGGGAGGGACGGTGCGACGATTCGACTTGCCCCCGATGGCGTCAGACCAGGCGCCGCTTACTTCGGCCCCATGATCTTCACCAACTTATCCGGCGACGGCGCACCCTGCTGTTGCTGCAGCCCACCCTTTTCATCCAGGTAGAAAATCGCCGGGGTGGCAGACAGTTCCAGTTCATCCATCAACTTCATATTGGCATCGAGCTTGGCTTCGATATCGGCCGGGATTTTCGGCAGTGCCTGCAATTTGCTGCTCTTGCCGGCGGCTTCGTGTTCTTCCAGGGCTTTTTGCGGGTCTTTGGCGGCGAACAGGGCGGCCGATTTCGCGGCGCTGTCTTCGCGGATGATGCCGACCATGATGTGGCGCAACTGCACCTTGCCGGCTTTGACCCACGGCCGGGCCTGTTCCCAGAACATGTTGCAGTACGGGCAATTGGGGTCGCTGAAGAGGTAGACGATACGCGGTGCGTTTTTGTCGCCGTCCTGGATCCAGCTGCTTTTTTCCATCTTGGCCCAGACTTCCTTGGCCATCGGCGCGTACACCAGTTTTTCCAGCGGCGCGGTGCTCAGGTCATCGCCCTGGGCGTCGTACAGGTTGCCGGCGATCACGTGTTTGCCGTCGGCGGTCAGGTACAGCGCCATGCCGCGATTCTGGTATTGCGCGGCATAGCCGGTGAGGCCGCTGGGGGCGTCGAACTTGCCGATGATCTTGGCGCCCTTGGCTTCGATCTGTTTGATCGGTGCCGGCCAGTCATCGGCGTGGGCCAGGTTGGCTGCCAGCGTCAGTGGTAAGAGGCTCAACAGGTGGCGGAGGCTTCGCATGTCGGTTTCCTTGTGGCAGCAGGGGCGGTGTCGAAGGGTTCCATGGCACGGGCCAGGCTGGCCTGGGACAACTCGCCCAAGTGGCTGTTGATGAGGCGTCCATCAGCTTGGTAGAACAAGGTGGTCGGCAGGGCCATGGAGCCCACGGCCTGGCCGAGGCGACCGCTGGCGTCAAACAGCACGTTGTCCAGGTTCAGGCCTTGAGTGGCCAGGTAGGTGCTGACGCTTTGCATGCTTTCGGCTTGGTTGACGAACAGGAAGGTCACGTCAGGGCGCATGCGCTGGGCGCTTTCCAGCACCGGCATTTCCCGGCGGCATGGCGGGCACCAGGTGGCCCACAGGTTGATGACCAGCGGTCCGCCCTGGTAGTCCGCCAGTTGCACCACTTCGCCACTGGCGTTGCGCAAGGTGATGTCTGGCAGGCGTGTGCCTTTTTCATACACGCTCAAGGACAGGCTGGTCATGCCCCAGAACAGCAGACCGGTGATGACCCCGGCGCTCAACGGCTTGCGCAGCGCCGGTCGCCGCCAGCCGTAGAGCACTGCGCCGATGAGCAGGGCGATGATGCCTGGCCAGGCGAGAAAGCCGCCGTCGCGCAGGTCGACCATCTGCAGCCAGTCGCTGCTGTAGTAACTCCAGTACATCAGCACAAAGCTGACGCGGGCCGCGAGCATGCCCAGCAGAAACAGGCTGAACAGCACTGACTCCGGGTTTTCACCACCACGCTTGGCCACGCGCCAGCCCACCAGGGTGGCGAGAATCAACGCGCTGATCAGCAGGATGTGATTCAGCGCGATGGCGAAGGTGCCGATGGTCAGGGTCAGCATCAGAGGGCGTCCCGGGTTTGCGTCCAGCGTTGCAGGAAGGCATCGGCATTCACTTCGCCGGTGATGCGTTGTGCGCGGCGCTCTTCACCGTCGGGGCCGATCCAGACAAAGCTCGGTGGCCCCGGCACCTTGTAGCGGCCCAGCAGTTCGCGGCTGGCGGCATTGTCGGCGGTGACGTCCAGGCGCAGCAGGCGCACGTCTTTCAGGGCGTCGAGAACTGCGGGTTTGCCGAACACCTGTTTTTCCATGATCTTGCACGACACGCACCAGTCGGCGTAGTAATCCACCAGCACCCATTGGCCCTGGGCCTTGGCGCTGTCGAGTTGGTTTTGCAGCACGGCGGGGTCATTGATGGTCATGAAGGCGTCATGGGCGGAGGGCGCCCCGGCGACCTTCGCGCCGCTGTACACCTTCAGCGGTTGCCACAGATCGTCGCTGCCACCGGCCGCACCCACCACCAGCACCGCGCCCCACAGGCCCAGCACCAGGGAGCCGGCGCCGAATACCTTGGCCGCCAGGCCGTACTCGCGGGCGAGGGTCCAACCGCAGTAGGCCATCACCAGGGCCAATGCACCCCACAGGCCGACCCACAGGCTTTCGCCAACTACCGGGCGAATCATTAGCACGGCGGTGCCCAGGAACAGGAAGCCGAAGATGCCCTTGAGCACGTTCATCCAAGTGCCCGGCTTGGGCAGGAAGCGGTTGCCGACGGTCACCAGCAGCAACAACGGGATGCCGATGCCGATGCCCATGGCGAACAGGATCAAACCACCGTGCAGGGCGTTGCCGCTTTGGGCGATATACAGCAGGGCGCCAGCCAGGGGCGCGGTCATGCACGGACCGACCAGCAGGCCGGACAGCGCGCCAAGCACACCGGCACCGATCAGGCTGCCACCGCTTTGCTGGCGGCTGACGTTGTCCAGTCGGTCGCGCAGGAAGGCGGGCAGTTGCAGTTCAAAGAAGCCGAACATCGGCAGGGCGAGCAGCACAAACAGAGCGGCGAAACTGCCCAATATCCACGGCGTTTGCAGCAGGGCGGCGAGGTTGGCGCCGAGCAACGCAGCCAGTACGCCCAGCGCGGCATACACCAGCGCCATGCACACTACGTAGCTGCTGGCCAAGGCAAAACCACGGCGAGGGCTGGCGCCGCTGCCCACCACCAGACCGGCGAGGATCGGCAGCATCGGCAACGAACACGGTGCAAACGCCAACAGCAGGCCCAGGCCGAAGAACACCAGCAGGCTCCAACCCAGGCTGCGCTGTTGCAGGCCGCTGGCCAGGCTCTGGTCCTGGGCTTGAGCGGTGGCCGCTACGGCAGGATTGCCACCCAGGTCCACGGTGATCGACTGCGGTGGGTAGCACAGGCCAGCATCGGCGCAGCCCTGCCAGCCCAGCTTGATCTGGCCGGTGGCGCCAGCAGGGAGCTTCACTTCCAGGCCCTGGCGGTACACTTCCTGCTCGCCGAAGAACTCATCGCTATGGGCTTCACCTTGCGGCAGTGCCGGCTGTGCGGTCAGGCCCTCGAACTTCATGCGCTGCTTGTACAGGTAATAACCGTCGGCAATCTGCCAATACAGCTGGGTCTCGCCACTTTCAAGACGTTCGGAGGTAAAGGTGAAAGCTTTGCCCACCGGGAGGAAATCGGGTTTGGTCTCAAACGGGTTGCCCGACGCGGCTTGGGCCAACCCGGCGAACAACACCAGCAGAAAGGTAAAAAGATGCCGCATGGTCAAGCCTTAGTCCGATACAAGTGAGGCACACAATGTGTGGCGTTGATTAACCGATGATTAACCGGCGCTATTCTAAAGTGTAGGGATTATCTGAGCTTGCCTCTTTTCACGGCATAATCTGCGCTTAATCCGCTGCACCTTTAATCTCTCCCATCTTTTATGAAGGGTTCACCATGCACGTACTGGTCTGTGAAGACGACGAACTGATCGCCAGCGGCATCGTGGCCGGCCTCACCGCCCAGGGTTTTACCGTCGAGCGCGTGGCTACGGCCGCGGCTGCTCGGGCGATGCTCAAAGCGGCGACTTTCGACATCATGGTGCTCGACCTCGGCCTGCCCGACGAAGACGGCCTCAAGCTGTTGCAGCAACTGCGCAGCCAGGGCCTGGAGATTCCGGTGCTGATCCTCACCGCGCGGGACTCGGTGACCAACCGCGTCGACGGCCTGCAAGCCGGCGCCGATGACTACCTGCTCAAACCCTTCGACTTGCGCGAATTAGCTGCCCGCCTGCAAACCCTGCTGCGCCGGATGGCAGGGCGCAGCGTCAACTTGATCGAACACGGCCGGTTGACCTATGACCCCAGCAGCCGTGAAACGCTGTTGGGTGGCCAGCCGGTGGATTTGTCCCGGCGTGAGCAGGCGCTGTTGCAGGCCCTGCTGCACAACAAGGGCCGTGTGCTGTCCAGTGAGCAGCTCAAGGACAGCGTCTACGGCTTTAACGATGAGCTGGAAAGCAACGCACTCAACGTGCATATCCACCACCTGCGGCGCAAATTGGGCAACGGCATTGTCGAGACCGTGCGTGGTCTGGGCTATCGCCTGGGCCCGGCGGATGATGGAGAGAACGTTTCGTGAAGAGCCTGCGCCTGCGCCTGACGTTCAAGCTCGGCGCCGCATTCGTGTTGATCTGGGCCCTGGCAGCGGCCTGGATGCTCAACGACCTGCGCAACCAGATGATGTTCTCTCTCGACCAGCGCCTGGTAGCGTCGGCGCGCATGGTGGCGGGGCTGACCGAGCAGATGCCGGGCCTGGCCAGTGTCAGCGGCGGCGCGCATTTCAGTGCCGAGCAACTGCATGTGCCGGGCGGCATGGCCTGCCAGGTCAGCTCCTTGCGCGGGGAAATCCTCGCGCGCAGCCACACCACGCCGGATCAGGGCCTGGAGTCCCAACGCAGCGGTTTTCGCGACCAGGAGATCGACGGCGTGGGCTGGCGCAGCTTTACCCTGTCCCGTGGCGATCTGCTGATCACCACCGCCGACCGCCAAGTGGAGCGCGAGGCGTTGAATATGTCGATCCTGCTGGCGGCATCGGTGCCGGTGGGCGTGGCCATGCTCGGTTGCCTGTGCCTGCTGTGGTTGGGCATCGGCCAGAGCCTGCTGCCGCTCAACCGTATGCGCGATGCGCTGATGCGGCGCAGTGCGGACTCTCTCGAACCCCTTCAGATCCACCCGCTGCCCAGCGAACTCAAACCGCTGCTCGACACCCAGAACCAACTGTTGCAGCGTATCGCCAAGACCATTGAGCGCGAACGTCGCCTCACTGGCGACGCGGCCCACGAACTGCGCAGCCCGCTGACGGCGATCAAGACCCACCTGCAAGTGGCGCGCATGACCGAAGGCGTGGCGCGCGACCAGTCCCTGGCCCATGCCGAGGAGGGCGCCGATCGCCTGCATCGCACCCTGGAACAATTGCTGTTGCTGGCGCGAGTGGAAGGCAGCCTGTCGTTTGACGATGGCGTGCAGTCCAGTGCCGAAGACGTCGCACGGCTGGCGATCCAGGATGCCAATGCTGGCGATAACTCACGCATCGACCTGATCCTGCCGGACAACCTTTCCAGCGCTCCGGTGGAAATGCCCGTTGGCCTGGCGGTTGCCGCCCTGCGCAACCTGCTGGACAACGCCTTGCGCCACACCCCGGCGGACACTCGCGTGGAACTCAGTCTGTTCACCCAGGCAGGCAACGTGGTGTTTCGCGTGCGTGACCACGGCAAGCAGATTTCCAGCGAAGACCTGCAGTACTTGACCCAACGCTTCTGGCGTAATGGCAACAGCGAAGGCTGCGGCCTGGGCTTGGCAATCGTGCAAGCGATTGTGCAGCGCTGTTCCTGCTCGTTGACGTTCGACAGCCAGGCGGATGGCCTGCGCGTCGAGCTGGGTATGCCGTTGCGGCGCTGATCTTTTTTCATCTGCCAAATAGTTACCGCCCTCTTGAAGTTCAGCGCTTCAGGATGGCGGTAATTTTTTTGCACTTGAACGGGCCGAAGGACTCGGCCTGTACTGAAAAGGACAGTTCTTATGTTAGTCATCGATACCACTTTTCCTGCCAAAGGCTTCAATGAACGCAACGGTGAAACCGTGCGGCAGTTGATCCTGCATTACACCGCAGCTCCCTTCACATCCTCCTTGCAGACGCTGACGCAGGAGGGGGTCAGCGCTCACTATCTTTTGCCCGACCCGGATGAGCCTGGTTACCGCGCTGCCGGGTATGACGAACTGCGCGCGTTTCGCCTGGTGGATGAAACCAAGTCTGCGTGGCATGCAGGTGCGAGCCAATGGGCAGGGTGGGACAACCTCAATAGCCGCTCCATTGGCATCGAGATCGTCAACCTGGCACGGGACGATGCGGGTGTCTTTACCTTTCCTGAGTACTCGCACGAACAGATTGAAGTGTTGAGTGCATTGGTGCGCGACATCCTCGGACGCTACCCGCAGATCGGCCCGACCGACATTCTCGGGCATTCGGACGTGGCCTATTGGCGCAAGAGTGATCCAGGGCCTCGACTGCCTTGGCGGTGCTTGTACGACGCCGGTGTAGGTGCCTGGTTCGATGAGGCGGCGCGGGCGATGTATCAACGCCGATTTTGTGTAGGGCTGCCGCCGGAAGTGGAAGTGGAGCGTGCGTTTCAGCGATATGGGTATAAACCGGCGCAGAATCGACAGGCGTTTGAGCAGCGCACGCGGGCGTTTCAGATGCACTTTCGGCCGGGGGATTATCGTGGCGTATTGGATGCCGAGACGTGCGCGATCCTGTATGCCTTGAATGAGAAATATCGAGGACTTTGACGCAAAGCACCGTTCAACGGCATCAGTTAACGATCACCAGCCCTAAATCCCTCAGCCGCTGATGCGTTTCCAGAACAGGAAATCCGTGCGCATGCCCTTGGGCCAGACGCCAACGGATTGGCAGTTTGGTCACCATCATCAGCGTATTGAGGGATAGAGAGATGTCTGTCGCTACCAGCCGTATCGAAAGCGCCCCAGTGCATGTCTGCCCGGCGCCTGTGGAAACGCTCTACCAGTTCGACGAAACACCGCTGCTGGCCCGTCAGCGCCAGCAGGAATCCAATGCGCGCAGTTATCCGCGGCGTATCCCTTTGGCGCTCAAACGCGCCAAGGGCATCTACGTGGAAGACGTGGAAGGCCGCCAGTTCATCGACTGCCTGGCCGGGGCCGGCACCCTGGCGCTGGGGCATAACCACCCGGTGGTGATCGAAGCTATCCAGCAAGTGCTGAGTGATGAGCTGCCGTTGCACACCCTCGACCTGACTACGCCGGTCAAGGATCAATTCGTGCAGGACTTGTTCGGTCTGTTGCCGGCCGAGTTGGCGCGGGAAGCCAAGATCCAGTTTTGCGGGCCCACTGGCACTGATGCGGTGGAAGCCGCGCTGAAACTGGTCCGTACCGCCACCGGGCGCTGCACCGTGCTGTCGTTCCAGGGCGGTTATCACGGCATGAGCCAAGGCGCTTTGAGCCTGATGGGCAGCCTGGGGCCGAAGAAGCCCTTGGGGGCGTTGCTTGGCAATGGCGTGCAGTTCCTGCCGTATCCCTACGATTACCGCTGCCCGTTTGGTCTGGGCGGTGCGGAAGGTGTGCGGGTCAACCTGCACTACCTGGAAAACCTGCTTAACGACCCGGAAGCTGGCGTGTTGCTGCCGGCGGCGGTGATTGTTGAAGTGGTGCAGGGTGAAGGCGGCGTAATCCCGGCCGACCTCGACTGGCTGCGCGGCCTGCGACGCATCACCGAGCAGGCGGGTGTGGCGTTGATTGTCGACGAAATCCAGAGCGGTTTTGGCCGCACCGGCAAGATGTTCGCCTTCGAACACGCGGGCATCATTCCGGATGTGGTGGTGATGTCCAAGGCCATCGGCGGCAGCTTGCCGTTGGCGGTGGTGGTGTACCGCGACTGGCTCGACACCTGGCTGCCGGGCGCCCATGCCGGCACGTTCCGTGGCAATCAAATGGCTATGGCGGCGGGTTCGGCGGTGATGCGCTACCTCAAGGAACACGACCTGCCCGGCCACGCAACAGTTATGGGCGAGCGCCTCGGCGAACACCTGCGCATCCTGCAACGCGACTTCCCGCAGTTGGGGGATATTCGCGGTCGCGGGCTGATGCTCGGTGTGGAACTGGTCGACCCGGACGGCACCCTCGATACCCAGGGCCACCCTCCGGTGCACCGCCAACTGGCGCCGCTGGTACAGCGCGAGTGCCTCAAGCGCGGGCTGATCCTGGAACTGGGTGGTCGCCATGGCAGCGTGGTGCGCTTCCTGCCGCCGCTGGTGATCACCGCCGCTGAAGTCGACCGTGTGGCCGAGATCTTCGGGCGTGCCCTGGCAGCCGCCGTGGACAGCCTCTAATTTTTCGACGGCTTGGTACGTTTCTACAGATATCAGTGCTGCGCGTGGTGCGCAGCCAGCTTTTTGCGATGGAGAACAGCAATGACCTCAGTATTTGACCGCGACGACATCCTGTTTCAGGTAGTGGTCAACCATGAAGAACAGTATTCCATCTGGCCAGACTACAAGGTCGTGCCGGAAGGCTGGCGCACCGTGGGCAAGAGCGGCATGAAGAAAGAGTGCCTGGCCTACATCGAAGAAACCTGGACTGATATGCGCCCGTTGAGCTTGCGCCAGAAGATGGATGGAGCAGCGCTCGTTTAAACATGGCGGTTTGTGTCTGGTAATCAGGCTCTATGGGGTGAGCGCGCTTATTGTGGCAAGCGGGCCTGGTGCGGTGAGCGGGCTTGCCCCGCGCTGGGCTGCAAAGCAGCCCCACTCCAGCCACTGAGTTGTATCAGATACACCGCATTCCACCCGTTCAGGACCGCTTCGCGCTCCAGCGCGCGGCAAGCCCGCTCACCACAACAAGCCGCTCGGCAAAGGTGGGCGCGACGACTTCAAGCGTCCTTCTCTTTCTCCAACCCACCCGAAGCTCCCGTCACCACCTGCACACTCAATCGAGGTGTTGCCAGATCCAACCCGGCCTCGTCCAGATGTCGTTTCAGCGACAGGTTGAACGCCCGTGACACTTCCCATTGCTTGATCGGCGCCGTCTTGAACCGGGCGCGCAGGATCGCGCTGCCTGACTCAAAGCTTTCCACCCCCTGGATCTCCAGCGGCGACCAGATATTGCGGCGCTGCAGCGGGTCATTGCGCATTTTCTGGCCGACATCACGGATCAGCTTGATCGCGTTATCAATGTCCATGTTGTACGGAATTGCCACCCGGAAGATCGCGTAGCCGAACTCTCGCGAGTAGTTCTTGATGCTCTTGATCTCGCTGAACGGAATGGTGTGCACAATCCCGTCGATGTCGCGCAGGCGCACGGTGCGGATGGTCAGGCCCTCGACGGTGCCGAGGTGGCCGCCTACATCCACGTAGTCATCAATCGCCAGGGAATCTTCGATGATGATGAACAGGCCGGTGATCAAGTCCGCCACCAGCGACTGCGCACCAAAACCGATGGCCAGGCCGATCACACCGGCACCCGCCAGCAGCGGTGTGACGTTCATGCCCATATTCGCCAGGGCGACGATGGCGGCAATGATGAAGATCGTCACGAACAGCACGTTGCGGATCAACGGCATCATGGTCTGCGCCCGCGCATTGGCCAGGCCTTTGCGCGAGCGGGTGAGGGCGTGGTGGATCGCTGTGTCGCTGAGGATCCAGATCAGCCAGGCGAACAGCAGCGTACCGGCCAGGCCGAACAGTTTGACCGCGATTTCATGCCCCTCGCCTTCGGCAAAGCCAATCAGCGACAGGCCCCAGACCCGCAGGCCCAGCTCGATAAACACCAGCCATACCGCCAGGTGGGCCAGGGTGTAGATGAAGCTTTTCAGGCGCTCGGAGTACAGCGCATGGCGCTTGTGCCCGCGTTGCGGCTTGAGAGCATGGCGGCGTACCAGACCGTTGATGACCATGCACAACACCAGCAACACCGTGCACAGCAGCGATTGGCGCAGGGCGGTGCTGGTGTCGCCGGCAGAGACGAACGTGGCAAACAGCGAAATGCCCACCAGCAGCAAGGCCGGGAGGTACCAGAACGAACCGATGATCGAGAGGGTGTCGCTGAGGGCGCGACGGGTGAGGCGGCGCGACAGCGGTTGGTTGCGTATCAGGTGGGCGATCGGGCGGCGAAACCGCAGGATAAACACGCCGGTGGACAACGCCGCCATCACATTGGCGACGGTTGCGGCGGTGTGAGACAGGTGTTGGCCGAGCGCGGTTACCAGGCGTGGGTCGCTCAGGGCTTCACCAAAAGCGGCAAAGCTGCCGATCCACCACAGCGGACGAAAGGCCTGGTGCCGCAGGATATACAGCGCACGATGGCGGTGCGGGCCGTCGAGCAAAGAGAACGCGATCACGCAGATGGCTGAGAAACAGGTACCGACCACCAGCGCGTAAGCCAACACCATCGCCAGGGATTTACCCAGGGAAGAGGGCAGTGCGTAGCTCATGTACACGGTGATCACCAGCGCGATCAGCCACGGCCCCAGTTTGCGCAGGGCAAAGCGCACCATGTCCCAAGTGCGCGGGTGTTGCGGCAGTTCTTCAGGCAGGCCGAACCGTTCGCGGACGCGGTGGCTGAGCCATATCAGCACGTAGGCCAGCAGGCTCCACACCGCGAGAATAAGCGCAAAGCCAAAAATGATTGGCAGCCATTCGTTGGCTGGCAGCATCAAGGCGTCGAGTTCGTCCTTGGCCTGGTCGATCTCATCGGACCAACGCCCCAGCGGGCTGTCGTTGCCGGAGAACTGTTGCTCCAGGGTCGACAGCGTGCTGCCGATCAGCCCAAGCACGCCCTGTTCGGCGGCCGGCTGGGCTTTTTGTGTGGCGGCGCGGAGTTTTTTCAGATCGCTCAGCAGTTGGGTGCGCTGCTGGTCGTTTTCCAGGGTCTTGATCACCTCGTCCAGCGATTGGCCGAGGGGCACTTCTGCCTGGGGCTGGGACTTGTTAGTGCTGCCGAGCAGTCCGGGCAAACCGACTGCTTGGGCAGAAGTCAGCGGCAGCAGGGTGAACAGGGCGATCAGCAGGTAGCAGGGCAGGGCAAACAGACGGGAAAGCACGAGGCGGTCAACCTTGGAAACGACGGGTTGAGCGAGTGTACGAGTGCACGCGTCATTCGGCCAGTTTGGCGAGGATCTTGTACACCACGGTGCCCAGGATCAGCAGCATACCGATCCACATGCCGAACACGCCGAGGGGCTTGTCGCGAAAGTTGAAGCCGACCGCGAGCATGATCATGCCGATCAGAATAGGGATAAGCATGGCGTGGAAGGAGGACATGGAGATCATGGTGCGACGGCCTTGTCGGAGTGGGAATACTGACAAGTCTAGGTCGGATTGCTGGAAGTGCAGGTGATATAGGTCAGGTGTACGTAAACCAAATGTGGGAGGGGGCTTGCCCTCGATAGCGGTCTGTCAGTCAGCTTGTTTTTAGCTGACCCACCGCATCGGGGGCAAGCCCCCTCCCACATTTCTGGCTGTATTCAGCCTTTGGATCAAGGCAGGTCGCGACTGGCGTAGAACGCGCCCAACACCTTCACCAGATGCGCCAGGTCATGGCTGCCGCACAGTTCACGAATGGAGTGCATGGCAAACGTCGGCAGGCCGATGTCCACGGTACGCACGCCCAGGTGGCTGGCGGTGATCGGGCCGATGGTCGAGCCGCAGCCCATGTCGCTGCGCACCACAAAGCTCTGTACCGGCACTTCTTCGGCCATGCACAGGTGGCGGAAGAACCCGGCGGTTTCGCTGTTGGTCGCGTAGCGCTGGTTGCTGTTGACCTTGATTACCGGGCCGGCATTGAGCTTGGGGCCGTGGTTGGCGTCGTGCTTGTCGGCGTAGTTCGGGTGCACACCGTGGGCATTGTCCGCCGATACCAACAGGGATTTCTGAATGGTACGTACGAATTCATCACCTTCCGGTAACAGGCGTCGCAGGGTCTGTTCCAGCATTGGGCCATCGGCACCGCAGGCCGAGCAGGAACCGACTTCTTCGTGGTCGTTGCACACCAGTACGCAGGTTTCGTCGGTCTCGCTGGTGAGCAGGGCTTGCAGGCCGGCGTAGCACGACAATAGGTTGTCGAGGCGCGCGCCGGCGATGAAGTCGCCATTGAGGCCAATTACAGCTGCACTCTGGGTGTCGTAGAAGCTCAGCTCGTAATCGAGCACCACATCAGCGTTCAACCCGTGCTCGCGCGCCAGTTGCTCGGTGAGCACGGCTCGGAAGTCCACGCGCTCGTCACCGGCAAACTGCGCGAGGATCGGTGGCAGTTCGGTCTGGGCGTTGATTGCCCAGCCCTGGTTGGCTTCGCGGTTCAGGTGAATGGCCAGGTTCGGGATGATGGCGATGGGCAGCTTGAAGTCGATCAGTTGGCTTTCGACTTTGCCGTCGCGGCGGAACGTCACGCGGCCTGCCAGGGACAAGTCGCGGTCAAACCACGGCGCCAGCAAGGCGCCGCCGTAGACTTCCACGCCCAACTGCCAGAAGCCCTGGCGTTGCAGCTCGGGCTGGGGCTTGACCCGCAGGCACGGGCTGTCGGTATGGGCGCCAACCAGGCGAATCCCGCCCTGCAGCGGCGAGTGACGGCCGAGCTTGAAGGCGATGATCGAGGAGTCGTTGCGGGTCACGTAGTAGCGACCGTTGGCTTCGGTGGCCCAGGTTTCGCGCTCGTCGAGACGCTGGTAACCGGCCGCTTCCAGGCGCTGGGCCAGGGCGGCAGTGGCATGAAAAGGAGTAGGGGAGGCCTTGAGGAAGTCGATCAGGCCTTGATTCAACGCTTCGCGCATAAATAGCTCCAGACAGCAATGCGCGGAGTTTACCGTTCGGTGACGGGAAGTGCACAGTACAAATGTGGGAGGGGGCTTGCCCCCGATTGCAGTGGGTCAGTCAACAATACAGTGACTGATTCTCCGCCATCGGGGGCAAGCCCCCTCCCACATTTGTTCTGTGTTCACAGCTTTAGAAGGGCGCTGGGCACTCGAAGCGCAAACGCTCGCCACTCTGCGGATGAGTAAAGCTCAGCATGCTTGCGTGCAAGCACAGGCGCGGCCACGCAGCCAGGGCTTGCTCATGGGCATACAGGCCGTCGCCGAGCAATGGATGACCGATCGACAGCATGTGCACGCGCAACTGGTGTGAGCGCCCGGTGATCGGCGTCAGCTCCACACGGCACCAGTCGCCGCAACGTTCCAGCACCTTCCAGAAGGTCATCGCGTGTTTGCCGAACTCGTGATCCACCACATGCCGTGGTTTGGTAGGCGGGTCGTAGCGCAAGGGCAGATCAATGCTGCCGCTGTCGAGTTCCGGCTGGCCCCAGGCCAATGCGGTGTAGGCCTTCTCGGTTTCACGGTCGTGAAACTGGCGGGACAGTTCGCGATGGGTATCGGCATCCCGGGCGAGCAGGATGATCCCCGAGGTTTCCCAGTCCAGGCGATGGACAATGCGGGCTTCGGGGTAGCCGTTTTCCTGCAGGCGGGTGATCAGGCAGTCCTTGTTGTCGTCGGCGCGGCCAGGCACCGAGAGCAGCAGGGTCGGCTTGTTCACCACCAGGACAGCGTCGTCCTGATGCAGGATATGGATATTGGACAGCGGCATTAAACAGCCTCGTAACAAACGCCAACGGCGGCTCGCCCACCCGGTTCCCACTATGGGATCAAGGTGTGCGAGCCGCCGTGGCGGCCGCCTGTTCGATCAACGATCAGGCAGGGTGATATTGAGTTCCAGAATCGAGCAGCTGCCGTCATTTTCCAGAGCGACATGCACGTCATCGTTGCCGATGTTGACGTACTTGCGGATCACCTCGACCAGTTCCTTCTGCAAGGCTGGCAGGTAGTCCGGGGTGCTGCGTTGGCCGCGTTCGTGCGCCACGATGATCTGTAGACGCTCTTTCGCGACCGACGCGGTGCTTGGCTTTTTGTTGGCGCGAAAGAAGTCGAGAAATTTCATTGTTTAGTTGCCTCCAAAGATACGCTCGAAGAATCCCTTCTTCTTAACATCGAGGAAGCGATGTTCCACGGTCTTGCCCAGCAAGCGATCAACCGCATCGCTGTACGCCTGGCCGGCGTCGCTCTGGTCGTCAAGAATAACCGGGACACCCTGGTTGGAAGCCTTCAGGACGGCCTGGGATTCCGGGATCACGCCCAGCAGGGTCACCGCGAGGATGTCCTTGACGTCCTCAACACCGAGCATTTCGCCGTTGCTGACGCGCTCAGGGTTGTAGCGGGTGAGCAGCAGGTGCTCCTTGATCGGGTCTTCACCTTTCTCTGCGCGCTGGGACTTGCTGGCCAGCAGGCCGAGCATGCGGTCCGAGTCACGTACGGAGGACACTTCCGGGTTGGTTACCACGATGGCTTCATCGGCGAAGTACATCGCCAAATGAGCACCGGTTTCGATGCCGGCCGGGGAGTCGCAGACGACGTATTCGAAGGTTTCCTTCAGTTCAGCGAGGACTTTGCCTACGCCTTCTTTGGTCAACGCATCTTTGTCACGGGTCTGGCTGGCGGCCAGTACGTACAGGTTCTCAAGGCGCTTGTCCTTGATCAGGGCCTGTTGCAGGTTGGCTTCGCCGTTCACCACGTTGACGAAGTCGTACACCACACGGCGTTCGCAGCCCATGATCAGGTCGAGGTTACGCAAACCGACGTCGAAGTCGACGATGACTGTCTTGTGGCCGCGCAGAGCGAGGCCGGTACCGATAGCGGCGCTGGTGGTGGTCTTACCCACACCACCCTTGCCGGATGTAACCACGAGAATCTTGGCCAAGGTGTTTCACCCCTAAGGAAAAAGGACTTTTCAGTCCCTGAAAAACATCTCTTGGAACTCGCTGCAGGCGGACGGTCTTTGTAGGAAAAAGACGGGTTAGCGTAGGAAAAACGCCAACCTTCAGATGTTCCTACACAAGTATTGCCGGTTTCGCTGTGCTATCAGAGTCTAGAGATGCTTGGAAAATGCGGCAGTATCCGTTAAAGACGGATGATGTTCAACACATCGCCCGACAGGCTGACCTGCACCCCGGCCCCCCACAGCGGATCACGGCGCAAATCTTCGGAAACCTTGTACTGGCCTGCGATGGACACTAGCTCAGCGGTCAACTGCTGGCAAAAAATACGGGCCTTGGTATCACCCTTGATGCCGGCGAGGGCACGTCCGCGCATCGGGCCGTATACATGGATGTTGCCATCGGCGAGAAGTTCCGCGCCGGGACTGACCGAGGAGATGACAACCAAGTCGCCGCCCTGGGCGTAAATTTGCTGCCCACCGCGTACGGGAGAGGTGATGATCTTTGTAGGCTTTATCGTCGGCTCTGGTGGTTTTTCCGGTTTTTTCTTCTCTTCACCGACCAATGGTTCGAGCGGACGCTCGCGTGCGCCGGACGGTGGCAATACTGGCAGTTCAATGGCGATGGCCGCGGCAATGTCTTCGATACGGCTGGCACGAATGGCGAGAGTGCGCAGGCCATGGGAGCGGCACACGCGCATCAGGCCGGGCAGATCAACAGCGCCCTGGCCGGCAGGCAGTTTGTCCAGGGCCAGCACCAGCGGGGCGTTGTTAAAGAAGTTTGGCGCCAGGGCGACCTTGGCGGCGAGCTGGCGGTCCAGGGCGTCGAGGTCGTTACGGGCGAGTTCCAGCACGGTGATGGCGAGCATGCTGCCTTTCAGCTGGAACACGGGATCTTGGTCTAGCGGTTCGGTTTGGCTCATGGTCGGCATAAAGCGGCTTGTCACGAAAAGTGTCGAGACTTATAACGAGAACATCCACTGGCCGCAAGCCGGGTCGAACCGTTGTAGAATGCGCGGCCCTGTCTTTACCGGAATCTGTAATGGATCGCCCGCGTTTTCGAGCTGCATTTTTTCACCCGCGTTTCTGGCTGCTATGGCTTGGGCTCGGCCTGCTGTGGCTGGTCACCCAATTGCCATACCGCGCGCTGCTGGCCATTGGTCGGTTACTGGGCGCGGGTATGTACCGTGTGGCCAGCGAGCGTCGCCGCATCGCCGCGCGTAACCTGGAACTGTGCTTCCCGGAAAAAACCGCTAAAGAGCGTAAGCAGTTGCTCAAGGAAAACTTTGCCTCCACGGGCATCGCCTTCTTTGAAATGGCCATGAGTTGGTGGTGGTCGCGCCAGCGCCTGTCGCGTCTGGCCCATGTCGAAGGCCTGGAGCATCTCAAGCAGGCCCAACTCGATGGCAAGGGCGTGATCCTCATGGCCCTGCATTTCACCACCCTGGAAATCGGCGCGGCGCTGTTGGGCCAAAAGCACACCATTGATGGGATGTACCGCGAGCACGGCAATCCGTTGTTCGACTTTATCCAGCGCCGTGGCCGCGAGCGCCACAACCTTGATTCCCTGGCCATCGAGCGCGAAGACGTACGCGGCATGCTTAAGCTGCTGCGCGCTGGCCGCGCCATCTGGTACGCACCGGACCAGGACTATGGCGCCAAGCAAAGTATTTTCGTACCGCTGTTCGGCATCCAGGCCGCCACCGTCACCGCCACCAGCAAGTTTGCCCGCCTGGGCAAGGCGCTGGTGGTGCCGTTCACCCAGGAGCGCCTGGCCGACGGCAGTGGTTACCGCCTGGTGATCCATCCGCCGTTGACCGACTTTCCCGGCGAAAGCGATGAGGTGGACTGCCTGCGCATCAACCAGTGGGTCGAAACCTCTGTACGCGAATGCCCCGAGCAATACCTGTGGACCCACCGCCGCTTCAAGAGCCGGCCACCGGGCGAACCCAAGTTGTACGAAAAAAGCCGCCGATAAGGCGAGATTTTCCCCACACGGAGTGATGCGATGCGCCCAGCTGAACCGGTAACAGGCTTGATTCTTTCCGGCGGCGGGGCGCGAGCGGCGTATCAGGTGGGTGTTTTGGCGGCGATTGCCGAGCTGTTGCCACCAGGGGCGCCCAACCCGTTTCCGGTGATCGTCGGCACCTCGGCCGGGGCGATCAATGCGGTGACACTGGCCAGTGGCGCGATGGATTTCACGGCGGCGATCCAGCGTCTTACTGCCTTTTGGCAGGGCTTTCGCAGCCATCTGGTGTTGCGCAGTGATTGGCCGGGGGTTATTCGCCAGGCGAGTCGTTTCCTCATCCACAGCCTGTTGGGCCTGGGCGCGCAAGTGCCGGTAGCGTTGCTTAATAGCTCTCCGCTGCGGGACTTGTTGCAAGAGCGCCTGAACCTGGGCGGCATCGACGAAGCCATCCGAAACAAGCATTTGCACGCGGTGGCGGTCACCGCGTTCGGCTATGAATCCGGGCAGGCGGTGACCTTCTATCAAGGTGGCGGCACCATTGATGCTTGGTTGCGCCATCGGCGTATCGGCGTCCCGACGCAACTGACGGTTGAGCACCTGCTGGCCAGTTCAGCGATCCCTTTGCTGTTTGCCCCGGTGAAACTCGACCAGGAATATTTCGGTGACGGTGCGGTGCGCCAATCAGCCCCGATCAGCCCGGCGCTGCACCTGGGGGCGACCCGCGTGCTGGTGGTGGGCGTCAGCGGCAACCCGCGGGGCAACGAGCCGTCGGTGCAGCGCACCTACACCGGTCAGGAACCGACCCTGGCCCAGATCGGTGGGCATATGCTCAACAGCACGTTCATCGACAGCCTGGAAAGTGATATCGAATTGCTGGAGCGTCTGAACCAGTTCAGCCATCACCAGCCAGCCGACAGCGCGGCCCGAGGCCTGGCACCGGTGGAAGTGCTGGTGATTGCGCCAAGCCAGCCGATCGATGAAATCGCGGCAAGGCATCGGCAGGAATTGCCGGCGGCGTTGCGGTTGTTCTTGCGTGGGCCGGGGGCGACCAAAACGAGCGGGGCGGGGGTGCTGAGTTACTTGCTGTTCGAGGCGGGGTATTGCAGCGAGTTGATTGAGTTGGGCAGAAAAGATGCGCTGGCCAAGCGTGAGGAGATCATGCGGTTCCTGGGCCTGCCGCCTATCTGAATGTGGGAGGGGGCTTGCTCCCGATAGCAGTGTGTCAGTCAACAAATAGAGTGGCTGACACTTCGCTATCGGGAGCAAGCCCCCTCCCACATTTGTATTGCATTGGCTTTTAGAAGTGATACTTGACCAGGAAGCTCGCCGTGTCCTGGGTGGTCTTGAATGCACCCGAATCTTCGATCCCGTACTTGTTCTTCCAGTAGTCGTACTCAAAACCCACATACAACTGCTTATCGCCCCAATGCAGCGCTTTACCCAGGTCGTATTTAACCTGCGGGTTGAAGTGCAGGTTGGCGTGGTAAGTGCCACGGGCGTTTTTGTCGTTATCCACCACCCAATCCATAAAGCCGTCGATCAGGATGTCGGAGCTGCCGACGGGAATGGTGTAGGCCCACACCGGAGTGATCTGCCAAACGCCATCACCCGCGCGATTGCCTTCGGTCTGGCGTTGATAGAAGTTCAGTTGGAAGTAGTCGAAACCAGGGATGTTCAAGTCGAACGCCGGGCCGAGCAGGTACGACTCGTTATCGCCTTCGCCGAACTCGTAAGTGAAGGCCAGCAGCACATCCTTGATCGGTCCGAAGGACAGGTCTTTGTCGAGGATTTTACCGAATGACAACCGTGGGCTGATCTCGCCGTAGTAGGTGCTTGGGCCGACGTTGCCGTCTTCCTTGCCGTTGTAGAAGATGCGGTCGACGAACACAAAGTTGTCGCCGTACTTCCACGCGTCGGCGTGTTCGAAGGTGACGGTTTGCTGGATCTGCGGGTTGACGGTAAAGCTCTTGCCCCACAGGTACGTCAGGCTGTTGTTCTGCCACTGCAACAAGTCACCGGCCACGGCCTGACCACCCGCAAGCAGGGATCCTGCCAGCATCAGGCCTTTGAACATAGGTTTCATTCGGTTGCTCCCGAGTTAAGGTTTTGTGGTTTTTCTTCTACGCAGGCGCTCTGGTGTGGCGCCTTTTGGTTCGCTGCAAAAATCGTCTGTTTGGTCAGCTTTAGTGCTTTTAGCAAGAGCTGCGCCAAGGTGTTTGAAACGCCAAAAAATCCCCGTCGGCTGCAATAAATGCAGTCGAATACAGAGGCGTTTGGCGCACCGTGGCAGCAGACATTAGGCCGGGATAAGTTGGCCTTGCAGTCAGCTTTTACATTCGCTGTTTTTTTTTGAGTCGATTCGAGCGGGCGCGGAGAATACTGGCTCCCAAGCCTTGGCTCAAGTGCGCTCTTACAGAGCGTGTCGGGCATAAATGGGGCACGGCTGATGGCCGCCCCCAGGTGGAGGGTGTGCATGGTGGGGTTCCTTGTTCGTTATTGTTTTTGTTGTTGTAACGAAGGAATCAATGCGTATGAGCGACGGCAGGGCGTTCTGAACCGCCGAGGATGTTGAACAGGATATTCAGTGACAACGCGCTGAGGGTGGCCATGGCGATGCCACTGTGGGTAATCGGGCTCATCCACAACGGCAGTTGGGCGAAGAACTCCGGGCGCACCACGGGGATCAGGCCCATGCCGATGCTCACCGCTACCAGCAACTGGTTACGGCGGTCGGCGATGTCAGCTTCCTGAAGGATCTTGATGCCGGTGGCTGCGACCATGCCGAACATGGCAATCGCCGCACCGCCGAGCACTGCCGGTGGAATCGAAGCCACCAGGTACGCCGCTTTGGGCAACAGGCTGAGCACAATCAGGAACGCGCCGGCCATGATCGTCACCGAGCGGCAACGCACGCCGGTCATCTGCACCAGGCCGATGTTCTGGGCGAATGAGGAGTGGGTAAAGGTGTTGAAGAACCCGGCGAAGAACGACGCGCCGGCATCACACAGCAAGCCCCGACGCAGCATTTTAGGGGACACTTCCTGACCGGTGATCTTGCCCAGGGCGAGGAACATCCCGGTGGATTCGACAAAGATAATCACCACGACCAGGCACATCGACAGGATCGGCGCCAACTCGAACTTCGGCATGCCGAAGTGCAGCGGTGTCACCACCTGCACCCACGGCGCCTGGGCCAGGCCGCTGAGGTCGACCATGCCAATGATGCCGCACAAGCCGTAGCCAAGCCCCATACCGATCAGCACCGAAATGTTCACCCAGAAACCGCGCATGAAGCGGTTGATCAGCAGGATGGTAGCCAGTACCAGCGCGGCAATCGCCAGGTAGATCGGCGAGCCAAATGTGGCTGCCGCGCTGCCGCCGCCGGCCCAGTTCACGGCCACGGGGAATAGCGAAAGGCCGATGGCGGTGATCACGGTGCCAGTCACCAACGGAGGGAAAAAGCGCACCACCTTGGACATGAAGGGCGCGATGATCATCCCGAAGAACCCGGCCGCGATGGTCGCGCCGAAGATACCCTGCAAGCCGATACCCGGCATGCCGGCCATGGCGACCATGCTGCCGACGGCGGCAAAACTGGCGCCCATCATCACCGGCATACGAATGCCCACCGGGCCGATGCCGAATGACTGGATCATGGTGGCGATACCGGCCACCAGCAGGTCGGCGTTGATCAGGAAAGCGATTTCTTCACGGCTTAAGCCCGCGGCCTGGCCAATGATGAGGGGTACGGCGACGGCGCCGCCGTACATCAGCAAGACGTGTTGCAGGCCTACCAGAATCAGTTGCAAGAGGGGCAGCCGCTCCATGGCAGGGGCGGCAGGAATCTGCGGTTCGACTAACTCGGTCATGCAACACCTCGGATCTTTTTTATTTTTGTGTTGTGTGGAACGCAATCTCTAAATCACTACAAGTCCCCTGTGGGATGGGGGCTTGCCCCCGATTGCGGTGGTTCAGTCACTGATGTTTTGAATGACACACGGCTATCAGGGGCAAGCCCCTCCCACATTGGAACTGTGTGAATCTGTCAGTTGGTACGCGCCCCCTGGTTGATCCAGGTGCCAATCAAATCCCGCTCCTGCTGGGTCATCTGGGTGATGTTGCCCAGCGGCATGATCTGGCTCGCCACGGCCTGCGCCTGAATGCGTGCTGCCTGTTGCTGGATCTGCGCGGGGGTATCGAACATCACCCCAGCCGGAGCGGTGCTGAACAGCGGGCTGGTGGGCTTGGCCGAATGGCATACGGCGCAACGTTCCTGGATCACCCCATGCACCTTGTCGAAATCAATCGTCGCCTGGGCGGGTGCCGGCTCGGCGGCGGGAGCTGCTGGAGCCGCGGGTTTCAAACCACCACCCAACGCCGTTTCAGGCAGTGGCTGGTATTCGATGGCCGCAGGTGCCTTGGCAATCGGCTCTGCCGGTTTTGGCCCCGTGACGTATGCCAGGCTGATCATCGCCAACGCGCCGACCGGTAAGGTCCATGCATACTTCTGGCTGTTGTGACGGGTGTTGAAGTAGTGCCGTACCAACACCGCCGCCACCGCGATACCCGCCAGGATCAGCCAGTTGTATTGGCTGCCGTAGGTGCTCGGGAAGTGGTTGCTGATCATGATGAACAGCACCGGCAAGGTGAAGTAGTTGTTATGGCGTGAACGCAGCAATCCCTTGGCCGGCAGGGCCGGATCAGGCGTGCGGTTCTCGGCGATGGCCGCCACCAGCGCGCGCTGCGCCGGCATGATGATGCGGAACACGTTGCCCACCATGATGGTGCCGATCACCGCACCGACGTGCAGGTAGGCGCCACGGCCGCTGAACACTTTGCTGAAGCCATAGGCCGCCGCAATCAACAGCACAAACAGGATGAAACCGAGCAGGGCAGGGCGTTTGCCCAGGGCCGAGTCGCAGAGGAAGGAGTAGATGAACCAGCCGGCGAACAGTGAGCCAATGCCCAGCAATACGCCCTCGGTGCCGCTGAGGCTACTGCCAGGTGCGAGCAGGTACAGCGTCGGGTTGAGGTAGAACACCACGCACAGCAGCGCGACGCCCGACATCCAGGTGAAATAGGCTTCCCATTTGAACCAGTGCAGGTTGTCCGGCATGGTCGGCGGGGCCAGTTTGTATTTTTCCAGGTGGTAGATACCGCCACCGTGGATCGCCCACAAGTCACCGGCGAGGCCGCTCTTGGGGTTGACGCGGTTGAGGTTGTTTTCCAGCCAGACAAAGTAGAACGAAGCGCCGATCCAGGCGACGCCAGTGATCATGTGAACCCAGCGCACGCTAAGGTTCAGCCATTCCAACAGATGTGCTTCCACAGTCTTTACCTCTCGCCTGTCACCCTTGTTGTCGGGTGATCCGGCCTTCTCTTATTGGTGGGGGGCGAGGATCAACCGCTCATCCTCTTTGAAAAAATGCTCATCGCAGTTATTGCCTGTGCCACTGCGATCAACCACCAGGAAGTCATCCCGCTTTTCGATCGTCAGCACCGGGTGGTGCCAGACGCCGCGATGGTAATTAATGCCCTGCCTGCCGTTGGTGACGAAGGCGCGGACCAAGCCCGATACAGGTGCATCGCCAAGTGGCGCGACCACGATCAGAAAGGGGTTGCCGAGCAGCGGTATGAAAGCCTGGCTGCCCAGCGGGTGTCTTTCCAGCATGCACACGGTCAGCGGCATATCCAGCGCGTCGGCGCGGAAGATGCTGATGATGGCGTTGTCTTCAGGCTGTGCGGTTTCTACCGTTGCCAGCTTGTGAAAGCGCATGGTCGACCCGTTGTTGATCATGAAGTGATCGCTGCCGTCGGTTTCGATAACGTCTCCGAAGGGGGCGAAGGCTTCTTTGGTCAGGGGTTCGATCATCAGTGTGCGCATGGCTGTCTTCTTATCCGGATTCTGTGTTGGTTATGCGGTTGCTTGTGGGCGTGATGAACGTGTGTGGTGAGCGGGCTGGCCCCGCGCTGGGCTGCTAAGCGGCCCCAACAAGATCACTGCGTTTCTTCTGTGAAAACGCGGTGTCTGCTTCCAGGGTCGCTTCGCGCCCCAACGCGGGGCAAGCCCGCTCACCACAACAAGCTCCTTTGCCACAGGATTCAGCGTTTACTTGGCGACTTTACCCAGTACACGCAGGCGGCTCACGCCCCCATCCGGGAACACGTTCAGGCGGATGTGGGTGATCGGGCCCAGTGCCTTGATCTGCTCGGCGAAGGTGTGTTCGGCGTGCATTTCCAACTTCTGCGCCGGTAGCAGTTCGCGCCAGAACAGCGATTGGGTTTCGATCTGGCTGTCGGTGCCGCCTTTCACGAAGGCGCCTTGGATCGAGCAGGTGTCCGGGTAGTTGCCCTTGAAGTGCAGGGTGTCGACGATGATCTTCTCGATCTCGCCCGGGTGGCCCAATGCGACGATCACCCAGTCATTGCCTGGTGTACGACGACGAGCGGTTTCCCAGCCATCGCCCATGTTGATGCCACGACCTGGGTTGAGAATGTTGCTCATGCGGCCGAAGTGTTCATCGGAGCACGCCAGTGCGCGGCCGCCGTTCAGGGCAGACGCCAGGTCGACCTGTTCGTTGTCGCCCACCGACGACCAGTCGCGGAACGGAATACCGTACACACGCAGACGGGCTACGCCGCCGTCCGGGTAGATATTGAAACGCAGGTGGCTGAACGCCTGATCGTTGCTGATCTCGTGGTAGTGGTGGCTGTTGCCTTGCAACTCGACGGCCGACAGCACTTCGGTCCACTGGGTGTTGTCATCCGGGTCGCCCGAGGCCAGGAAGCAGGCTTCCAGGGACGCCGACGGCGGGAAGTTGCCGGTGAAGAATGAAGTGTCGATGTCCACGCCCTTGATCGAACCCGGTACGCCCAGGCGGATCACTGCGCTGTCGTAGCCTTCGAAGCGCTTGCGGCGTGACTCCCAGCCGTCCATCCACTTGCCGTTGTCATCGAAAACGCCCTCCTTCCACACGGCCGGGGTCGGCTGGAACAGGCGGTTGGCGTCAGCGAACCAGTCATCGGTCACCGAAAGGATCTTGGTGCCCAGACGGGCGTCGGCCAGGTTGACGAACTTCTCGAAAGGTACGGCGTAAGCTTTCATTCTTCTTGTCTGCCTTATATAGAGTGGCTGGGGATGGTCGTTTAGAGGGTCAGTAAACGGAACAACGCGATCTTGTTGATCTCGGCCAGGGCGCATTTGAATTCGGCGTCCGCCGAGTTGTGAATGCGCGTCTCGAATGCGGCCAGGATCTGGTGCCGGTTGCTGCCTTTCACCGCCATGATGAAGGGAAACTTGAACGTGGCTTTGTAGGCATCGTTCAGCTCGGTGAAGCGCGAGAACTCTTCGGCCGTGCATTGGTGAATCCCCGCGCCAGCTTGCTCATCAGTGCTGGCTTGGGTGAGTTGGCCCTGGACGGCAGCTTTGCCGGCCAGGTCCGGGTGGGCGTTGATCAGGGCCAGTTGACTGGTGTGATCAGCGCTCAACAGGATGTCGCTCATGCGCTGGTGCAGGGTTTCGATCTGGTCGATCGAAGGGTCCTGGCCCAGGTCGAAGGCCTTTTCGGCCACCCATGGCGAGTGTTCGTAGATATCGGCAAAGGCGGCGACAAACTCATCGCGGCTCAAGGTCGATGGCTTCAGGGTCTTGAATGCAGTCATTTGGCCGCTCCCGTGTACGGGTGGGTTTCATGCCAGTGACGGGCGATATCGACGCGGCGGGTGAACCACACGTGTTCATGGCCCTTGGCGTATTCGATAAAGCGCTTCAGCGCAGCCAGGCGCGCCGGGCGGCCAATCAAACGGCAATGCAGGCCGATGGACAACATCTTCGGTGCCTCGGCGCCTTCGGCGTACAGCACGTCGAACGCATCCTTCAGGTATTCGAAAAAGTCATCGCCCTTGTTGAAACCTTGCACCTGGGTGAAGCGCATGTCGTTGGTGTCCAAGGTGTAGGGGATCACCAGGTGCGGCTTGCCGGTGGGGTTGTTCGGTTCCCAGTAGGGCAGGTCGTCGTCGTAGGTGTCGCAGTCGTACAGGAAACCGCCTTCTTCCATCACCAGGCGACGGGTGTTCGGGCCGGTGCGGCCGGTGTACCAGCCCAGCGGGCGTTCGCCGGTCAGTTCGGTAAGGATGCGGATGGCTTCGAGCATATGCTCGCGCTCCTGGGCCTCGTCCATGTACTGGTAGTCGATCCAGCGGTAGCCGTGGCTGCAGATCTCATGGCCGGCCTCGACCATGGCGCGAATCACGTCCGGGTGGCGTTGGGCGGCCATGGCCACGGCGAAGATGGTCAGCGGGATATCGAATTCTTTGAACAGCTTGAGGATGCGCCACACGCCGGCACGGCTGCCGTATTCGTACAGCGACTCCATGCTCATGTTGCGTGCGCCTTGCAGCGGTTGGGCCGAGACCATTTCCGATAGGAAGGCTTCGGACTCTTTGTCGCCGTGCAAAATATTGCGCTCGCCGCCTTCTTCGTAATTGAGTACGAAAGACAACGCGATGCGTGCCTTGCCCGGCCAGTGGGGGTGAGGAGGGTTACTGCCGTAACCGATCAGGTCGCGTGGGTAGTCAGCGCTCACTGCAGTCTTCCTTCTTGTTCGTGGTAGCAAGTGCGTGGCGACCGGCAGAAAAACCTGGTGGCGTCACAGCGATGAGCTGATTGTATACAACTTGATGGTCACTTTGTAAGCCTGTATTTCTGCATTTTTTCCAGGCGGTTGCCACCGATTAGCTTTGCAAGAAACTTGCCTGGTTGGTCAGTAAATGGATGAAAGGGCGTTTAAAAGCAAGGCTTGCTGATAATTTGCAGTGAGGATAGCTGCGCAAAGTGGTGAGTAAAACTTTGTAATTTTTATTGTGTACAATTTTTATTAAAAGTGTCTTAATCAGCGCATCGCCGGATTTTGCATGCCCTGTAAAGGTGCGGCCTATTTTCACTCTACTCAAGGGAGCTCCGTTCCATGGGACGACTGACCACACACGTACTCGATGCCGCCCACGGCTGCCCCGGCAGCGCCATCCAGGTTGAACTGTACCGCGTCGAAGGCACGCAGTTGGAGCTGGTCGCCAGCGCCCTGACCAACAGCGACGGTCGTTGCGATGCACCGCTGCTGCAAGGCGATGACTACCGCACGGGTGTTTACCAGCTGCAATTCAGCGCCGGCGATTACTACCGCGCCCGTGGCGTGCAGTTGCCGGAGCCGGCCTTCCTTGATGTCGTCGTACTGCGTTTTGGTATCAGTGCCGAACAGGATCACTACCACGTGCCTCTGCTGATTTCGCCTTACAGCTACTCTACCTATCGCGGTAGCTGAGTCGTCACCTCGCTTCACACCCCCAAAGCTCTTCGTTGGTTTCGCCCGCGCACACTGCGGGCTTTTTTTTGCGCGCAGAAACGTTCAATTATCTAGCGCCTTATTGGCGTGATTGCTCAATAGGCTAGGTGTTTTCCTCGACGAAGACACTGCCGTGACCTCACTTACCGACCCTGATGACGACGCGCTACAGGCCCTGCGTACCCAGCTCACGCTGCGTATCAACAGCAGCCTCCATCCCAGTCGACTGGTCAATCGACTCGCGCTGGCGGACTTGGGCTGCGCCGAAGCGGCGAGTACCCTCAGCCGTCTTATCAGCGCTGCGCCCCGGGTGCTGCGGGTGGTTCGTGCCGAGCTGCGCAAAGCATTCGAACTGGACCCGGACCGCCTGCTCTTTACCGAACCCAAGCCGCCCGCCGTCGCGCAGAAAACCGACAGCCTGACCGACCGCGCCTTGCGCCTGATGGTGTTGCCGTCGGTGTCGATCAACCTCAATCAGTTCACCGCCCTGAGCGACAAGGACGACCCGAACCGCCGCTTCACGTTCACGCCCCTGGAGGCGCTGCGCCGGGTGATCGGCCTCAACCTGTTTGACCGGCTCGCCCAGGCGCACAACGGTTATTGGCAGGGGTTGGCTGCCGGCACCTGGCTGACGCGTCAGGAGCGTTGGGTGCAGGTGCATCAGCAACTGTTCGCCCACCAGGCCTTCATCGCCCGTCAATTGGACGAGCTGTCGAGCGCCGGGCGGGTCATGGTCCAGGCGTTGGTGGATGCGCCGACGGTGGAGGCGCGCCAGCGTGCGGGCGAGCGTTGGGCCAGTGTGCAAGCGTGCGAGTTGATGTGGCCTGGCGCCGGGCCGCGGTTGATGCCGATCCCTGGCGCCCTGCATATTTATCGTGAGGGCGACCCGATGGGCATGCCCCATGTGATGTATCTGCCGGGCGTGCAGCGCAACTTTTATGAGTACCCCTCGTTCGCCCAATTGCAGTGCGCCCTGGTGGCGCTGATCAACGGCGCGCTGTTCGACGACCTGTGGCAATGCCTGCCCCTGCGACGTCGGCACGAGGTGTGTGAGCCGGCCTCGACCACTGCCGCGGGTCGTGGCGTACGGTTGTCGGGCGATGCATTGGCCTACAGCGCGCAGGCGGTACTGGACGCGCAATGGGAAAACGAACTGGCCTGCGCTGTGTCGATCAACCTCAAACAGGTGTTTTCCGCCACGCCCCAGCCTGCGGTGACGAACGCCACACGCTTTCTCGCCTACATTGAACGGGCACGCCGGCACTGGGTCGGTAAACCACGGCTGGAGCGGTTGCGCCGTGAGCTGCTGGACTGGGACCAGCATCGACGACGCCAGGAAATCATCTTCGCCAGCACCGCGTCGAGCCTGGCGATTAACACGGCACTGCGCCAGGTCAAGCGTTACGAAAAGGGCCTGATGGCGCTGCTCGATCACAGCGACCCGGTGGTGGACACGCCGGCCTGGCTGGAATATGTGGCGCTTGAAGCACAACTCAAGGCCCACGAGGACACCCTGGCCGCACAGGTGCAGGACGCGCAACTGCGGCTGTTCGAGGCGGCGTACTGGGGGGAACGCCCCAGCGGCCAACTCAAGCGCGCGAGCGCTTATATCCTCGGCCTGAAGGACCTGTTGCGCGTTGAAGTTCAACTGCAGCACCGGCTCAAGCGTCTGCGCGCGCCCCATCGGGACCTGCTGCTCGAAGTATTGGAGGCACCGCTGGCCAGCAAGCGCGAGGGCAGTCTTACCCGTGTGCTGTCGGTGCGGGTGGGCGATGACTGGCCGCTGCACAGCGTGTTTGCGGTTACGCGCCAGGCTGCGCTGGATGCTCCCGAGCGGCGAGAACCGGTGGTGCTGTGTGCACTCGGGCGCGAGGGCGGTGTGGCTGGGTTTTCCAGCCTGGGGGAGTTGTCCCGCAGCGTCGAGGCCAGCCTCGGCAGTCGCGATACGTCGCTGTTATGGGGTTACGTCGAGCGGCAACAGCGTCAAGCCGTACGCGCACGAGTTGCCGCGCGCACGCTGAAAGTGAGCTATCACGCCATCGACGGCAACCCCCTGCTGCTGGCACTCAAAAGGCTTCTCAAGAGCTATGTCCTGCTGCAGCACAGCGCGAATATTTTCAACGGAATTGAAGATCCTCAACTCAGCCGCCAATTGCTCGCGGTCGAGCTGCATGAGCACCTGCTTGCCCCGGCCAACCAGGCGTTGATCCAAGCACGCGACCATGTTGATCTGGTCCGCAAAGCCGCAGAAGCGAAAAAAAAGCTGCCACCTTGGCTGACTGACGCGACGGCGGCGCAGGTCAACCGCTTCAAGCGTGTGCAAGGTCGTTACCTGAGCAGCGTATTTGCCTATGAAGAGCGCCTCCAGCAGCGCTTGCCCGATGTGCACGCTTTTGCCCGCGACCTGCTGATCGCGCGTTTGCGGGAAGACGGCCTGTACCCGGAGTTGAACATCGACACGCCATTTATCGAAATGCCCGATCAGGTCGATGGCAGGTTTTGTGGCTGGGAAAGCACCTGCACGGTGGGCGATCGCAACGAAGCCCTTACTCCCAGCGCGACGCGCACGCAGTTCAGTCTGCTGCAACTGGCGCTGCACAACCTGGACCCGAAGATGCGGCCCACCTATTGGCGCTTCCGGCACGCCACCTATCTGCAACCGGCATGGAAGCAACGCCTGAGCGTCAGCTACTTGGTCAATATGGTGTCCTCGCTGGACATCGGCGGCCAGTACGAGGCGTTGATCCAGCGCACGTTCCACTCGCCTGATCCGCGTGAGCACGGGCGCGTCCCGCCACTGTTGAGGCGCGCGTTGGGGGCGGGTATCGACGCCGACCGCTATTCGGCGCTCAGGCAGGGGGTAAGCGAGCAGGGGCTGAGTCTGTTCAATACGGCGATCGGCGCCCGCGCCCCCGAAGATCTGCGCAGAAACGGCCATCACGTGCAGCTCTATGTGGTGCATCTGGCCGGCCACACCCTCCTGCATGATCGCTACATCGCCGGGATCGTGGTCATCCATGACCAGATTTCCCAGGCCTGTGTGGTGTATTGGCCCACCGCGCCGCAGGCAGGCAGCCTTAGCGAATATGCCAGCCTGCAATTGGCGCGCGAGCATCTCAATGGCATGAGTTCGTTGCCCGCGAATGTCACGGCGTTGGCCCGGCACGTCGCGCCCGGTTGGGCGTTCGAAGCGATCGACCACCACGGCCGCAAACCGAGCAAGGGGTCACGGTTACCCGGCCCGTTGGATTTCGTGCCGACTTTCGTCATGTTGCAAGGGCTGTGGCACGTCGCCGAGTTCGTGCGTTCATTCAAGGTCAGGCACCTGGAACCCACGGCGCTTGTCGAGCTGATTGAGCAACAAATCCGTGAGCAGATCGACAGTGATCAGACGAACTGGCTGGTACTGGTGCCGACTGCACACTGGGACGCTCGCGCCCTGTTGTATCAGGCGCGGGTGCTTGAGCAGCAGCGCCGGGCGCAGGCCATCAGCAACTCCGGCAAGACCTTGGAGAAACACCGAGAGCAGCGACTGGAGGAGCGCAGCGATAGCCGTCGGCGTGCCTTGTTGTCGCTTGCCGTGCCGTTCTTCGGCCTGGGTAACCAGTTGTATGAATTGCTGCTGATGTCGCGGCGTTATCACCGCGAGGGCGACCCTCGGGACGCGGTGGCGGTGGCATTTGGTGCGGTGTTCCTGGCAGTTGACCTGCTGCTGATCTTTGTCCCTGGGCCCAAACTCAAACCGGGGAACCTGGCCCGTCCGGGGCTGCGCTCGATAGGCACGGGTCTGCACCGCCTGCATCGCGCAGCGTTCTCGGAGTTTGGCCAGGTCGCGCACGTGCCCAAGTTGCCCGGCGCGGGTACGGCGCTCAAACCCCTGGAACGCTTTCGCGTCCAGGGCCTGCCCCAAGGCGCGATCGCCTTGAAGGGGGCGGGTGAAAAAGGTGTCTACGTGAAGCGCGGCGAGCATTTCGTGGTGGACGGAACGCATCACTACCCGGTGTACCGCCGCGAGGGTGAAGGTTTTTTCCGCCTGAAGAGCAAGGACGCGGCGGGGCAGGATGAATTAATCCTGACGCTGCACGAACCCGGCGAGTGGCTGCTGGGGGCGGACGCGCCGGTCGCCGGTCCGAGCTCGGCAGTACTCAACCCGTGGCGCGCGGCTGCTACGCAGTCGGATTGGCAACCACCGGTGGTACCCACTGCGACCCGGGAACGGATTCACCGCTCAAGCGTGGCGTCCCGTCATTGGTTCGATTGGCGCCTGCATGGCGCCGATGATGTGGGCGTCGGGTCCTCGGTGAACGGCGTGTTTCATGTGCACATGGATCCTCCGGGATTCCCTTACGATGCCATCTATGTCGGGAGCCGCTATGACACGCCGACGCAATCGGCTATTGGCTACTACCGGTTGTTGCATCAGGGTGAGCACGTGCCCGTGAGCGACATGGCCTTTATTTCCAGGAACGAGCCGCTGGTGTCCAGGGCTCGCGTTGATATCGAACACTGGACCAGCAGCGGCCTTGATGAACAGCCGATTCCTGTGTCGCGTACGTCAACGGGCGAATGGCAGCTGCATGCGCCGCTGTTCGATGGGCCATTGGAGCCGTCGGTCGAAAGGGCGTTCCCGACGCTGACGAGCAGCAGCCGAACCTTTGCGGTGGCAAGGCTGATCGAGTTGGCGGACTCATCCCGTTCAGTCACCGCCAGCCATCTGCTTAACGTGCGCGCAACGCTGGACAGCTGGTTAACCCCAAGCCCCGTGCAACTTGGCCAGACCGATGACCTGCTGCGCATGTTGCGACCCACCGAACGGTACGGCGGCTATACCTATATCGGTTTCGAAGGCCGGGCGCCGGGCTTCACACGCGTTGACTTCACGCCCACCATCGCGCTTGACGAGGTGCTCAAGGCCGGCGGCGCGCAGCATTCGGCTCAGAGGCAGATTGCCCAGGGCGCAGCCACCCGCGCGACGCTGGAGCAGCAGGGCTTCAGGGTGCAGGAGTGGAGTGTAAAGCGCGGCACGGTCCGCAGTCCCGAGTGGCTGGTGACCCACCCCCAGTCAAACGCGCTGTACTACATCACCTTCCAGTGGTTGGATCGCGGCAGCATCTTGCTCAGGTCAAAGCTCACCCACGCATGGTTCAATCAAGCCATCAAACAACATCGGACTTCCGCCATGGCCGCGTCGGTCCGGGAGGCGCTGAGCGAACAGCGCCTCGTGCGGATGATGGCCGGCATTCAATGGCCGAGGCATGGCAATCGCCCGCCCACGGTGTATTTCGTCAAAGTGAGCCCGCGCGAGCGTTGACCAGTGAAATAACGCCGGCACCACCGAACAGGCTCGCGCTGATGCGGTTGAACCAGCTCTGGCCCGCGCCGCTGCGCAGGTACCGCGCGGCGCCATGGGCGCCGAGGCCGTAGGCGAGCTTGCAGGCCAGGTCGAGCAGAGTCCACGTGGCGATCATGATCAGCAGTTGCGGGAGGAAGGCGTGCTGGCTGCTGAGAAATTGCGGCAGGAAGGCGGCGAAAAACAGGATGTCCTTGGGGTTGCTGGCCCCCAGCACAAAGGCCCGGCCAAACAGCGCGCGAAAGCGCGGCACTGGCGCAGCCTGGGGCACTGTCGCGCCCTGGGAAGGCTGGCGCGATTGCTGCCAGCTCTGCCACGCCAGGTAGAACAGGTACAGCGCGCCGACGATCTTCAGCGCGTTGAACACCTTTTCCGACGCAAGCAGCAATGCGCCCAGGCCCAGCGCCGAAGCGCTCAGCAGACAGATCGAGGCAAACACCCCGCCCAGAAACGCCGGGTACGAGCGGCGCAGGCCGTAGTTGAGGCTGTTGCTGATCATCAGCAACGACAGCGGCCCCGGGATCAGGATCACTACCAGCGCAGCGCCGCTGAACAGCAGCCAGGTTTCCAGACTCATTGCTTGCTCCTTGTTATAGAAAGACGAACTTGGCGATAAAAATCACGCACAGCACCCAAAGGCTGGCGGAAATCTCGCGGTATTTTCCGGTGCCGGCCTTGAGCGCCACGTAGGTGATAAAGCCCAAGGCGATGCCGTCGGCCACCGAAAATGTCAGCGGCATCATGATCGCGGTGACGATCGCCGGAATGCTGTCGGTGGCCTCATCCCAATTGATGTGCGCCATGCTCGCCATCATCAGCATCGCCACGTAGATCAGCGCACCGGCGGTTGCGTAGGCCGGAATCATACCGGCCAGCGGCGCGAAGAACATCGCCGCCACGAAGAGGACGCCCACGGTCACGGCAGTCAGCCCGGTGCGACCACCTGCGGCCACCCCGGCGGCGCTTTCCACGTAGCTGGTTACCGGTGGCACACCGACCATGGCGCCGAACACGCTGGAGGCGCTGTCGGCCTTGAGGGCGCGGGACAGATTGTCGATCTTGCCGTCAGCCTTCACCAGCCCGGCCCGTTGCGCAACGCCCATCAGCGTGCCGGCGGTGTCGAACATGTGCACAAACAGGAAGGCGAACACCACGCTGATCATGCTCACATTGAACACACCCTTGATGTCCATCGCCATCCAGGTCGGCGCCAGGCTCGGCGGGGTGGAGAGGATGCCGTTGTAGTGCACCAGGCCCAGTCCCCAGCCGGCCAGGGTTACGGCGATGATGCTGATGAGAATCGCGCCGAACACACGGTGGTAGCTGAGGATCGCGATGAGCAGGAAGCACACGGCCGCCAACAGCGGCGCCGGCTCATGCAGCGAGCCGAGCTTGATCAGCGTGGCCGGGCTTTCGACGATGATGCCTGCGGTTTTCAGGCCGATCACACCGAGAAACAGGCCGACCCCGGCGCCCATGGCATGGCGCAGGCTGACCGGGATGCTGTTGAGCAGCCATTCCCGCACGCGGGAGAGGGTCAGGCCCATAAACAGCACCCCGGAGATAAACACCGCACCCAGCGCGGTTTCCCAGGTGTAGCCCATAGTGCCGACCACGGTGTAGGTGAAAAACGCATTCAAACCCATGCCGGGCGCCAGCCCAACCGGCCAGTTGGCGTACAGGCCCATCAGCAGACAACCGAGTGCGGCGGCGATGCAGGTAGCAACGAACGCCGCGCCGTGATCGATGCCGGCGTCGGCCATGATGTTGGGGTTGACGAAGATGATGTAGGCCATGGTGATGAAGGTGGTGAGGCCGGCGATCAGCTCGGTCTTCACTGTGGTGCCATGCAGGCGCAGCTTGAACAGGCGTTCCAGCCAGCCGTTCGATGAGGGGGCAAGGTCCAGCGTCGGGGCTTCGGATTTGCGGCTATCCACAGCGAGTACTCCTCAAGAGTTTTATTGTTATTTCCAGCGCCGGTCACATGAGTGGGCAACAGCGCTTTGAGGTACTGGCGGGCTTTGTTGACCAATAGGTCAAGAACTCGCACGAAGCGAATTATGCTTTTGTATACAAAGAAAGCAAATAATGTTTTCTATTTTGTGTGCGAAAGAGATGAAAGGCAACTCGTGAGGCAAGCGGGCTCGCCACAACCGGCCTGTTCGCCACAGGGATTACGGCTGACCAGACAGTGCCTGGTTCACCGCCAACCATCCATTCACAGCCTCTTCCCCAGCTTCATTGAACGCTCGTTGCAACAGCTTCACCTGTTCACGGCGCAATGACTGCTCAAAACGCAGCCCTTCCTCGGTCAATTCCAGCAAGCGTTTGCGCTTGTCGGTCTCGGACGCGACGCTGTCGACCAAGTGCATTTCCTGCAATTGGCGCAGCGGAATGTTCAGCGCCTGTTTGCTCACACCGAGCAACTCCAGCAGCTCTTTCACGCTCAAGGCCGGGTAGCGCGAGATAAAAAACACGATGCGCTGGTGCACTCGACTCAGGCCTCGACGTTCGAGCATTTCGTCAGCCTTGGCGGTAAATGCCTGGTAGCCGAAGAAGAACGCTTCCATGGCCTGTTGCTGGCTGTTTTGGTTTTTAAGGTCAAGCATGTTGACGTATCCGCTCAAGCTGTCGTAATTTCGGTCAACCAGTTTGACGTATTTCCCACAGCCTTCGCTAGCGGTGACCTCCATGGCCTTCTCCGAACGTGTTACGCGCCTTAAAAGCTCCTTGATCCGTGAAATCCTCGCCGCAGCCCAGCGTCCGGAAGTGATGTCGTTCGCCGGTGGCCTGCCGGCCGAAGCCATGCTGCCTGCGCTGAACTGGGATGACATGCCGCTCAATATCGGCCAATACGGCATGAGCGAAGGCGAACCACAATTACGTGAATTACTGGCCGCCGAGGCGCGGGCACTGGGCGTGCCGTGCGAGGCCAGCCAGGTCATGGTGGTCAGTGGCTCCCAGCAAACCCTGGATCTGGCGGCCAAGCTGTATATCGACAAAGGCACGCAGGTTCTGCTGGAAGGCCCGACGTACCTCGCGGCGTTGCAGATCTTCCAACTGTTCGGCGCCGAATGCCTCACTGTCCAGTTGGAAGCCGACGGGCCGAACTTCAGCGCATTGCGCGCCAGCCTCGAACGCCATCGCCCGGCGTTTATCTACCTGATCCCCACGTTCCAGAACCCGTCGGCCGTGCGCTACAGCGAGGCCAAGCGCGAGGCGGTCGCCGCGTTGCTCGATGAGTTCGGTGTGACCCTGATCGAAGACGAGCCTTATCGCGAACTGACCTTCGACGGCGGCAGTGCGCGCCCCATCGTCAGTCGCCTGCAAAAGGCCAGTTGGATCTACACCGGCACCGTGTCCAAAACATTGTTGCCTGGCCTGCGGGTCGGCTACCTGATCGCCAGCCCGGACTTGTTCCCGCACCTGCTCAAGCTCAAGCAATCGGCGGACCTGCACACCAACCGCGTAGGCCAATGGCAGGCGATGCAATGGATCGGCAGCGAAAAATACCAACAACACCTGGTGGAACTGCGCAGTTTTTACCGCCAGCGCCGCGATGCATTCCAGGCCGCGCTGGAGCGCCATTTTGGCGATCTTGCCGACTGGCAAGTGCCTCAGGGCGGATTATTCTTCTGGCTGACCTTGAAACAGCCGCTGGATACCCGCACCTTATTGGCCCAAGCGCTGGGCCAGAACGTTGCGTTCATGCCCGGTGAACCGTTCTTTTCCGAGCCGGACCAACACCTCGGCTCGTTGCGACTCAACTTCAGCCATATCGACCCGGCCCGCCTGGACGAAGGTCTCAAGCGCCTGGCCGCGGTGGTCCGTCAAGCACAGCACGCGCAAGCGGCATAAGGGGAGCCCCATGTATAAGGTTTATGGCGATTACAAGTCGGGCAACTGCTACAAGATCAAACTGATGCTTAACCTCTTGGGCGTCCCGTACCAATGGGTGGATGTGGACATCCTCAAGGGTGACACCGAAACCCCCGAATTCCTGGCCAAGAACCCCAACGGCAAAATCCCTGTGCTGGAACTGGAAGACGGTACTTGCTTGTGGGAATCCAACGCGATCCTCAACTTCCTCGCCGACGGCAGCGAGTTCTTGCCGATCGAACCGCGTTTGCGCACGCAAGTGTTGCAATGGCAGTTCTTCGAGCAGTACAGCCACGAGCCCTACATTGCGGTAGCGCGGTTTATTCAGCTTTACCTGAACATGCCAGAGGATCGCCTTGAGGAATACAAAACCACCCACAAAGGCGGCTACAAGGCATTGCGGGTGATGGAGCGGCAACTGCAAACCACGCCCTATCTGGTGGGCGAGCAGTATTCGATTGCCGATATCGCGCTGTATGCCTACACCCATGTGGCCCATGAAGGTGGTTTTGATTTAGCGCCGTACCCGGCTGTGCAGGCCTGGTTGAAGCGCGTGGCCAGCCACCCCAAGCACGTGGCAATGCTGGACTGACAGGCTATGGATGTGGGGGCGATGGCTGCTCGGGCGCAAGCGCGGTGAAAGGCAATTGGCGCGCAGCGAGTGTGTAAAGCCATCGCAGGCCTGTGTCAGAGCGCTGGGATAATCGAGTCAGGCCCATGATCCAGGCCACTTCTGCGCGGGATACCTTCGAGGGGGCCTCCGGGTGTGCCTGGACGTTGCGCAGTGTCAGCAACGCCAGGCCGATGGTCCAGACCATGAACCGACGAATACCTGGATGCCTGGCTGGGATCAGCAACGCAAACTGCAGCGCTCGCTGTAAGTGAGCGTTGGCGGTGCCAACCATTTGCCCTACAACTTGGACATGCTTGGGATCACGGACTCCGGCCTGCAAAACGCAAGGCTGCAGATGATATTCGGCCAGTAGATCCTGCGGCAGCCAACACACCCCACGGCAGCGATCCTCCCACTGATCCTTGAGAATATTGGTCAACTGCAACCCGGTGCCGAATGAACGTGCCAGGTGTTTCAGGGTTTCGCGTTGCGTTGACAGTTGCGGCTCAAAGTCGATGAAAAACTCGGTTAGTGTCTCTCCGACAACGCCCGCTACGTAATAGCAGTAGCGGTCCAACTCCGTGCGTGTAGCCAATCCCTGTAGACCGGCCTTGTCCTGAAACTCGGCCATCCCTGTGGTCATTATGTTCAGACAATCAAGGATCGCCCTTCGCTTGGCCGGATTGAGCGTGTCGTTAACGGCCAATATCAAAGGCATATGTCTGATCAGCTCGCGCTCGGCTGCAAGGGTTTGCTCCGTCAGGTGCTGAGTCAATTCATCGCTCAAGCATTTTGCGTCCCCCTGGCCACTGATCACCTCAAAATACCGACGTTGGTAATAGCGTTTTTGAGCGGACGTGAGACCGGGTTCGTCTTCTATGGTGTCTGCCATTCGGCACAGCAGATAGGCATTAGCTACTGCCGGGCGAAGTTCGGCCGGCAATTGAGGAATGGTCAAAGCAAACGTGCGCGATACCTGGGGAAGGATTTCATCCTGGTACGCGAAAGGCGCGTGGGGATTTTCCATCATGGCCTGCAGTCGCCAGTCTTCCAGCCGACAGGCCGGGTGAGCGAGGATGACGTTGAACCAGGCGGTCAACGCTTCGGGCGCGGTGTCGACCCACTGCTGCAAGGCCGGGATTTCTATCCAGCGCCATTCAGAGGCCTCGGTTGGGTTGGCCTGCGGTTCGCCATCAAACGTGCCGATATAAATATGATCGAACTCATGCTCGATCAAATTCCCTGGGACGCGGGCCTGGTAGGTCAGCGTCATAACCTCACGCAAAGGGCAGGCCAAACCCATCTCTTCACCGAGCCGTCGATGGGCGGCGTGTTCAGTCTCTTCGCCGGGGCGCGGATGCCCGCAGCACGTATTCGTCCATAGGTTCGCGGAGTGATATTTGCCGGCAGCGCGCCGTTGCAGGAGCAGCCGACCTTTGTGGTCGAATATGAAAATGGAAAACGCTCGGTGCAGCAGCCCTTCACGGTGCACCTGCAGCTTTAAACCAGTACCGATTTGACGATCGTTCCCGTCCACCAGTATCAGTGTTTCTTCCATGTCTTAAATCTCGTGTTGTGCGCCGGTGGGGGGCCGATTCAGTTTGCTGAAACGCGCCAGTGCCGGCAGGGAAAATACACGCCATAGCCGTGATAGTGCATCAGCCGGGCAGTGTCTGGCTCAGGAGCTCAAAACACCGCTGGGCCGCCGGGCTCAGCCCCATCCCGCTTCGACTGATCAACCCGATCTCCCTGTTCACTCCGGGATGATCGATGTTGATGCGTTTCAACCCTTCCAGACTGTCCGCCGCCGACTCCGGCAGCACACTGATTCCCAGCCCCTGGCGCACCAACGCCAGCACCGTCGACATGTAGTTGGCCTCCATGCCGGCGTTCAGCGTCAGCCGTGTTTCATCAAACAGCGCATCCACGTGCTCACGCACACTGCTGTCGCGCCCGGTGAGGATGATCGGCTGGTCTGCCAATTGCTCCAGGGTCAACTGGCGATGGTGGGCGAGAGGATGATCCAGCGGTACAAACGCACACAACCGATCATTCAGCACCGGCAGAAAATCCAGTCCATGGCTGAGTCGTGCACGTACGCCGATGCCAAAATCCACTTCCCCTGCGCGCACCTGGGCATGAATGCGGTGGGCGACCAGGTCATGCAACCGTACTTCGATGCCGGCGAAGCGTTCGCGAAACAGGCGCAAGGCCGGCGGCAGGGCGCCAGCGCACACTGAGGGCAGGGCGGCGATGGTGACCACCCCTCGGCGCAGGGCGGCGAGGTCGCGCGAGCCGGTGACAATGTTGTCCAGGTCCAGCAGCAATTTTTCCATGGGGCCACGTGCCTCCTGGCCGGCAGCGGTGATGCTGACATGGCGCGGGCTGCGGTCGAGCAGGGTGACACCCAGCCAATCTTCCAATTGCTGAACCTGAACCGTGAGTGCCGAAGGCGACAGATGCAGCTCATTGGCCGCCTTGGTAAAGCTGCCGGTACGGGCGACTGCGAGGAAGGCTTGAATATGCTGGATGCTATTTTTCATAGGCGCGGCTTCATTTTGTTTTTCCGAACATACGGTGGTGAATATTCCAATTTACAAAGAGTAACGCGCTTCCAATACTCCAGGGAAAACAATAACCGGCCAAAAAGGCCGCTCTGGAGTAACCCATGCTCGCAACCCTGGGTGTCATTACCATCCTGTGCCTGCTCGCTGCCGTCATGAGCAAACGCCTCTCACCACTGGTGGCCCTGATCGCCTTGCCGATCATCGCCGCGCTGCTCGGCGGGTTCGGCCTGCAAACCAGTGCCTTCATCATTACGGGGATCAAGAACGTCGCCCCGGTGGTGGGCATGTTTGTGTTTGCGATTCTATTTTTCGGGATCATGACCGATGCCGGCATGCTCGACCCCATCATTGATCGCATCCTGCGTACGGTCGGGACGCGTCCAACACGCATCGTCGTCGGTACCGCGACCCTGGCCCTGCTGGTGCATCTGGACGGTTCCGGCGCGGTAACGTTTTTGGTCACGGTGCCCGCGATGCTGCCGCTGTACACGCGGCTGGGGATCGACAAACGCATCCTCGCCTGTGTGTGCGCTATGGCCGCCGGCGTCAACTTTTTGCCCTGGACCGGCCCGGTGCTGCGCTCTTCGGCAGCGTTGCATGTGCCCGTGGCGGACCTGTTCCAACCGCTGATCCCGGTGCAGATCGTCGGCCTGATCTTTGTCTTCGCCTGTGCCTGGTGGCTCGGCCATCGTGAAGAAAAACGCCTGGGCCTGGGCGCTGGCTCCAGCGTGGATGCGATGCCGCAACGGGTGCTCAGCGACGACGACATCAAGCTGCGTCGGCCGCGCCTGTTCTGGGTCAACCTGATCCTCACTGTGCTGGTGATGGTGGTGATGATTGCCGGTTGGGTCGACCCGGTGGTGATGTTCATGCTCGGCACCGTGGTGGCGCTGTGCATCAACTACCCGAATGTCGACGCCCAGCGTGCCCGCATCGACGCCCATGCGAAAACCGCCCTGACCATGGCCAGCATCCTGCTCGCCGCCGGGGTGTTCACCGGCATCATGCAAGGCACCGGCATGCTCAAGGCGATTGCCGAAGTGGCGGTGGCGCAGATTCCGGCCGGCCACGGAAAGCTGATCCCGGCAGTCGTGGGCTTTCTGTCGATGCCGCTGAGCATGTTGTTTGACCCCGATTCCTACTATTTCGGCGTGATGCCGGTGATCGCCGAAGTCGGCAAGGCCTTGGGCGTCGACCCGCTGCAAGTGGCCCAAGCCTCGTTGCTGGGCGTGCACACCACCGGTTTCCCGGTCAGCCCGCTGACTCCTGCGACCTTCCTGTTGGTGGGCCTGTGCAAGATCGAACTGGCCGATCACCAGCGCTTTACCATCCCTTTTCTGTTTGCCGCGTCAGTGTTGATGACCCTGACTGCGTTGCTCCTGGGAGTGATCTGAGATGAAAACCTTGCGTATCGGTTCCGGCGCCGGCTACTCCGGCGACCGTATCGAACCTGCCGTGGAACTGGCCGAACACGGTGACCTGGATTACCTCGTGTTCGAATGCCTGGCCGAACGCACCATCGCCTTGGCGCAACAGGCCCGTATCAGCGATCCACAGGGTGGCTACGATCCGTTGCTGAGTGAGCGCATGCGCCGCGTGTTGCCGTTTGTTGGAAGGCAGACCGCGCGTCGTCGCTTGCGCGTGATCACCAATATGGGCGCGGCCAACCCGGTGTCGGCGGCGCTTGAAGTGCGGCGGATTGCCAGTGAATTGGGGTTGAGCCTCAACGTTGTAGCTGTGGTGGGTGACGACGTGTTGTCAGTGCTGCAGCCCGATCACGTGCTCGATAACGGACAGACCGTTGGCTCACTGGGTGAGCGGTTGATTTCCGCGAATGCCTACCTGGGTGTCGACGGTATTATTGATGCGTTGCACGCCGAGGCGGACGTGGTGATTACCGGGCGCGTGGCAGATCCGTCGTTGTTCCTGGCCCCGCAGATGTTTGAGTTCGGTTGGACGGCGGACGATTGGCTGCGCCTGGGCCGTGGCACATTGGTCGGGCATTTGCTGGAGTGTGCAGGGCAGGTCAGCGGTGGTTATTTTGCCGATCCTGGTTTCAAGGATGTGGACGATTTGGCGCGCCTGGGTTTCCCGTTGGCCGAGATCGATGCTGACGGTGAGGCCGTGATCACCAAGGTTGCGGGCTCCGGTGGGCGGGTCAGCCGCGCGACGTGTACCGAACAACTGATCTACGAAGTGCATGATCCGGCGGCGTACCTGACGCCGGACGTGACGGCGGATTTTTCCCAGGTGGGGTTCGTCGAAGAGGGGGTTGATCGCGTGCGTGCCCAAGGGGCCAATGGCCGTGCGCGACCCGAGCAACTGAAGGTCAGCGTCGGTTATCTCGACGGCTGGATCGGTGAGGGGCAGATGTCCTACGGCGGCCCGGGTGCAGTCGCACGGGCGCAACTGGCGCGGGATGTCGTACTCAAGCGTTTGGAACTGATGGGTGTGAAGATGCAAGACCTACGCGCCGAACTGATTGGCATGGACTCGCTCCACGGTCCACGCAGCAGCGTAGAGCCCTGGGAAGTGCGTCTGCGCGTGGCGGCGCGTTGTGAAGACCGAGGGGACGCGGTGCGCGTCGGTAATGAAGTGGAAACCCTTTACACCAACGGCCCGTCCGGCGGCGGCGGTGCCAGTAAAAGCGTACGGCAAGTGGTGGCGGTGGCCTCGTTGCTGCTGCCCCGAGACGCGGTCAGCCCGAGGATCGAAGCATGAAACTGCACACGCTGGCCCATTCCCGCACCGGGGATAAGGGCGACACCTCAAACGTCTCAATCATTGCCTATCGCGCCGAGGATTATCCGTTGCTGCGTGAGCAGCTCACGGCCGAGCGTGTGGCTGCGTACTTCGCCGGGCTGTTGGAGCCGGGTGCGGCACCGGTTCGACGCTATGAATTGCCGAACGTGCAGGCGTTGAACTTTGTGCTGCCGGGGATCCTGCGTGGCGGGGTGACTCGCTCGCTGGCGCTGGATGCGCACGGCAAGTGCCTGGGCTCGGCGCTGCTGGATCTGGAATTGATAACACTGGACTGAATGTGGGAGGGGGCTTGCCCCCCGATAGCGGAGTGTCAGTCGGCTAATCCAGTGACTGACACTCCCTCATCGGGGGCAAGCCCCCTCCCACATTAGTTTTGCGATGTTTGTCAGATCGCGGCAAACCGCTTATCGAGGTAATCGATGATCACCTTGGAGTCATACATCCAAGTGGTCTGGCCGTTTTCTTCGATGCGCAGGCACGGCACCTTGATCTTGCCGCCTTGCTCCAGCAGGGTCTGGCGGTCCTGCTCGTTGTTCTTCGCATCCTTCAGCGCCACCGGCACATTCAGGCGGTGCAGGGTGCGGCGGGTCTTCACACAGAACGGGCAGGCGTGGAATTGATACAGGGTCAGGTCCTTGGCCGCTGCGTTCACCTGCGCCTGTTGTTCGGCAGGGCGCTGCTTTTTGCGCGGACGGGTAAGTAAGTCGCCGGCGATGATGACGTGGCCGAGGCCCACTCGAAGTGCTTTGACGAACATGGCTGAAACCTCTTGCCCATGAAGAAGGGGCCGCAGCTTACCTTAATTCTGCAGGCGAAAAAAAACCGGCGATGAACGCCGGTCTTTTTCTGCGCAGCCTATTACTTGATCAGGCTGAGGAACTCGCTGCGAGTGGCCGCGTTTTCGCGGAACTCACCCAGCATCACAGACGTGATCATCGACGAATTCTGTTTCTCCACACCGCGCATCATCATGCACATGTGCTTAGCTTCGATCACCACCGCCACGCCCAGGGCGCCGGTCACTTGCATCACGGCATCAGCGATCTGGCGGCTGAGGTTTTCCTGGATCTGCAGGCGGCGCGCATACATGTCGACAATCCGCGCGACCTTGGACAGGCCCAGCACTTTGCCACTCGGGATGTACGCGACGTGGGCCTTGCCGATAAACGGCAGCAGGTGGTGTTCGCACAGCGAGTACAACTCGATGTCCTTGACCAGCACCATTTCGCTGTTGTCGGAGCTGAACAAGGCACCGTTGGTGACTTCTTCCAGCGTCTGCTCATAACCGCGGCAGAGGTACTGCATCGCCTTGGCGGCACGTTTTGGCGTGTCGAGCAGGCCCTCGCGGGAGACGTCCTCGCCGAGTTGGCCGAGGATCGCGGTGTAATTCTGTTCCAGGGACATGAAACTACCTGTGGGATTTTCGCAAAGCGCAAGGTTACGGTGGCGGACACATCGCTGCAAGCCTGACGATGTCACTTGTTACTCGTCACGGCCTTCCATCATCGTACGCTTGAGCATCACATACACCGCCCCCGCACCGCCGTGGCGGGCCTGGCAGGAGGTGAAGCCCAGCACCTGAGCGTGTTGGCGCAGCCAGGTGTTGACGTGGCTTTTGATCATCGGTCGCTTACCGTCCAGCCGCACGGCTTTGCCGTGGGTGACGCGTACACAGCGGATTTCGAATTTGGTGGCTTCAGCGAGAAAGGCCCACAGGGTTTCCCGGGCTTTCTCCACGGTCATGCCGTGCAGGTCGAGGCTACCTTCGAAGGGGATCTGGCCGACCTTGAGCTTGCGCATCTGGCTTTCCTGCACGCCATCGCGGGCCCACATCAACTCGTCTTCGGGGCCGACGTCGATCACGAATTGGTCCGACAGGCCATCCACGGTGGTGGCGTCGGTGCGCACGGTCGCGGCCTGGCGCAGTTTGGCGATTTGCGCCCGATCAGCCTTGGGTTTGCCGGTATCGGCGCGGTCGTGCTTGATCGGCTTGACGCCGCGCAGCTCGTTTTTGAACAGGGAAAAATCGTCGTCTTGCATGTCGGCCTCCGCGAAGGGCGGGCAGTTTACCTAATTCGCGGCGGCCGGGCGCAGGAAACGCTATCCAAGCGCCATCAGTCGTGTTTTTTCATCAGGTGTGCAGCGATATTCAGTGATAACGGCTGGCGCATTTTCCGACGGCTACGACGCCACAACCACACGCCCAGCCACAGCACCAGCACGCCGATGCCCAGCAGGAGGGCAGAGCCACCGGGGCTGGCATTCAGTTCGCCAAGGGCCGGTGAATGACCAAACAAGCCGGCGCCACCAGCGCCCGCAAGCAACAAACCTACAATCGCCAGCAACGCGGCAATGCCGGCCACCAGACGCAGACGCCAGTTACTCGGGCCCTTTGGTCGCAAGCGACGAGCGTCAAATCCATCGGATATCTTCATTCCGACCTTTCCTCCAGGGTATCGGCCCTTCGACCGGAAGATACGCAGCTTGTTCCTGTACCCGAGGCAAATGCGCCAAATCAAAAGGCTTAGCGGATGAGCGGGGCAATAAACATTGCCGCGCCGCTCATCAGAAGGGCGATCAGATCAGATCTTTGGTCAGCGCAAGGGTGGCGAAGTTGTCGGCCATGATGGCCATTTCGGTTTGCTGTACGTGCTCGGCACTCAGGATGCCGCCTTTGTAAGGCAGGTCGCGGGTGGCGCAGGCGTCTTCCACCAGGGTGCAGCGAAAGCCCAGGTTCTTGGCCGCGCGCACGGTGGTGCTGACGCTGGAATGGCTCATGAAACCGCAGACGATCAGGTCCAGGGAACCGAGGTCTTGCAGGTGCTTTTCCAGGCCGGTGCCATGAAAGGCGCTGGGCAGAAGCTTGCCGATAATGGTTTCGTCGCCTTGAGGCTCAAGGCCGGGAATGAACTCACCGCGTTCGCCCTGAGGGTCGAACAGGCCACCGACGGTACCCAGGTGGCGCACATGCACGATCGGACGGCCAGCGTTGCGCGCTGAGGTCACAAGTTGCTTGATATGGTCGACCGCCGCGTCCATGCCCGAGAGGGCGAGTGGACCGCTGAGGTATTCCTTCTGGGCGTCGATGATCACGAGGGTCGCATGGTTCAGGTTGGCTGCTGCGTAACCGCGACCGCTGAGTTGAAACATCGTCTTTGGAACGGACATTCTGGGGCTCCTGTGAGGGGGGCTTTTGCGACATTGTCCACTGGCTGAGCGGTTCTGTGAATCGCTACCATCGTAAGGTACGCCGTTGCTGGCGTGCAGCCATGTCAAGAGGCGGGCTTGTTTAACACAATGCTGGCAAATTGGATGAAATCCGATGGGTGGCGCCAAGTTTTCGTACATCGTCGGTACAGGCGAAGGCTGTTAGAATCGCCAGTCGTTTTTTCCAGGAGTCTGCCCCCGTGATCACTTCCCGCCTGCGCACCTTGCGCGACCATATCCGTTGGGCTGTCAGCCGTTTCCATGGGGAAGACCTGTTTTTCGGCCATGGCACCGACAACGCCTGGGATGAAGCCCGGCAATTGGTGCTCGGCGCCTTGAGCCTGCCGTGGGAAATTGCCGACAGTTACCTGGACTGCAACCTGGAAGAAGAGGAAGTCTCCCATGTGCAACGCCTGCTTCACCGCCGTATCCATGAGCGCGTGCCGACCGCCTACCTGCTGGGTGAGGCCTGGTTCTGCGGCATGTCGTTTATCGTCGACAAGCGTGTGTTGATCCCGCGTTCCCCCATCGGCGAACTGATCGAAAACCGCTTCGAACCGTGGCTGGCCCAACCGCCGGCGCGCATCCTCGATCTGTGCACCGGCTCAGGTTGCATCGGCATCGCCTGCGCCTACGAGTTCCAGGACGCCGAGGTCGTGTTGGGTGACTTGTCCTTCGAAGCATTGGAAGTGGCCAACCAGAACATCGAGCGTCACGGCATCGACGAGCGCGTATACACCGTGCAGGGTGATGGTTTCGACGGCCTGCCAGGCCAGCGTTTCGACCTGATCGTGTCAAACCCGCCGTATGTGGACGCTGAAGACTTCGCCGACATGCCGGACGAATACCAGCATGAGCCGGAGTTGGGACTGGCCTGTGGCGATGACGGTTTGAACCTGGTGCGCCGGATGCTCGCCGAAGCGGCGGACCATCTGACCGAGAAGGGTTTGCTGATCGTAGAAGTGGGCAACAGCCAGGTGCACGTTGAGGCGTTGTACCCAGAGGTGGACTTTGCTTGGCTGGAGTTCCAGCGGGGCGGGCACGGGGTGTTCATGCTCACGGCCGAGCAGTGCCGGGCGCATCAGGCCGTCTTTGCCGCCAGGGTCTGAGTGGGTCATGCGGTCAGTGTGGGAGGGGGCTTGCCCCCGATGGTAGTGTCTCAGTCAACACATTCATGACTGAATACACCGCTGTTGGGGGCAAGCCCCCTCCCACATTTTTATTGCAGTGCAACCTATTAGCGGTGTGTCGCAATCCAGATCAACAGCCCTGCCTGGAACACCGTAAACGCCACCAGACAGGTGATGGTGAAACGTAGCCCGCTGTCCTCGCGCTTGAACTTGGTGACTTTTTCCTCTTCCTTGCGCAGCTTCACTTCCTGTTCCAACAGGTTCTGTTCGGCCTGTTGCAGCATCTGCGCGGCTTCGAGGATCTCGACGAACTGCACCTTCTCAGTGTTCCAACTGTCCAGCACATCACCGACCTTGCCTGGCTGTACGTTGCCTTTGAGGTGCTGCACATCGGCATACGCCACATCAAAACCCTGAATGCGCAAGAAGTGGTCGCGGCGCAGGCGCGTGGCTTCGTTGAGTGCGTCCTTGTTGGCCAGGTCGACGCCGTCGACGCGGTAGTGCGACCACTTCTTCTTAGCCCAGGCAGCGCCTTGAGCCACGAGGAAACGGCCGATGCCCCGGTTGGCCGGCTCGATTTCCAGGCTGTTGCCCGGACCGAAATGCACGCGATGGGTGTCGTGGTCGACCCAGATATCCAAGTGGTTTTGTTCGCGACGCACACGCTGGCCGGGCAACTGAATGACCATGCGCAACAGGCTGTGTTGCTTGTCATTGCGCTCGGCATAGCCGAACTGCACGAACCGCAACGGCCGCAGGCCAGTGGCGCGGTCGGTGGCCAGGGGGGCCAGGCGCAGCATCTTGAAATGTTCGGCCTGGACATCCGCCCACGGCAGAGGCGCCGCGTCGACGGCCTCGGTTTTTTCAGCCGGGGTATCGGCGGTCGGTTCTGGTGTTGCTTCAGTGGTTGTCATGCGGCGCGATCCTGTCCAAGCCCAGCCAGCCGACAGTCTTTTTGCTGTCGACTCTTGGCTTATCGGCCGTTTTTACGAGGACTGGAGGCAAATTGTCGCTTAACGGGGTTGAAGTCCGGCGATAAAGCGCACCACGCGGTTGCCCAGCTCTGCGGCGAGGGGTAATTGCGGGTCATTGTAGGAGGCCAATTGCTGCTTCACGTCATTGGGCACGATGCGCATGACGTGGTTCATGCCTTCGATCACCGTCAGCTCGGCATCAGGCTTGGCCCTTTTCAGTTGCTGGGCGTCACCGACACCGACCTGTATATCGTTGGTGCCCTGGACGATCAGTGCCGGCATGCGCAGTTTGGCAAAGGCCGCGGACGGATCGGCGCGGAACAGGCTGATCAGGTAAGGCTGCACACTGGGTCGGAAAATAGCCTCCAGCGGGCCAGGTACATCGGCATCCACCTGACCGGCCTTGAGGTGATCGAGGATTTCATTACTGCGCAGCAGCAGGGCAGGGGGCAAGTGATCGGCCAGTTGCTGGCGGATGACCTGGTCCACCGGACGAGCGCTACCTGACAGGGAGATCACACCGGCCGGGTCGAGTTGCGGGGCGGCGAGGGCGGCGACCAGCGCGCCTTCGCTGTGGCCCAGCACAATCAGCGGGCCCATGCGTTTGTCGGCCTTGAGCATGTTGCCCCAGGCCACTGCGTCGGCCACGTAGGCGTCGAGGGTCAGGTTACGCTCGTCAGGTGTGGCGGCGAGGCTTGCGGCCACACCGCGCTTGTCGTAGCGCACGCTGGCGATGTTGTGTCGTGCCAGCACCCACGCCAGGCGCTTGAGACTGTCGTTGCGCGCGCCGTCGGCACTGTTGCCGTTGCGGTCGGTGGGACCGGAGCCCGCGATAATCAGCACCACGGGCACCGGATGGTCGGATTGGGGCAGCAGCAGCGAACCAAACAGCTCGCCGCTGCCGGTGTCCAGGCTGATGGGCCGTTGCAGTACGACGGGGGACGCGGCGTGGGCCACGGCGGTAAACAGGGTGAGGGTAAACAGCAAAACTCGCAGCATCATCGCGCCATCATTGGTGAAGTGTCGGTTGGACCTGTGCCGACCGGTAAGGTTTCGAGGATGAACTAGTCGGTTGGCCCGCGTATACTGGCGCGCTTGGTTATCACCCCCGAGTGATTACAACTGATTTCACGGAGCGCCCTGCATGTCCGGCAATACCTTCGGCAAGCTGTTCACTGTCACCACCGCAGGCGAAAGCCACGGCCCGGCGTTGGTCGCCATTGTCGACGGCTGCCCGCCCGGCCTGGAACTGTCCCTGGAGGACCTGCAGCGCGACCTCGACCGCCGCAAACCCGGCACCAGTCGCCACACCACCCAGCGCCAGGAGCCCGACGAAGTCGAGATCCTCTCCGGCGTCTTCGAAGGTCGTACCACCGGTTGCGCCATCGGCCTGCTGATCCGTAACACCGACCAGAAGTCCAAAGACTATTCGGCGATCAAGGACCTGTTCCGACCGGCCCACGCCGACTACACCTATCACCACAAATACGGCGAACGCGACTACCGTGGCGGTGGCCGCAGTTCCGCGCGCGAAACCGCCATGCGCGTGGCCGCTGGCGCCATCGCCAAGAAATACCTGGCCACCCAGGGCATCGTGATCCGTGGCTACATGAGCCAGTTGGGCCCGATTGAAATCCCGTTCAAGACCTGGGACAGCGTGGATGACAACGCTTTCTTCTGTCCTGACCCGGATAAAGTGCCGGAACTGGAAGCCTATATGGACCAGTTGCGCCGCGACCAGGACTCCGTCGGCGCCAAGATCACTGTGGTCGCCGAGGGCGTCAAGCCAGGCCTGGGCGAGCCGATCTTCGACCGTCTGGATGCAGAACTGGCCCATGCACTGATGAGCATCAACGCCGTAAAAGGCGTGGAAATCGGCGCAGGCTTCGCGTGTGTGTCCCAGCGCGGCACCGAGCACCGCGATGAGATGACCCCACAAGGTTTCCTCAGCAACAATGCCGGTGGCATCCTTGGGGGCATTTCTTCCGGTCAGCCAATCGTTGCGCACCTGGCGCTCAAGGCCACGTCGAGCATCACCACCCCAGGCCGCTCGATTGACGTAAACGGTAACCCGGTGGATGTGATCACCAAGGGCCGCCACGACCCGTGCGTTGGCATCCGGGCTACGCCCATTGCCGAGGCAATGATGGCCATCGTGTTAATGGACCACCTGCTGCGCAACCGTGGGCAAAATGCTGAGGTGCAGGTGAGCACTCCGGTACTGGGCCAGCTGTGACGGGCTGGTTGTGACAGCGCTCCCTTATTGGCGCCTCTCCAGCTTCTACCTGTTCTACTTCGCCCTGCTGGGGGCGACGGCGCCGTTCCTGGCGCTGTACTTCGATCACTTGGGCTTTTCCAGCGCGCGTATCGGCGAGCTGGTGGCCATCCCCATGCTGATGCGCTGCGTGGCACCCAACCTGTGGGGCTGGCTGGGCGACTATACCGGCCGCCGCCTGGCCATCGTGCGTTTTGGCGCAGTGTGCACCTTGGTCAGCTTTTCGCTGATTTTCGTCAGCAAGACCTATGCCTGGCTGGCTTTGGTGATGGCCCTGCATGCGTTCTTCTGGCACGCGGTGCTGCCGCAGTTTGAAGTGATCACGCTCGCGCATCTGCAAAAACAGACGTCACGCTACAGTCAGGTACGTTTGTGGGGCTCCATCGGCTTTATCCTCACCGTGGTGATCATGGGCCGGCTGTTCGACTGGCTGAGCCTGGATATCTACCCGGTGGTGGTCGTGGTGATCATGGCCGGGATTATTGGCGCCAGCCTGTGGGTGCCGAATGCGCAGCCTGCCAGCCAGGGTAATCGCCTTGCCGGTGAGGGTTTCCTCAAGCAACTGCGTAGCCCAGGCGTGTTGGCCTTTTACGCCTGTGTCGCGCTGATGCAGATGAGCCATGGGCCGTATTACACCTTTCTCACGCTCCACCTTGAGCACTTGGGCTACAGCCGTGGCGTGATCGGCATGCTGTGGGCCTTGGGAGTAGTGGCCGAAGTGCTGATGTTCCTGGCCATGAGCCGCATCCTCACGCGCTTCTCGGTACGTCGGGTGTTGCTGGCCAGTTTCCTATTGGCGGCGCTGCGCTGGTTACTGCTGGGCTCGTTTGCCGAATTTCTTTGGGTGCTGCTATTGGCGCAGGTCATGCACGCGGCTACCTTCGGCAGCTTTCATGCAGCGGCGATTGCCTTTGTGCAACGCAGCTTCGGCGATAAACAACAAGGCCAGGGCCAGGCGCTGTACGCCGCTTTGGCCGGCACCGGCGGTGCGCTGGGCGCGCTGTATTCCGGTTATAGCTGGAACCTGTTGGGGCCGACCTTCACCTTTAGTATTGCCAGCGTCGCCGCCCTGGCCGCGGCCGTTATCATGGGTCTTCGATTGCACGAACAGAACCAAGGAACCCTTCAATGAGTTATGTCGCTGTCTACCACGTCGCTTCACCGTATACGCCGAACAAGGTCTTGACCCATGCCGAAGACATCGCCGCGACCCTGGCCGAGCACGGTGTGCGGTTCGAGCGCTGGCAGCCCAGCCCGATCGAGAAGGGCGCCAGCGAGGCTGAAATGATTGCCGCCTATCAGCCGCAGATCGACGCGCTGGGCGACGTCTCGGTGGCAGTATTCAGTGTCACAAGCGACCACCCGCAGAAGGACGAGCTGCGGGCTCGGTTCCTCTCTGAGCGCCGTTACAGCGAAGATGAAGTGCGTTTTTTCATCGCTGGCCAGGGCCTTTTCAGCCTGCACATAGGCGACTACGTATATGCCGTGCGCTGTGAGAAAAACGACCTGCTGGCGATCCCGGCCGGCATGGCGCACTGGTTTGATATGGGCGAGAACCCCCACTTGGTCACACTGCACTTAGCTAAAACGGTGCAAGGGGCGGTCCCGGCATTCACCGGCGATGATATTGCCAGCCGTTTCCCAGGTTTGGATGATTGAAACCAGGCAGCTGGAATGTTCAACCCCGCCAAGTTGGAAATTGTTGTGGGAAGAGGCTTAGTTGCTTGTAGGGCTTGGCTGTTTATCGCGGCCAATGCGCACTGAAACCATTCGTTATGTAACTCTTTGCGGCACCAGTTGTATCACCTGTCAATAGGAGGAATCCGAAGGGTGATAGGAGATCAGCCAAAAAGAAGGAGAAATGTAATGAATGGGCCAGAGGAGCCGTGTCCGCCACCGTATTTCGTGCCCAACGCGCTCAGGAGGCGCCTGAGCTTGTCCGGCAAGCCGCTGACCCCAGCGGAATTGGAGATCTTACGCTGGGCTTCCGAGGGCAAGACGGTCTGGGAAATCAGTCAGATCCGTGCGACGTCCGAGGCTACCGTCAAATTTCACCTGCGCAATATCTACGGAAAATTGGAAGTCACCAACCGTGTACAGGCGATGAACGAGGCCGCGCGCCAAGGCCTGTGCTGACCTCAACGAAAAAGGGCCGCGACGCTCAACGGCGTCGCGGCCCTTTTTTATGTGCAGTACTTAAGCCGAATGGTAAGTCGGCAGGGCAAAGCGGTTCTGGCTTTGCAGCATCGAAATTTGCGGCAGGTCACTGGCTTGTTCGGCCAGGTCGCGGCGAATGGCACTGATCACCCAAGTAAGTTGGTCGGCAGTGTGCAACTGCTGGTAGGAGATCGAACGCTTGACCTGTTTGCCCTCACCATTGCGCAGTGTCAGCAGGATGCCGCCGTCTGGACGTGGCTGGGTGGTGACGTCGTAGTTGGAGAATACTGAAGCGAATTTATCTTGGATCAGGCTCATGTCTATCAGCTCCGTTGGCTCAATTTGGCAAGCATGAAGTGATAGGTGCAGTGATTGTGCCAGCTCCTGATTTATTAAAATATCCCTGTAAATCAATGGCTTATAAAAAATTGAGATTTTCAGATTCGTGCAAATTGCATGAAGGGCCATCATGCATCCTGCATTTTGCGCTACTTGGCGCGGTCGGAAGGGCGTGCCGCTATCCATAAAGACTCCCTTTGCGGGGCTAAATTCCCTTTTTCAGTCGTCGTCTGCTGGGATACAAAACTTTTCAAATCCCGCGTGTACAGTCGAAGAAGGGCTGACGTATTTTCCTTCAATGCACTCGGCCTCCTTCTTACGGAGATATGGGTGCTTTTGGATCATACGAACAATAAGAAAAAGGATGTTCCACCATGAGCCACCCGCAGAACGACATGATCACCTGGGGCAAGCTGTTGCGTAAGGTGCCCTCCATTGTTCGTGCCCTGCCACGCGTAGTGCGTGGCATGCGTGCCGCCAATGTCACCGACCCCGCGCAGCCTTGCGGATTGGGCTGGCACTTTGAGCAAGCCACCCTGCGCAATCCGGATGGCAACGCTTTGTTGTATGGCAATCAGGTGCTCAGCTATACCGAAGCCAACCAGCGTGCCAACCGTATCGCCCATCACCTGCACGCCCAGGGCATCGGCAAGGGTGACGTGGTGGCTCTGTTTGTTGAAAATCGCCCCGAATTACTTTTGAACGTGCTCGCCGTGGCCAAGCTGGGTGGCATCTGCGCGATGCTCAACACTGCGCAAACCCAGGCGGCGCTGGTGCACAGCCTGAACCTGGTGAGCCCAGTGGCCATTATTGTCGGTGCGGAACTGGTGGCCTCCTATGAAACCGTGCGTGATCAGGTCGCGATCAAGGCTGATCGAACCTGGTTCGTCGCCGATCAGCAATCCACCGAGGTGCCCGACGGTTATATCGACCTGATGGCGGTCAGTGCCGAGTGCCCGCTGGACAATCCGGCCAGCACCGCGCAGGTCTTCTTCAATGACCCGTGCTTCTATATCTACACCTCCGGCACCACCGGCCTGCCTAAGGCCGGGATCATGAAGCATGGCCGCTGGACCAAGACGGCCGTCAGCTTCGGCAGTATCGCCCTGGACATGGGGCCGGATGACGTCCTCTATTGCACCTTGCCGCTCTACCACGCCACCGGATTGTGCGTGTGCTGGGGCTCTGCAATTGTCGGCGCGTCAGGCTTTGCCATCCGCCGCAAGTTCAGCGCCAGCCAGTTCTGGGACGATGCGCGCAGATTCAAGGCAACCACCCTCGGTTATGTCGGCGAGTTGTGCCGTTACCTGCTCGACCAGCCGCCCAGTGAAAACGACCGTGATAACCGCGTCACCAAGATGGTCGGCAACGGCCTGCGCCCTGGCGTGTGGGCGCAGTTCAAGGCGCGCTACGGCGTTGAGCATATCTGTGAGCTGTACGCGGCCAGCGACGGCAATATCGGCTTTACCAACGTATTGAATTTCGACAACACCATCGGCTTTTGCCTGCAGCATTGGGCTCTGGTGGACTATGACCACGAAGGCGGCGAGCCGCTGCGCGGCAGCGATGGCTTTATGCGTAAGGTGCCCTCGGGCGGGCAGGGGCTGTTGCTGGCGAGGATCGATGAAAAATCGCCCTTCGACGGCTACACCGATCCGGAAAAAAATCGCCGGGTGGTGCTCACTGACGTGTTTGAAAAGGGCGATCGCTACTTCAATACCGGCGATTTGTTGCGCAGCATCGGCTTCGGCCATGCGCAATTTGTCGATCGCCTTGGGGACACTTACCGCTGGAAGGGTGAAAACGTCTCCACCACCGAGGTCGAGAATGTCCTGCTGCAACACCCCCAGATCGCCGAAGTGGTGGCGTATGGCGTTGAGATCGAGAACACCAACGGGCGCGCGGGCATGGTCGCCATCACCCCAAGCGAGTCCCTGGCCGCGCTGGACATGCGCGAGCTGCTGCAATTCGCCCACGGCCAGTTGCCAGCCTATGCGGTGCCATTGTTCCTGCGGATCAAGGTCAAGATGGAAACCACCGGTACCTTCAAGTACCAGAAGGTCAAGCTCAAGGAGGAGGCTTTCGATCCGGACAAGGCCGGCAATGACCCGGTGTATGCCTGGCTGCCGGGTTCGGACTGCTATGTGCCGGTCACCGGGCAATTGCTCGCGCAGATCCAGGGCGGTCAGTTCCGCTATTGATTGTGGCTATGGGGGCTTTTGACAAAAAAGCCATGACAGGTGGGAACTCCCTCGCGACACTGGCGCCTATTCAGTACCAGATAAGGAGCCCCACATGTCCGACCAGCCTAAACAAATGACCGAAGACGAAGCCGCCGAATTTGCCGAGCAAGTCTTCGACGTGGCCCGCCGCGGCGACGCGGCCATGCTTGCCGCGCTGTTGGCCAAAGGCTTGCCGGCCAATTTCCGCAACCACAATGGCGACACCCTGCTGATGCTCTCGGCCTACCACGGCCACGCCGAGGCGGTGAAAGTGCTCCTGGAATTCAAGGCCGATCCACTGATCGCGAACGACAAGAACCAACTGCCGATTGCCGGTGCAGCCTTCAAGGGCAACCTGCCGGTGGTCAAGGCGCTGATCGAGGGTGGGACGCCGGTAGAAGCCGCGTCCTCAGACGGTCGCACCGCGCTGATGATGGCGGCGATGTTCAACCGCGTTGACATGGTCGATTACCTGCTTGGTCAGGGCGCCAACCCCAAGGCCACAGATGCCCAGGGCGCGACGGCGCTGGCAGCGGCCCAGACCATGGGCGCGGTGGATACGGCGGCGCAGTTGCAGAAACTGGTGTAGGCTTTGCGCCCTCAAAAACCAGCCCGTTACAGGATCGCCCCATGAAAACCGCCCTCGTCGAACTTATCAGCAAAATCAGCGCCGGGGTCATGGGCGAGGACGAGGTCGCGCGCATCGCTGATGAGGCTGCCCAGGCCTACGCCGATCCTGCTGCATTTCTGGCAGCCAACCCAGACATCAACTACGACGACACCTTCCCGATTCCTTTGGGGGAGTGGGTGGTGGTCGGCAGCCTGCCAGAGACCGTGCTGTTCCAGGCCGACACCTATGGCGATCTGTTTGCGCAGATCGTCGCCTCGTTCGGTCCGGGTGTCGCGTTCAACCTCAAGCCCAAGCAACTGGCCAAGGCTGACGGCCTCACCGCGCTGAACCGCATTCAGATCCAGATGAGCGCCCTGAGCCCGGAGGATGGCGGCTATGTGCTGCTTGATTTCAGCCTGCCCTTGGATGACGAAATCCAGACCGTATTGGTGTTTGGCAACGACCTGCCTCGGGTGCTTGAGCTGTGCGCCGAAGTCGGCATCAAGGCGGAGCCGTCCCTGGAAGCGCTGAAGGTGGCGGTCCACGTCTGAAATAAAACGGAACCCCTGCCAGGGCTGACTATCCTACAAGTGCATGCCCTCACTTAGGAGCGACACCATGGGTTCCACATTTAATGGCTTGATTGGGCTGATCATCCTCGCGCTGGATATCTGGGCGATCATCAATGTGTTTAAAAGCGGCGCGAGCACTGGCGCCAAGGTGTTGTGGATCCTGTTGATCCTGCTGCTGCCGGTACTGGGCCTGATCATCTGGGCGATTGCCGGGCCACGGGGTAACGTGCGGATTTAATCGCTTCACTCCGTCTGGAGTGGGCACAGTAAATGTGGGAGGGAGCTTCTCCCGATAGCGGTGTATCAGCCACTCATCTGGCACTGACACATCGCGATCGGGAGCCAGTCCCCTCCCACATTTCGTTTCAGGATGCCTGTGTGATTTTTGTATCGAAATATTCGCTGTACAGAATTTTCACAACCCATCCAAGACAATTCTCCGGCTTTTTCTGCCTGCTATTAAAGGCGGTGCAGCGGTGCACGTTCAGTAATTAATAGCCTTGCTGTGATTGATCGGGCACCATTCGCGCCACCGCGATATTTCGTCACTTAAACTTCCAATGGGTCCTGAAACGACATGGCAAACCCGGACGCCCTGAGTCAGCAGCGAGCTTCTAATCGCCTGCTGCAACCGACCGTCAAATCCCATCTGGCATACACGCTGCTCTGCGCACTGGTCATGATGGTGATGTTCTCCCTGCTGCGCCTGGCGCTGCTGGTGTACAACCGCGAGATGATCCTCGACACCCCGGCCTCGACCTTCCTGGAAGCGTTCGCCAACGGCCTGCGTTTTGACATACGCCTGGTGGTGTATCTGCTGATCCCGCTGCTGCTGGCACTGTTCAGCGTACGGGCCATGGCCGCGCGTGGGTTCTTCCGTTTCTGGCTGACCATTGCGTCCAGCATCGCCCTGTTCCTGGGCTTGATGGAGATGGACTTCTACCGCGAGTTCCACCAGCGCCTCAACGGCCTGGTTTTCCAGTACGTGAAGGAAGACCCGAAAACCGTGATGAGCATGCTCTGGTACGGTTTTCCGGTGGTGCGCTACCTGCTGGCCTGGGCCGTAGGCACGCTGATCCTGAGCATCGCCTTCAAAGGCGCTGATCGCGCGACGCGCCCACGCGGCCCATTCAGCGGTGGCAGTATCGGCACCCGCCAGGTCGCGCCGTGGTACAGCCGCATCGCGGTGTTCGTGGTCTGCCTGCTGATCGCTGTGGTTGCCGCCCGTGGCACTCTGCGTCAGGGCCCGCCGCTGCGCTGGGGCGACGTGTACACCACCGATTCCAACTTCGCCAACCAGTTGGGCCTCAATGGCACCTTGTCGCTGATCGCGGCGGCCAAGGCTCGGTTCGGTGAAGACCGCGCCAATATCTGGAAGGCCACTCTGGATCAGCCGTTGGCGACCCAGACCGTGCGCGACATGCTGGTATTGCCCCAAGAGAAACTGGTCGATACCGACACCGCCGCCGTGCGCCGTGACTACATGCCGCCAGCCGAGAAGACCCTGCCGATCAAGAACGTCGTGGTCATCCTGATGGAAAGCTTCGCCGGTCACTCGGTAGGCGCATTGGGTCGTCCGGGCAACATCACGCCATCCTTCGACAAACTGTCCAAGGAAGGCCTGCTGTTCGACCGCTTCTTCTCCAACGGCACTCACACCCACCAGGGTATGTTCGCCACCATGGCCTGCTTCCCGAACCTGCCAGGCTTTGAATACCTGATGCAGACACCGGAAGGCAGCCACAAGCTGTCGGGCCTGCCGCAGTTGCTCAGCGCGCGTCAGTTTGACGACGTGTATGTCTACAACGGCGACTTCGCCTGGGACAACCAGTCGGGCTTCTTCAGCAACCAGGGCATGACCAACTTCATTGGCCGCAACGACTTCGTCGACCCTGTGTTCTCTGATCCGACGTGGGGCGTGTCCGACCAGGACATGTTCAACCGTGGCCTGCAAGAGTTGAAAGCCCGCGAAGGCGGCAAGCCGTTCTACGCACTGCTGCAAACCCTGTCCAACCACACGCCGTACGCATTGCCGACGCCATTGCCGGTCGAGAAAGTCACTGACCGTGGCAGCCTCAACGAGCATTTGACGGCCATGCGTTACTCCGACTGGGCCCTGGGCCAGTTCTTTGAAAAGGCCCGCAAGGAGCCGTACTTCAAGGAAACCCTGTTTGTAATCGTGGGCGACCACGGCTTCGGCAACGAACAGCAGATCACCGAGATGGACTTGGGCCGCTTCAACGTGCCGATGCTGATGATTGCACCGGGCATGCAGGAGAAGTTCGGCGAGCGTGACCACACCGTGGGCACCCAGATCGACATCGTGCCGACCATTATGGGCCGCCTCGGTGGCGACACCCTGCACCAATGCTGGGGTCGTGATCTGCTGAATCTGCCGGAAGGCGACAAAGGCTTTGGCGTGATCAAGCCTTCGGGCAGCGACCAGACCGTGGCCTTGGTCACCGCAGACCGCATCCTTGTTCTGCCTAAGGAGATGCCACCGAAGTTGTGGGAATACGAACTGGGCGCTAACCCGACCGGTAAGGTGATTCCTGAATCGCCGGACGAGGCTGCGTTGAAGCAGAAACTTGAGTCTTTCCTGCAGACGGCCACCAAGAGCCTGTTGGATAACACCGCCGGCGTAGTTGACGGCAAGCCGGACTAACTAACCGGCAATAAAAAAGAGGCCTTTTCAGGCCTCTTTTTTTATGCGGTTTTTATATCCGGCCGAGCAACAACAACACCAGCAGGACAACCAGAACAACACCCAGGATACCCGACGGGCCATAGCCCCAGTTGCGGGAGTGCGGGAAGACTGGCAGACCACCGACCAGCAGCAGGATCAGGATGATGATTAGAATGAGGCTCATGGTTTTATTTCCTTATAGGCCTTGTGCAAGGACTGATGATTTAACGTTACGACCGCAGGTTTAATTACGAACGCCTTAACAACTCCGACTCCTGCGCTTCGCATAAAATTCCGTGTTTTTTTAAAGCATTTTGCAAACACGCTTATTTCTTTTAATGTGCTCGCAGCTGCGTCGTACTAGTTGAAAAAGATTGAACTTAGGCTGTGCGCAGGCATCCGACCCGGCCCGCGGTTTGCCTGGGGCATTCATCAATCTGATGGTGCGTGGGTGCAGGAAAAACCTTCGCTACACTGCCGATCACTTCTTCTGTGAACCACAAGGCAGCTTCCTATGCAAAATCGCATGATGATCACTGGCGCCGGGTCCGGCCTGGGTCGTGAAATCGCTCTGCGCTGGGCCCGCGAGGGTTGGCAATTGGCCTTGTCGGATGTCAGCGAGCCAGGCTTGCAGGAAACCCTCAAGCTCGTGCGCGAGGCCGGGGGCGATGGTTTTACCCAACGTTGCGACGTGCGCGACTACAGCCAGCTCACCGCGTTTGCCCAGGCGTGCGAAGTGAAGCTGGGGGGCATCGATGTGATCGTCAATAACGCTGGCGTCGCCTCTGGTGGTTTCTTTGCCGAACTGTCCCTGGAGGATTGGGACTGGCAGATTGCGATCAATCTGATGGGCGTGGTCAAAGGCTGCAAAGCGTTCCTGCCGCTGCTGGAAAAGAGCAAGGGCCGCATCATCAACATCGCCTCTATGGCGGCGCTGATGCAAGGGCCGGCCATGAGCAACTACAACGTAGCCAAGGCCGGTGTGGTGGCGCTGTCGGAAAGCCTGCTGGTGGAGCTCAAGCAGCAGGAAGTCGGCGTGCATGTGGTATGCCCGTCGTTCTTCCAGACCAACCTGCTGGACTCGTTCCGTGGGCCGACGCCGGCGATGAAGGCCCAGGTGGGCAAGTTGTTGGAGAGTTCGCCGATCTCGGCGGCGGATATTGCCGATTACATCTATCAGCGTGTCGCCGAAGGGGAATTCATGATCTTGCCCCACGAGCAGGGCCGGATGGCCTGGGCGTTGAAGCAGAAGAATCCGCAATTGCTCTACGACGAAATGACTACCATGGCCGACAAGATGCGCGCCAAGGCACAGGCTGTTAAAGGCTAATCAGGTGTTGGTCTGTCAGGCAAATTACCTACTGGTGTAGGTGTTGCCTGATTTAGCTGCGCGCCATTGTTGCATCAACCTTCTGCGCGCATGGTCGAGGTCCTGTCACTCCAAAAGGACAAACGCCATGCTGGTCTTAAGCCGCGCTGTAGGCGAAATCATCTCCATCGGTGATGAGATCACCGTGCGCATCCTGGAACTGAACGGCGACCAAGTGAAATTCGGCATTGCCGCACCAGCGGGGATCAATGTGCACCGCGCCGAGGTGCATCAGAAAGTGCTCGAACGCCAAGCCACTCAACCCCAACCCGCCACCAACCCCTAGAACACCCTCAGTCGAACAGATGCTTGGGCACATCGTGCTTGAGCATCAACTGGCATTGCTCGCTTTCCGGGTCGAACACGATCAGGGCCTGGCCCTTGGTCAGCGCTTGGCGCACGCGCAGCACGCGGGTTTCCAGGGGCGTGTCGTCGCCATTGTCGGTGCCGTCGCGGGTCACGAAGTCTTCGATCAGGCGGGTCAGGGTGTCGACTTCAAGAGCGTCGTAGGGAATCAGCATACAAGCCTCAGATAGAGAATCCCGGCGATGCTACTGTGCCGGGACCCGGGTTGCCAGCAGTGGCTGTTACTCGCCTGAGGACTTGTTGCCCACCAGACTGTCCACCGACGGCACGCGCGTGTCGCTCTCCATCTGCGTTTCATGCTCGATTTGATGACTGAAGCGGTCCAGTGAACCCTGGGCCGGCTGCGCGTCGCTGGCAAAGACCGGCGGGCTGAGGATGTACGCGCCGAGCAAGCGGCTCAGCGCCGCCAGGCTGTCGATATGGGTGCGCTCGTAGCCGTGGGTCGCGTCGCAACCAAACGCCAGCAGCGCTGTACGGATATCGTGCCCGGCCGTCACCGCCGAGTGTGCATCGCTGAAGTAATAACGGAACAGATCGCGGCGCACTGGCAGGTCATTTTCCGATGCAAGGCGCAGCAGGTGACGGGACAGGTGATAGTCGTACGGCCCGCCGGAATCCTGCATCGCTACACTCACCGCATGTTCGCTGGAGTGCTGGCCGGGGGCGACCGGGGCGATGTCGATGCCGACAAACTCACTCACATCCCACGGCAGGGCTGCCGCCGCACCGCTGCCGGTTTCTTCCGTGATGGTGAACAGCGGATGGCAGTCGATCAGCAACGGCTCGCCGCTGTCGACGATGGCCTTGAGCGCGGCGAGCAGGGCGGCGACGCCCGCTTTATCGTCCAGGTGGCGTGCGCTGATATGCCCGCTCTCGGTGAACTCGGGCAGCGGGTCAAAGGCAACGTAGTCACCGACGCTGATCCCCAGGGAGTCGCAGTCGGCGCGGGTTGCGCAGTAAGCATCCAGGCGCAGCTCTACGTGGTCCCAGCTCACCGGCATTTCGTCCACGGCGGTGTTGAACGCATGCCCGGAGGCCATCAGCGGCAACACGCTGCCGCGAATCACACCGTTGTCGGTGAACAGGCTGACGCGGCTGCCTTCGGCAAAACGGCTGGACCAGCAGCCTACTGGCGCCAGGGTCAGGCGGCCGTTGTCCTTGATCGCACGCACGGCGGCGCCAATGGTGTCCAAGTGCGCCGACACAGCACGGTCGGGGCTGTTTTTCTGGCCCTTGAGGGTTGCGCGGATGGTGCCGCGGCGGGTCATTTCAAACGGGATACCCAGCTCTTCGAGGCGCTCGGCGACGTAGCGCACGATGGTGTCGGTAAAGCCGGTAGGGCTGGGAATGGCGAGCATTTCCAACAGCACTTTTTGCAGGTAGTTGAGATCCGGTTCGGGGATGGTTCGGCTCATAAAGACTCCTGATGAAATAAGGGCAACCCGTGGGGCTGTAGTGGCGAGCGGGCTTTTTGTGGTGAGCGGGCTTGACCTGCGCTGGGCTGCGAAGCAGCCCCTAGTCCAGGCAACGCGCGCTTCGAGTCAACACTCATTGGCAGGTTTTGGGGCTGGTTCGCAGCCCCGCGCGGCAAGCCCGCTCACCACAGGGTTATTGAGCCGTCGGCTGGCTATGGGGAAATAATAGGTCCACAAACTTCTCTGCCGTTGGTTGCGGTTCATGGTTGGCCAGGCCGGCCCGCTCGTTGGCTTCGATAAACACGTACTCAGGTTGATCGGCAGCGGGGACCATCAGGTCCAGACCGACCATGGGAATGTCGAGGGCACGGGCGGCGCGCACGGCGGCGTCGACCAGGGTCGGGTGCAGGATCGCGGTGACGTCTTCCAGGCAACCGCCGGTGTGCAGGTTGGCGGTGCGGCGCACGGCGAGTGTCTGGCCACGGGGCAGGACACTGCTGTAGTCATAACCGGCGGCGTGCAGGGTGCGTTCGGTTTCCGCGTCCAGCGGGATTTTGCTCTCGCCGTCGGTCGCCGCTTGACGTCGTCGGCTCTGCGCTTCAATCAGCGCGCCGATGGAGTGCTGGCCGTCACCGGTGACTTCAGCAGGGCGGCGGATAGCGGCGGCGACCACCTCGAAACCGATCACCAGGATGCGCAAATCCAGCCCTTCATGAAAACTTTCCAGCAGCACGCGGCTGTCAAATTGGCGCGCAGCCTCGATGGCCTGCTGCACTTCTTCGATACTGTGCAGATCCACCGCCACGCCCTGGCCTTGCTCGCCATCCAGGGGCTTGACGACGATGCGCTGGTGTTCATCGAGGAATTCCAGATTGTCATCAGCACTGCCCGCTAATTGTTGCGACGGCAGCTTCAAACCGGCGGCTTTAAGCGCCTTGTGGGTCAGGCTCTTGTCCTGGCACAACGTCATGCTGATCGCGCTGGTCAGGTCGCTCAAAGACTCACGACAACGCACGCGCCGCCCGCCGTGGCTGAGGGTGAACAAACCGGCGTCGGCGTCATCCACCTGCACATCAATACCGCGCCGGTGTGCTTCTTCGACAATGATCCGCGCATAGGGATTGAACCCCGCCTGCGGACCAGGGCCGAGGAACAGCGGCTGGTTGATGCCGTTCTTGCGTTTGATCGCAAACGTGGTCAGCGCGCGGAACCCGAGCTTGGCATAGAGGCTCTTGGCCTGGCGGTTGTTGTGCAGCACCGACAGGTCGAGGTAGCTCAGGCCCCGGCTCATAAAGTGTTCCACCAAGTGGCGTACCAACACCTCGCCCACACCGGGGCGCGTGCACTGCGGGTCGACCGCCAGGCACCACAGGCTGCAGCCGTTTTCCGGGTCGTGAAAAGCCTTTTGATGGTTGAGGCCCATCACGCTGCCGATCACTGCGCCGCTGTCTTCGTCCTCGGCCAGCCAGTACACCGGGCCGCCTTGATGGCGCGGCGTCAGGCGCTCGGCGTCAACCGGCAACATGCCACGGCACTGGTACAACTGGTTGACCGCCAACCAGTCGGCCTCGGTCTGCACGCGGCGAATACGAAAGCCGCGAAACACCCGGGTGGCGGGGCGGTAGTCAGTGAACCACAGGCGCAAAGTGTCCGAGGGATCGAGGAACAACTGCTGCGGATCAATCCCGAGGATCTGCTGCGGCGCGGCCACATACAGCGCGATGTCGCGTTCGCCGGGTTGTTCGTTGAGCAGTTCCCCCGCCAGGCTCGCCGGGTCCGGAAACGTATGGCCGATCAATAGCCGGCCCCAGCCGCAATGCACGGCAATGGGCTCGGCGGCCAGCGGGCTGCCATCTTCGGCGAGTCGGGCTTGCAGGCGCTCGTAGGTTGGCGCCTGGCCCTTCAGCAAGCGTTGGCTGTAAGCCGCTGCGTGGGGTTTCATCAATCAGATTCCTTGTTCGCTGAGCCACAGGTTCAGCGCTGCCAATTGCCACAGCTTGGAGCCGCGCAACGGGGTCAATTGGCCTTGGGGGTCGGTCAGCAAGCGGTCAAGCATGGCCGGGTTGAACAGGCCGCGATCCTGGCTCGGGTCCAGCAGCAATTCACGCACCCAGTTGAGAGTGTCGCCTTGCAGATGCTTGAGGCCGGGCACCGGGAAGTAACCTTTCTTGCGGTCGATGACTTCGCTCGGGATCACCCGGCGTGCCGCCTCCTTGAGCACTTGCTTGCCGCCGTCGGGCAACTTGAACTTGCCCGGGACGCGTGCCGACAGTTCCACCAGTCGGTAATCCAGGAACGGCGTGCGCGCTTCGAGGCCCCAGGCCATGGTCATGTTGTCGACGCGTTTGACCGGGTCGTCCACCAGCATCACCGTGCTGTCCAGGCGCAAAGCCTTGTCCACCGCCGCATCGGCGCCGGGCATGGCGAAATGTTCGCGTACGAAGTCGCCGGCGGCGTCGTTGGCGGTCAGCCATTTGGGCGCGACGGTGGCGGCATAGTCGTCGTAGCTGCGGTCGAAGAACGCCTCGCGGTAGGCGGCATACGGGTCGCTGGCGCCGTCGACATGCGGGTACCAGTGGTAACCGGCGAACAGTTCGTCGGCGCCCTGGCCGCTCTGCACCACTTTGCAATGCTTGGCCACTTCCCGCGACAGCAGGTAGAAGGCGATACAGTCGTGGCTGACCATCGGTTCACTCATGGCGCGGAAGGCGGCCGGGAGTTGATCGATGATCTCGCTTTCGGCGATGCGCAATTGGTGATGACGGGTGCCGTAGTGCTTGGCGATCAGGTCGGAGTATTGGAACTCGTTGCCTGCCTCGCCACCGGCGTCTTCAAAACCGATGGAGAAGGTGGACAGATCCTGCACGCCGACTTCGCGCAGCAGGCCAACGAGCATGCTTGAATCCACACCGCCGGAGAGCAATACGCCGACATCCACGGCAGCACGTTGACGGATCGCCACGGCTTCGCGGGTGCTGTCGAGTACGCGGTCGGTCCAGTCTTCCAGCGTGAGGTTTTTCTCGTCCTCATGGGGACCGTATGGCAGCGTCCACCAGGTTTTCTGTTCGGTGTTGCCATTGGCGTCGATGCGCATCCAGCTCGCTGGCGGCAGTTTTTCGATGCCTGCCAGCAAGGTGCGCGGCGCCGGCACCACGGCGTGGAAGTTCAGGTAGTGATTGAGCGCTACCGGATCGAGGATCGGGTTGATATCGCCGCCCTTGAGCAGCGCCGGCAATGCTGAGGCAAAGCGCAGGCGTTGACCGGTGCGCGACAGGTACAGGGGTTTTACGCCGAGACGGTCACGGGCGATGAACAGGCGCTGGGCGTCGCGTTCCCAGATGGCGAAGGCGAACATGCCATTGAGCTTGGGCAGCAGCGCTTCGCCCCAGGCGTGGTAACCCTTGAGCAGCACTTCGGTGTCACCACCGGAATAGAAGGCGTAGCCAAGGGCTTCCAGCTCTTCACGCAATTCCGGAAAGTTATAAATCGCGCCGTTGAACGCCAGGGACAGGCCCAATTGGGCGTCGACCATCGGTTGGGCGGAGCCGTCCGACAGGTCCATGATTTTCAGGCGTCGATGGCCCAGGGCAATCGGCCCTTGGGCATGGAAGCCCCACGCGTCAGGGCCGCGTGGCGCCAAGTGATGGGTGATTCGCTCCACCGCTGCCAGGTCGGCAGGTTGGTGATCGAAACGTAACTCGCCAGCTAATCCGCACATAAATTCCTTACCGGTTTTTCCGTTGGGGAGAGAAAAGGTCACCGCGCACAAATGGCGGGTACCCAGAAACTGACCGGGGTGCATCGGCGGAGTTTTAGATCAATCTGTTATAAGGCAAAAGGCCGTAGGTCGCGCATCAGCCAGGCGCCTACGCAAAACCGCAGCGCAGCAAGCGGGGTTTTTATACCGCTTTTGTCCGACATCGCCGGTTTAGCGTGGGCGTGGGCATGGGCTAAGTGGAAGCCGACATCACCCGCCTCAACGAGCAGAAAGCCCGCCAATTGTGGCTGGACGAGCGCTTGCCGCGCGATTCGCGCAGCACCTCCACCTGGCAGGGACTTAGGGATGAACCGGGTTCGGATGGCCTGTTCAAGCTGCTATCGGAGCTGGGTGGCACGGCGGACTCCATGAATGCCCGTGAAGACATGACGCACAGGGTCCGGCGCGTGCTGCAGGCGGCCGTCGATGACACGCGCTTGCGCGCGGCGATCAGCGCGCGGGCGTGTTCACGTTGCTGCGCACCAGCGCGCGCACCGCGAAGCGATTGGGGTGACACGCCTCGGCCACGCTGCGCGGCAGTGGCAGCGGTTCGTCGTGCAGCCAGGCGGCGAGCAGCTCGCCGCATAGCGGTGCGGTAATCAACCCGCGCGAACCGTGGCCGCTGTTGACGTACAGGCCGTCGAGCCACGGGCACGGCGCCTGCGGCACGTGGCGGGCGTCCTTGCGCAGCGCGGCGTAGGTGTCGGCGAACGTCGCGCTGTCTGCCAGCGGGCCGACAATCGGCAGGTAGTCGGGGCTGGTGCAGCGGAAGGCGGCGCGACCCTCAAGGTCCTCGGCCGGGAGGGCGTCGGCGTGCAGGCGCTGTACCAGGTCTGGGGAGATCTCGTGCAGCAGCGCCAGGTTGCCCGCGTGCTCGGCGGCGGTGGGCGTGAGGTCCTGGCTTTTGAAATCAAAGCTGGCGCCCAGGGTATGTTCGCCCAGGCGAGCCGGTGCCACGTAGCCTTCGGCGCACACCACGCTGCTCAGCGCTGCGCTGGCGGCGGTTTGCGGCAGGCGCGTGATCTGCCCGCGGATGCGTTTGAGTGGCAGCTCCGCACAGGCGGCAAACCGCGTGACCTCGGCGGCGCCCGCCAGCACCACCACCGGCGCGCTGGCCAGCAGGGTTTCACCGTCCCAGGCCTGCCAGTGGTCGTCGACTTTGCGCAGTTGCAGTACGTCACGATGGGTCAGCAACTCAACACCCGGTTGTGTGGCTTGCCACTGGCACAGTGCGGGCGGATGCACCCAGCCACCTTCAGGGAAAAACAGCCCGCCGGTTTGCAACGCGATGCCGGCCCGGACCTGGGCCTGATCCTTGTCCAGCAGATGCAGCAGGTCCGGAGCAAACGCCTGCGCCAATTGCGCCTGGCGTTCGGCTTCCTTGGCATTGAAGGCCAGTTGCAGCACGCCGCAGCCGTCCCAATCCACCCCGCGTTGCAGCTGTTCCAACAGGCGCCGGGTGTGCCCGAAGCCACTGACGATCATCTGGGACAACGCTGTGCCGTGGGCCGATAGCTTGAGGTACAGCACGCCTTGCGGGTTGCCCGATGCCTCTTCGGCCAAGCCGGCGTGGCGTTCCAGCAGGCTGACCTGCCAGCCGCGCGCCGCCAGGCTGGCCGCGCTGGCGCAACCGGCGAGGCCGCCGCCGATCACCAGGGCGCGGCGCTCGCCGTTAAATGCAGGTGGTCGCGCGAACCAGGGTTTGATGGCAGCCGGCGCGGGTGTCTCCGCTGGCCAGCCAAGGAACTCGCCGCGCAGGATTTCCCACTTGTGGCCAATCCCCGGCGTGCGCTTCATCTTGAACCCGGCGGCGTTGATCAGGCGCCGCACCCAGCCGGTGCTGGTGAAGGTGCTGATGGTCGAGCCCGGCGCGGCCAGGCGTGCCAGCTCGGCAAACAGCTCGGCGGTCCACATGTCGGGGTTTTTCGCCGGGGCGAAACCGTCGAGAAACCACGCGTCGATCTGCGCATCCAGTTGCGGTAGCTGTTCCAGAGCATCACCGATCAACAGGGTCAGGGTGACGCGGCCATTGTCCAGCACCAGACGCTGGAAGCCCTGGTGGATGGCGACATACTGCGCCAGCAACTGCTCGGCCCAGGGCTTGAGTTCTGGCCACAGGGCCAGAGCACGTTGCAGGTCGGCGTGGCTCAGGGGGTACTTCTCCACGCTGACAAAGTGCAGGCGGGCGCCGGGCACGGCGTGCTGATCAAACAACTGCCAGGCACACAGGAAATTCAACCCGGTACCAAAGCCGGTCTCGCCAATCACCAATCGTCCGCCCACGGGAAGCGCGGCAAAGCGCTGTTGCAGGTGGTTCTGTTCAAGGAACACATAACTGGTTTCGTCCAGGCCCGACTGATCGGAGAAGTACACGTCGTCGAAGACCCGCGAACGCGGGCGTCCCTGGTCGTCCCAGTCAAGTTGGGCATGTGGCGATACGGGGTTCATGGGCAACTCGGCAAAGGCAAGGCGGCCATTCTAGCCGATCGTGGCGGTGGCGACCGATCCGCGCTGGGCGGGGGTGGTAGCCCGCTGATACTTGCATGCAAAAAATGCCCGAATTGGTCCGGGTAACGATCAACTATCTGCGTAAATTCAAAGGCTTGCGTCGGGGTATGGTGAATGACTGATTAATGGGCAATAAGGGATATTGCAGATGCCGGACCAGGATGATTTGACCAAGACATGCACCCAATTGACACAGCGCCAGTTGCAAGCCGCGCTGCTGGAAATCACCAGCGACCTGCCCAAGGCCGAGGTCCTGCAAAAGCGCCTGCCGGGCTGGATGATAAACGCGCCCAAAGGTGTACTGGAGGCACTGGAACGGGACGCGGCGCAGATTGATGAGGCCAGGGCCGCAGTCGCCGGACGCCTGCTCCCATTACGCTCCCTGGATGAGTTTTGCAGTGCGCAATTGAAGGCTTACTGCCAGAAGCACTGGCAGGTCACGATTGAACCGCAGAAGGACCTGTTCGTGCGGGCCTTCTATGAATACCAGAAAGAAGTCCTGCCGCTGGATTATGTCAGGACCATCAAGCTGGAACAGCAGACCCTGCTGCACATGGCCCTGCAGAACTTTACCGAGGACGAGACGCAAGAGGCGCATTTTCCACAGCAGTCGCGGCTGCAATTCGGCTCAGCCTCACGCGGGGTGATCCCCGTCTCCGTGCAGGCATTTGCCAAGGGCTGTCGCGACCTTGATGTAGGCGGCTTGTATCAGCAGCACATCAGTGACGTGTTCAACCTTGACGCTGGCGCGCCGGGCGATGACGCCTACCTCAATGGTGTAGCGCTCGACATCGGTTGGATGAAAACCCTGGATGTGAAAATCGACGCGCACATTGCCTGCATGCGTGGCGATATCACCCGCGAGACCTATGACCTGTTATGCACACTGCTGGATCGGAAGATGGATCCTGAGCAGGCCAGGGGCCTGTTGTTTCAAGGGCGCCAGGTCATCTGGCAGGGCTTGAATGTGCTGGATTGCTGCCTGTGGAGCGTGCTGGTGTTTTCCGGCTGGCCAATTGCCGATTACCCGCAGGAGCCCTGTGTGGTGTACATGCCCAATGAGCCGGGGCGACCGTTTTTTGAGTACCCATCGCTCAACGACTTCAAGGTCTACTTGGACTTGAAGCTGGAAGTCAGCACCTACCGCACGTTCTTTGCGCGTTACCTGGGCGAAATAGACCGAGTCGGTTTTTTCAGCCGTTTTGACCAGCACCGTACCTTGGGCGTCTTGGAGGCCAGGGCCATCACCACTAGCCTGGCGCAGCACTTTTTTGCGACCTATGCGGGCAAACTGCAAATCGACGCCCGCACCCTGGCGGTCCCGGTGGTGGATGTCGACGAGCAGGTGCGCAAACAGCGTCTGCAGGAGTATCTGGACGCCGGGCTGACGTTGCTCAACCTTGCTGGTTTTATAGTCCCGGCATTGGGCCTGTTGATGACCAGCGTGGCGGTGGGACAGATGCTCGGCGAGGTGTACGACGGTATCGAGGACTGGCGCCGTGGCGACAAGGAGGAGGCGCTCGGACAGTTGGTGGCCGTGGCGCAGGACATCACGTCAATGGTGTTGTTCGCCGCGGGGGCCAAGGTGGTGGGCAAGGTCTTCAAGCGCACCCGACAAAGCTATGCCGGTTACTTTAAAACGTTGGAAGCGGTGCGTTCGAGGGATGGGCAGCCACGGTTGTGGCGGCCTGACATCGGACAGTATTCCCACGATCATCACCTGATCGACGACGTGGCTGCCGACGCGCAAGGCCTCTACCAGGTGGGCGCTCGCTCATACGTCAAAGTCGGCGACAATCTGCATCAGGTGACCTATGAGCCGCAGCAGGGACTGTGGCGGGCCAGCCACCGTACGCGGCAAACGGCCTATCGTCCGGTGATGCTGCACAACGGTGAGGGGGCCTGGCGTTTTTCATTCGAAGATCCCGAGGAGTGGGAAGACCAGGACTATTTGTTTTCCCGCCTGGAGCCGAGCAGTCGTCACCCCGCATTGGACTCGCGCAAGCTGAGGCTGGTTAACGACATCATCGACAAGCCCCACCGCTGGGGGTATCACCTGGCGCAGGAATGCCTGCCCTTTGGGGCGCGCTTTCGTGATCTGTATGAGCGTTTCCGGTTGGAGCAGTCGATTCGCGACCTGGTCTGGCTGTTGGAACGCGGGGGGTACCGCAATGGGCAAAGTGCGACCGCGCAAATGCACGCGTTGCCGCTGCTGCCGGGTTGGCCCCAAGGTCGTTATTTCGAGGTGCTGGATGCTCAAGGTGGCGTCACGGCGCGTTATCCCGCCGCCGGCCCGTTTGAGGCGTCTCAGGCATTGCGCCTCAGCGAGCAGGCCGTGGGTGAAGGGCAGGTGTTTGACGTGTTGCTGTCAGGCCTGGATACGCAACAAAAGGTCGGACTGTTGGGTGAAGGCGTGTCCGCCAATGAGGAGCACGCGGCGTTGGCGCGTCAATTGCTCGCACAGCTCAAGGCTGATCGAAGACCGTTGTTTGAACAGTTGTATCAGGCCTACGACGGGCCAGTGCCCGAGGAGTGGGCGCCGCTGCGTCAGGCCTGCCCGCAACTGCCCACCCGCGTGATGCGCGAGCTGATGGCCCAGGCGTCCTCCGTTGAGCGTCAAGCCCTGCGCGACAATCAGCGGGTGCCAATGGCCCTGGCAGAAGCGGTGCGCTTGAGCGCGGAGACACAGCGCCTGGATCGTGCTTTGGCCGGTTTCGAGCAGCCGGAGTTGGCCGGTCTCGACACCCAGTGTGTGGCGGTGCGCATGCTGGCGCGCGTCGAAGGTTGGGATAGCGCGTTGCAACTGGAATTGCGCCAGGATTCGCCCACCGGGTCACTGTTGGCCCTGGGCGCGAGGGAGGGCGCGAGCGTACGTCGAGTGGTGGTCAGTTCGGCGGCGGGCTTTGCGCCATTCGATGCCAACGGCGTCAGTATGGGGCCGACCCAGGCCGGTTCCGACGGGCTGTTCGAGGCGATTATACAAACGCTCTCGGACACCCAGCGCAGCGCCCTGGAACTCCCGCTGAACCCGAGCGAAGGTGGATGGAGGCTGCGCCGCAGGGTGGCGGCCCGCGCGCAGAGCGAGCGTGTGGTGGCGGGCGAAGCGTTTTCCGACAAGGCTGGCGAGCCACTGGAACAGGAGGTCTCCTGCCGCATGGCGGACTCTCCGACCAGCCCGCTGCCGCTCGCTTCGCCTCTGGTGCGCAAGGTGCGCAAAATCTATCCGCTGTTCAGTGACGTACAGGCAGCAGAGTTGTTGCGCAGCCTGGGGACGGATGCCCTGGCCCAAGCCAAGGCCGTTGCCCGTCTGCAGGCTGACCTGGAACGCCTGCGCACGGTCCTCAAACACTGGAAGAGCAACGTCGGCGACCTGGCGGCGCAGCCGGGCATGGGGGATGTCCGCGAGAGCCGCCAGCAAGTGGCCGAGCGGATTGAAGCCTGCTGGCGCCGCCAGAGCTTTGTCCTCGACGATCAACAAGTGCCCGTGCCGGGGCTGACATTGGATGGCATGCGCGTGGGCGCATTGCCGAACCTGCCCCCCGAAATCCGCTTTGACCATGTTCGGCAACTGTCCCTGAAAAACATGCGTCTGGGCGATGATGTGGCGTATTTCCTCAAGTGCTTCAAGGGGCTGCGGCGCCTCAACCTGGACCGCAACCGCCTGAGCCGGCTCCCGGAATACCTCTCGCGGATGCCCGAACTGAACAGTTTGTCCTTGCCCCACAATCAACTGGCGCTGACGACGTATACCCAGCGAAAACTGGCTGATATGCACACGCTGCGTTTGTTGGACCTGAGCCACAACCCCATCGAGGCGCATCTGGACGTGAGTAACATGCGCGATTTGCAAACCCTGTTACTGCAGGACGCCAGGCTGGTGGACCTGCCCGTCGGGATCGCACGCCTGGCCCATCTGGAACAGGTCGACCTGCGCAGCAACTGGATCACGGTATTGCCCGACTGGTTGTTTGCGTCGACACGCAGGTACAGCCAGGCGATCAATCTGGGTGGCAACCCATTGTCCTCGACGACAATGACGGCGCTGATTCGCTACCGCGATGCAGTGGGCATTGGCATGGGCTATGTGGAGGACGATCAGTCACGTTTCACCGAGTTGAAGGCCAGGCGGACCTGGCTGCCGGACGAGGTAGCGGCCGCCGATGCCGGCAAGCGGGCGATATGGGCCAACCTGCGCGACGATCCGGAATCGGTGCCGCTGATGACGTTGTTGGCGCAACTCTCCGGCGCCGCCGACAGCCGTTACGTGCGTGAGGACATGACCCGGCGTGTCTGGGAGGTCCTGCAGGCGACCCATGACAGCGTCGAGTTACGCGAGCAGGTGTTTCAACTGGTGGCCCATCCGGCGAACTGTGTCGATGGCGCGACAGAGATTTTCAGCCAGGTCGAAGTGCTCAAGGCCGTGGCGAACGCCACGCGCCAGGCCGGCCGTGGGCAAGGCAACTCCGGGGTGCTGCTGACCCTGGGGCGCGGCTTGTTTCGCCTCAGTGAGCTGGAAAAGATTGCGGCCACTTACGCCGCCGAACATGCCAGCGAAGACCCGCTGGAGGTCAGCCTGGCGTATCGGGTCGGTTTGGCGAAGATCCTGCAGTTGCCGGGGCAACCCAAACACATGCGCTACGGGTCATTGGCTGACTTGACCAGCGAGAACCTGGAGCGGGCGCATGAGCAAGTCCTCATTGCCGAGCTGTCGCCGGTATTTTTGCGGTTTATTGCCCAACTCTCGTTCTGGAAGGCCCATCTCAAACAGCAGTTTCCCGAGACGTTCAGGCGCGCTGCCGAGCCGTTTGACAGTCAACAGCAGGTGCTCTTCGAGAACAGTCAGAACCTCACCGATGGTGAATACCTGGCACAAATGGAAGGCCTGCGCGCGCCGCGCAGGCAGGCGATCAACGAGGTGATGGAGCGGCTGACCCAGCAGATGATGAAGTATCAGGACCTGGATATCTGCCATCTACCTGAAGACTAGCCGGCAGGGTTGCTGATTGATCCATGGCAAGCGCTATTCAATTGCTTGCCCGTGGTGCAGCCCAATCCGCTAGTCTTGATTGATCTTGGAAGGGAGTTGCCCATGTTCGAATCCGCAGAAATTGGTCACGCCGTCGACAAAGACACCTACGACGCCGAAGTACCGGCCCTGCGTGAAGCGTTGTTGGAAGTGCAGTACGAGCTGCAACAGCAAAAGCGCTTCCCGGTGATCATCCTGATTAATGGCGTCGAAGGTGCTGGCAAAGGCGAGACCGTCAAGCTGCTCAATGAGTGGATGGACCCGCGCCTGATCGAAGTCCGTACCTTCGATCAGCAAACCGATGAGGAACTGGCCCGCCCGCCGGCCTGGCGGTACTGGCGGCAGTTGCCCGCCAAGGGCCGCATGGGTGTCTTTTTCGGCAACTGGTACAGCCAGATGCTGCAAGGCCGCGTACATGGGCAGATCAAGGACGCGCGTCTCGATCAGGCCATCGCCGGTGCCGAGCGCCTGGAAAAAATGCTCTGTGATGAAGGTGCGCTGATCTTCAAATTCTGGTTTCACCTTTCCAAGAAACAGATGAAGGCGCGGCTAAAGGCCTTGGCCGACGACCCACTGCACAGTTGGCGCATCAGCCCGCTGGACTGGCAGCAATCACAGACCTACGACAAGTTCGTGCACTTTGGCGAGCGGGTGCTGCGTCGCACCAGTCGCGACTACGCGCCGTGGCATGTGATCGAAGGTGTCGACAGCAATTACCGCAGCCTCACCGTGGGCAAGCTACTGCTCGAAGGCATGCAAACCGCGTTGAAACTGCCCAAAGGCAAGGCCAGCGGCATGAACCCCGCGCCGCTGATACCGTCGGTGGACAAGAAGGGGCTGCTCGACAGCCTCGACTTGAGCCAGCATCTGGACAAGGACGATTACGAAGAACAACTGATCACCGAACAGGCGCGCTTCTCCGGCCTGATGCGTGACAAACGCATGCGCAAGCACGCCTTGATCACGGTGTTCGAAGGCAATGATGCGGCGGGCAAGGGCGGCGCGATTCGCCGGGTTGCAGCGGCGCTGGACCCACGCCAATACCATATCGTGCCGATTGCCGCGCCCAGTGAGGACGAACGCGCCCAACCGTACCTATGGCGGTTCTGGCAGAAGATCCCGGCGCGCGGCATGTTCACCGTGTTCGACCGCTCGTGGTACGGCCGCGTGCTGGTGGAGCGAGTCGAAGGTTTCTGCTCTGCGGCGGACTGGATGCGCGCCTATGGCGAGATCAATGATTTTGAAGAACAACTGCGTGATGCGGGCGTGATCGTGGTCAAGTTCTGGCTGGCGATTGACAAGGACACGCAGCTGGAACGCTTTCAGGCCCGTGAGGAAATCCCTTTCAAACGCTTCAAAATCACCGAAGACGACTGGCGCAACCGCGACAAATGGGACGACTACCGCGCGGCGGTGGGCGATATGGTTGACCGTACCAGCACCGAAATCTCGCCCTGGACCCTGGTGGAGGCCAATGACAAGCGCTGGGCGCGGGTCAAGGTGCTTCGCACGATTAACCTTGCTTTAGAAGAAGCGTTCGCCAAGTCCGACAAGCACGATAAAAAGAAGAAGAAATAACTACGCGGTTTGCGCGCCGTGCTGGTTGGGGAGCGCAGACTTTTTTTGGTGAGCTGGCGTTGTGTGGTGCGTTTGCTTTTTGTGGTGAGCAGGCTTTGTATGGTGGGTTCGCTTTTTGTAGTGAGCAGGCTTGCCCTGCGCTGGGGCGCGAAGCGGCCCCAATCCAGTCGCCGCGTTTCTCCAGGCAGAACCCAATG
>NZ_JFYX01000024.1:0-39134 GCF_000632245.1 Pseudomonas sp. RIT357
TTCTACTTGGCTGAAACACCGCCATCGGGAGCAAGCCCCCTCCCACACTTGATCTCCGTTTGTCAGGGACGACCGAGCAGGTGACTCGTGGCAGTCTTGAGTTGCATCGGCCGTACCTGCGGCGCCAATCCTCCAAATACAACACAAATAAAATGTGGGAGGGGGCTTGCTCCCGATAGCGGTGGGTCAGTCGGCATCTACTTGGCTGAAACACCGCCATCGGGGGCAAGCCCCCTCCCACACTTGATCTACGTTTGTCAGGGACGACCGAGGGGTGGCTCGTGGCAGTCTTGAGCTTCATTCGCCGTACCAGAGCCGCCAATCTTCCAAACACAACACCGGTCAAATGTGGGAGGGGGCTTGCTCCCGATGGCGGTGTGTCAGTCGACATCTACTTGACTGAAACACCGCCATCGGGGGCAAGCCCCCTCCCACACTTGATCTCCGTTTGTCAGGGACGACCGAGCAGGTGGCTCGTGGCAGTCTTGAGCTTTATTGGCCGTACCAGAGCCGCCAATCCTCCAGACACAACACCGGTCAAATGTGGGAGGGGGCTTGCTCCCGATAGCAGTGGATCAGTCGGCTTCTACTTGGCTGAAACACCGCCATCGGGGGCAAGCCCCCTCCCACACTTGATCTACGTTTGTCAGGGCCGACCGAGCAGGTGACTCGTGGCAGTCTTGAGTTGCATCGGCCGTACCTGCGGCGCCAATCCTCCAAACACAACACAAATAAAATGTGGGAGGGGGCTTGCTCCCGATAGCGGTGGGTCAGTCGACATCTACTTGGCTGAAACACCGTCATCGGGGGCAAGCCCCCTCCCACACTTGATCTACGTTTGTCAGGGACGACCGAGGGGTGGCTCGTGGCAGTATTGAGCTTCATTGGCCGTACCTGCGGCGCCAATCCTCCAAACACAACACCGGTCAAATGTGGGAGGGGGCTTGCTCCCGATAGCGATGGGTCAGTCGACATCTACTTGACTGAAACACAGCCATCGGGGGCAAGCCCCCTCCCACACTTGATCTCCGTTTGTCAGGGCCGACCGAGCAGGTGGCTCATGGCGGTCTTGAGTTTCATCGGGCGTACTGGTTTGTGCATCAAGGTGTGCCCCAATTCGCGGATCTGTTGCTTCAACTCGTTGCTGTAGTTGGCGGTGATCATCAGCGCCGGGATTGCACTGGCCCGGCGTGCGTTGATGCGTGCCACGGCATCTACACCGTTCTGGTCGTCGTCGAGGTGATAGTCGGCGATCAGCAAGTCGGCTTCGGCATGGTAGTTGTCCACCTGCCGTGCCAAATCCTGTTCCGACAAGGCGGTAATCACCCGGCAGCCCCAGCCTTCCAGCAAGGTGCGCATGCCCGCGCAGATCGCCGCGTCGTTATCCAGCACCCACACCCGTGCGCCTTGCAGGCGTTCGAGCATCGGTTCGCTCATGGCCAGCATCGGCAGTGACTTGGGTGCCGTGGCGCTCAACGGCACCTCCACCGAGAACATCGAGCCCTGGCCCGGCCAGGATTTGACGCTGATCCGATGACCCAGTATCCCCGCGATTTTTTCCACGATCGCCAGCCCCAGGCCCAACCCGCGGTCCTGGTCCGGACGCTGCACATCGCCGCGTTTGAACTCCTGAAAGATCTCCTCCAGCCGTTCCTCGGCGATACCCATGCCGCTGTCCCACACCTGGATCGACAGGCGCTGGTGCTGGCGGCGACATCCCAGCACCACACGCCCTTTGTAGGTATAGCGAATCGCATTGCTCAGCAGGTTGCGCAGAATCCGCGCCAGCAACTGAATATCACTGCGCACCAGCGCCGAGCAGCCGACAAAATGCAGCTCCAGGCCCTCGCTGCGGGCCAATTCGGTGTATTCGGCTGCCAGGTTGTCGAGCAATTCACTCAGGGCAAACGGCGCGATGTCGGCCTTGATCACCCCGGCATCCAGCTTGGAAATATCCACCAGAGTACCCAGCAGGTTTTCCACGTCTTCCAGGGAATTGCTCACGTTGCGCACCAACTGTTCGCTGGGGCGTTCGAGCAAAGCGCTGGTGAACAATCGCGCGGCGTTCAGCGGTTGCAGCAGGTCGTGGCTGACGGCGGCGAGGAATTTGGTTTTCGACAGGTTGGCCTGTTCGGCTTCGAGCTTGGCTTCGCGCAGGCGGGTTTCCATGCGGCGGCGCTCGTCGATTTCCTTGAGCAACTGGTCGTTAAGCGCAGTGAGTTCCGAGGTGCGCTGGGCGACACGCTGCTCCAAGTGTTGATAGGCCTGATGCAGGGCCTCGGCGGTGCGGCGGCGTTCGGTGATGTCGCGGATCAGCACAAAGATCCCCACCACTTCGCCACTGGCCAGCAGATTGGGGACATAGGAGCGCAGCATGTAGCGCTCCTGGTTATTGATATTGGTCTCGGCGAATTCAAAGGTCACGCTCTCCCCCGCCAAGGCCCGGGCGACGTAGGCGTCCAGGCGCTGGCAGTGCTGTTCGCTGTGGACCTCGCGCAGGCTCTGGCCGAGCATCATGCCGCGCGGCCAGCAGTACCATTCTTCGTAGACTTTGTTGGTGAACTCGTAGACCAGGTCAGCATTCAGGTAGCCGATCAGGGCCGGAACGTGGTCGGTGATCAAGCGAATCCAGCGCTCGCTTTCCTGGGCTTTCTGCGCCGCCACCTGTTCGCCGCGCAGGGTTTCGGCACGCAGCCGGGCGTTGATCAGCAAGTGGTTGCTGGCCTTGAGTTCGGCCATCGCCTGGTTCAGCGCGTCGGTGCGTTCGCGCACTTGCTCGGCCAGTACCACCGAATGCTGGAAGGTGGTGTAGGGGTTGTTGCCCTGGGTCACGCCGGACTCAATGCGCTCGATCAGCGCGGCGTTGATCCGCGCCAGCTTGTGGTTGTCCTGTTGCAGCTGGGCAACCTGGGCGAGCAGTTCAGCGCCGGCCTCGGGCAATGGCGACCCCGGTGAAGGTCTGGTTGATATGCATGCCATTGAACTGTTCTCCGTAGGTGTTGAACCCCATCACACGCTGGTCACGCAGGAAGCCGCCGATCTGTTCCAGATTGTCACTGTCTTCCAGCTCAAGGCGGCGCAGGAAGCAGTCGCAGCCGATGGTCAACAGCAGGTCGCCAAGGCGCGCTTGCAGGCCGTCGAACAGCGTTTGCAGGTTCGGCAAGATCGGCCCGGGCTTCATCACGGTGAGGACGATGCCGTTTTCCACGGCGCAGTAGAAACTCAGGCTCAAGTCGTCGTGCACTTGCTGGATCGCGCGTACGTAATACTGATCGTGGATGCGCACCGCCAGCGGGTGCGCCGCGAACACGCGGTGATCGAGATCGGCCACGGCCACGCCGATATGCCGCGCGTACTCTTCGGCGGCAGGTTCGGCGTTGAGCTCGAAGACCCGGCGCGACGGGCTGTCGGCGCCGGTCACCACCAGCTTTTCACTGCGCGGCAGAATGTGGTGGGTGGTAAACACCTCGAAGTCCAGCCAGGTATTGACCAACACCACCACCGCCGCGCCGCTGTGGAAGGCGCCGTTAAAGTACACGTGGGTGTGGGTGAGGAAGTTGTCGTCGCCGGCCGAACCGCCAAAATGCGGAATGTCGCCAAGCGCGGCGCTGAGGGCCGCGAGCACCACCTCTTCACGGCTGGACAGGCCATCGAGCAGGGTCAGGGCGAACGTGTTGCCCTTGATCGGCGCCAGGGTATTGCTGCGGCAACCGCCGACCAGACGTTCGACCATCTGCTGGGCGTCGATCAGGCTGAAGTGTTCCACCTGATCGATCAGCTCGGTGGCGATGGAAAAGTGCGCGTGGTTAAAGCCCATTGCCGTCACGCAATTGCGGCCGTAGCCCTGGGGCGTGATCTCGCCGGCGCTGGTGCAACCCACCACGCGCACGTTACCGAAGCACTGTTGCAGGGCCTGGCCCAACGCCTGCAAATCGTAGGAGGCCGAACAGAAAAACAGCACAAACCCCAGGTAGGGGTGCAGCAGTTGACGGGCCAACTCCTCAGCCGCCTGCCCGGCGTCGGTGGCCTGGGACATGGCGCTGATTACGCCTTCACTGTTATGCATCGTTGGTTCCCCCTCTGAGGCATGAGTGTACGAAGGGCGGGGGGTGGGACCTATGCTACTTGGGTACTGGGTGGGGGGATGCGATGGGATGAGTCTCTCCACTGACCGATCCACCCCATCGGGGCAAAGGTATCTACACCTTGCCTAAAAGCCGACGCATAACGCGGTGGTGAGCGGGCTTGCCCCGCGCTGGGCTGCGCAGCAGCCCCAATAAAAACGCGGGGATATTTCTGGTAGAACTCAGCGTCTGGTTTGGGGCTGCTTCGCAGCCCAGCGCGGGGCAAGCCCGCTCACCACGAAAGCACTATTTTCCCAGAATGTGTTTTCACCAAAGAGGTGTAGATACCTCTGCCTGTGGGGGGCAAATCGAATCGTCGCACCGCCCCTCCCCCATTTTTAAATGGCTTACCACGTCAGGACTGCACCTACCGCAAAGGTATCGGTGTCTTCATTCTGCGCACGGGTGTCATGCCCCTTGATCTGGAATTGGTTGTACTCCGCCACCAGCTTCAGGTTGTCGTTCACGTCATGAAACAACGCAATCCCGCGCGTCTCATAATCCGCCCCGCTGCCCACCACGCCGTTGCCGTCGTCCTCTGTCTTGCCGTAGGACAGCGCCAGACGGTTCTTGCCCACTTTGTACGAGCCTTGCACCAGGTAACCGTTGCTGTCCACATTGCGCAGGGTGGCTTCCCCGGCATTGTTGGTGAAGAACGGGTTGATGCCCTTGGCCTGGAAGCCCGAACCGGTCAGCGACAAGCCGCCGATTTTCGCCTGTACGCCATAGCCCAGGCCTTTGGACGTCACCGATTCGACGGTGGAGTCGGTGTTGTCCGAAGTCTGGTAGCTGCCATTGAGCCAGCTGTAGATCTTCGCCCCGCCCAGGTCGAACTGGTAGGTGATCTCGCTCTCGGTGCGCGGGTTCTTCTGGTAGGCCTTGCCCAGTGCGCTGCTGTCGTTGGTGTCCACCGGGTCCATGATGCCGACGGCCACGCGCAGGCCGTCCATCATTGGGGTGCGGTAGGTAATCTGCGAGGTGGGGAACGGGTACGGGTAGCCGCTGCCGATATTGCCGAACGACACACCGCCGCCGTCCACCAGGCCAAGGCTGTCGCTGACCTGGCCGTAACCGGCGAGCAGTTCATCGAGCAGGATATTGGAGCGGGCGAACAGGCCGAAGTCCTTGCCGATCAGCACTTCGCCCCACTCTGGGTTCGCCACGGTGCCGTAAAACTGGCGCACATCGATGGCGGTGTCGGTGCCGTTGGTTTCGCTGTCGTTGATCGTCACCCAAAACGAGGCGCGGGCGCCGAGCTTGAGGTCGTCGACCTGCTTGCCCATGTTGAAGCCCAAGTAGTTGGGCAGAAAACCCATCTTCACCCGGGATTGGCGGCGGTCGTATTGGTCGCCGGCGCGGTCCACGTCACTGTTGACGTAGAAAGCGTTGATGTAGCCGTCGGTGGAAAAGGTGGTTTCGTCCTTGTCGTACAGCATGATTTCGGCGTCAGCGAACGGGCTGAGGCTAAGGCCGACGATAAAAGCAGGTAACAGACGCAGGGGGAGATTTTTATTGTTATGCATGGCGCGCTCCGCAACGGGGACTTGATGTCGGAGGCGATTATCGAAAAGCGCCAGGCCACGGCCTACGCTGCCTTGGCCGTGGTTTCAAGGTGCTTTGGACGGGCAGCGGGTGCCCGGCAACTCTGGTGTAAGACGGGCCCGGTCACAGGCCCTGCACTTAGTGCGTAAGACCGGCCTTGGCCAACATGCCCACAGCCACCAGTACACACAGACTGGCAAACCCCACCTGCAAGGTGCGCGCGGGGATCACGGAACACAGGCGCCGGCCGACCAGCATGCCGACGATACTGGCGCCGATAAACACCCAGCCCACCGGTTCGATGCTCACCCCGGCATGCAACGCACCGGCCACGCCGATCAGCGAGATCAGGCTGATCACCATCAACGAGGTGGCGACGATGCCGCGCATCTGTACGTCGGTGAGTTGTTTGAACGCCGGCACGATCAGGAAGCCTCCGCCCACGCCGAGCAAACCGGAGACCGCACCGGTCACGGCGCCGAGCGCGGCCAGGGTGGCGCTGCATTTGGCGGTCCAGGCCAGGCGTCCAGTCTGTTGATTGAGCATGCAGTTCTTCTGGCCCCAGGAGGCGGCGCCGTGATCACTCGGCCCGGCCTCGACCTTTTCACGCTGCAACATGCGCCAGGCCACCAGCACCATCAGCGCACTGAACAAGCCCATCAGCACCGGTTCCGTCATTTGGTGAGCAAGAAACACCCCCAGCGGCGAAAACAGCGCGCCGAGCAAGGCGATCAGCAGCGCGGCGCGGTAACGCACCAGGCCGTGGCGCAAGCCATCAATCGCACCGACGGCCGCCGCCGCGCCCACCGCCAGCAAAGACACCGGCGCGGCCTGGGTCATGCTCAAGCCCAATCCCAGCACCAACGCCGGCACCCCAAGGATGCCGCCGCCCGCACCGGTCAGGCCCATGACCAGGCCCATCAACACACCCAACACACTGGCCAGCAGCATTCAGTCCACCTTGCTCAGACGGGTCAGCCACTCGCGGCCCTTGAGCATGCCGTTCCAGTAGAACCACGGCAGCAGCGTAGCCTTGAGGAACCACATCGAACGGCGCGCCTTGGTCGGATCGAGGGCGAAGGTCGGCAGCAACTTGCCGCCGTAGCCGAACTCGGCAAGCACCACCTTGCCCTTCTCCACCGTCAGCGGGCAGGACCCGTAGCCGTCGTACTTGAGCGGCAAGGTTGCTTGCTTACGCAGGGCCAGCAGGTTTTCGGCAACCACCACGATCTGCTTGCGCACAGCGGCGGCGGTCTTGGCGTTGGTGGTGCCGCACACATCGCCCAGGCCGAAGATGTGCGGGTAGTGCAGGTGTTGCAGGGTATGGGGGTGCACTTCACACCAACCGGCGGCGTCAGCCAGCGGGCTTTGGCGGATAAAGTCCGGGGCGACTTGCGGCGGGACGACGTGCAGCAGGTCGAAGGATTTCTCTTCAACCGTTGTATTGCCCTCGGCGTCTTTCACTGCAAACCAGGCCTTGCGTGCCGGACCGTCAACTTTCACCAGATTGGAATTGAACGCCAGGCGCGCGTTGTATTTTTCAACGTACTTCATCAACGGCGGCACAAAGGTCGCCACCCCGAACAGCGCCGCCCCGGCCAGGTTGAATTCCACATCAATGTGCTTGAGACGGCCCTGCTTGAGCCAGTGATCGCAGGACAGGTACATGGCTTTCTGCGGCGCGCCGGCGCATTTGATCGGCATGGCCGGCTGGGTGAAGATCGCCTTGCCGCCCTTCAACTGCTGCACCAACTGCCAGGTGTAGGCGGCGTATTCGTAGCTGTAGTTGGAGGTGACGCCGTGCTGACCGAGGGTGTCTTGCAAGCCCTCGATAGCCTCCCAGGCCAGGCGCAGGCCGGGACACACGATGAGATGCTGCCAACTCACGCGCTGGCCGCTGTCGAGTAAGAGGGTCTGCTCGTCCGGCAGCACCTCGCTGACCGCTGCCTGTATCCAGGTGACGCCATTAGGCAGCACGTCGGCCAACGGGCGGCGGGTCTTTTTCAGGTCATAGGCGCCGCCGCCCACGAGGGTCCAGGCCGGCTGGTAGCAATGGTGGTCGTTGGGTTCGATGAGGGTGATGTTCAGGTCGGGGTCGCGCTTGAGCAGGCTGGCCAGCAGGCCGATGCCTGCCGAACCGCCGCCGATGACAACGATATCGCCACTGATGGTTGGGCCCCAGTGTTGTTCGGTCATGGTCTGATGCCTTTTATCGTCAATGCACACAAGGGTCGTTGCCGTATGGCGTCACGCCCAGCTTTTTATGACCGCGCCGCAGTACAGCCCGGACAGGGTTTTCATCACTTGGATCACTTCGTGGCTGGCCAGCCCGTAGAAGATGTACTTGCCTTCCCGACGGGTGGCGACCAACCCTTCGTCGCGCAAGATGCCCAACTGTTGTGACAGGGTGGGCTGGCGCACGCCGGTCATCGTTTCCAGCTCGCCGACGTTGCGCTCGCCCTGGGTCAACTGGCACAGGATCAACAGGCGATCCTCATTAGCCAGGGCCTTGAGCAAGGCACAGGCCTTGGACGCCGACGCGCGCAACTGGGCAACTTCGCCTTCACTCAGAGTAGATTCCATTTGCCTCGGGTCCTTTGCCTCACTTAAGCTCAAAACATTATGTGTAAATGTAAAGTGATTGTAATCACTTTTTTCAGCATCAGGGGCAGCCGTCATGTCAGCGTTGATTCATTCCTTTCTGGACGAGACGTCGTCGACCTACACCTACGTCGTCTATGAAACGGACGGCGGCCCCTGTGCCATCGTCGATTCGGTCCTCAACTACGACCCGGCCTCCGGGCGTACTGACACCGCCCAGGCCGACAAGGTTATTGCCTTTGTGCGTGAGCACAGCTTGCAAGTGCAGTGGCTGTTGGAGACACACGCCCATGCCGACCACCTGTCCGCCGCGCCGTACCTGCGCCGGACAGTGGGCGGCAAGATCGCCATTGGTCAGTCGATCAGCAAGGTGCAGGGCGTGTTCAAGAACCTATTCAACCTGGAGCCGGAATTTCGCGTCGACGGCTCGCAGTTCGACCACCTGTTTGCGCCGGATGAAATCTTTCACATCGGCAACCTCAAGGCCCAGGCGCTGCACGTGCCCGGCCACACCCCGGCGGACATGGCTTATCTGATCGAGGATCGATTGATCCTGGTCGGCGACACCCTGTTCATGCCCGATGTCGGCACGGCCCGCTGCGACTTCCCCGGCGGCGATGCGCGGCAGCTGTATGCGTCGATGCGCAAGCTGTTGGCCTTCGCTCCCGACACGCAGCTTTACGTGTGCCATGACTACCCGCCCGAGGGTCGCGAGGCAAAATGCCTGACGACCGTGGCGCAGCAGCGAGCGGGCAATATTCATGTGCATGACGGAGTGGATGAAGCGACGTTTGTGGCGATGCGCACCCAACGCGATGCTGGGCTGGGGATGCCCACGCTGTTGTTGCCGGCGATCCAAGTGAATGTGCGGGCCGGTCATATGCCGCCAGCGGAGGCAAACGGGGTGGTTTACTTGAAGATTCCGTTGAACCAGCTCTAAAGCCGCCCCGCATGGCGTCCATGCCATTGAATGTTCCGAGGGTGTTACGCAGGTGTGATCAGGCTACGGCAAATTTCGACACGATCTGCTTGAGGTCCACCGCCAGCCGCGACAGCTCTTGGCTGGCAATCGACGTCTGCCCGGCCGCCGAAGAACTCTGAATGGAAAGATCACGGATGCTGATCAGGTTCTGGTCCACCGAGCGGGCCACATGGGCCTGTTCTTCAGAGGCCGTGGCGATCAACAGGTTGCGGTCATTGATGTCGGTAATGGCGTCGGTGATCTGAGTAATCGCGGCGCCCGCTTCATGGGCGATCTTCAATGAATCCACTGCTTCGTTGCGGTTAAGGGCCATGGAAGACACCGCTTCGCTGGAGCATGTTTGGATTTTCGCGATCATCTGCTCGATTTCCTGGGTCGAGGTCTGGGTTCTATGGGCCAATGCCCGCACTTCGTCGGCGACGACCGCAAAGCCTCGACCCTGCTCCCCTGCCCTGGCCGCCTCAATGGCAGCGTTCAAGGCCAGCAGGTTGGTTTGCTCGGCAATTGAACGGATCACTTCAACCACTCGGGCAATATCCTGGGCCTGCTTGGCCAACCCTTCGACTTCGACGCCGGTCTGCTGCACCGTGGCGCTGAGCTTCTCGATGGAGGCGATGGTTTGCTTCACACGCTCCTGGCCGACTTTGGCCGAGCGCTGGGAATCCTGTGTTGACTGGGAAGCCGACACCGCATTGCGCGCCACTTCTTCCACGGCCGCCGTCATTTCGTTAACCGCCGTGGCGGCCTGATCGGTTTCCATGCTTTGGCGTTCAATACCGGCGCTGGACTCGCGGGTAATGGCGCTCATCTCCTCCGCCGCCGCAGCCAATTGCCCGGACGCCTCCGAGATATGCTGCAAGGTGCTTTTCAGGTTCATTTGCATAGACGCGGTAGATCGTTGCAACTCGGTCAACTCGTCGTTGCCATTGATGGCAATCGCCACGCGCAGATCGCCGTCAGCAATCTTGCCGGTTGATACCAACAGTTCACGGACCGGAGTAATGATGCTGCGGGTAAACAGGCTTGCAACCACGACGGTGACCATCAAGGAGGTGCCCATCAATATCCAAGTGAACAGACGCGCCGCGTCATATTCGCTGGAAGCCACCTGAACCGCCGTATTGGAGCCACCGGAATTCAACGCGATCAACTCGCTGATGGAACGCTGTACATCAAGGGCAATCGGCCCATTGACGTCACGCAAATAAGTCGACATCTGTTCAGCAGACAACGTCGAGGCTTGCGCGAGGAACTCATCCATCTTCTGGCTGTAGTTCTTTATGCCGGTCAATGCGTCGTTGTACTTGGCTTGTTCTTCGGGGCTTGAGACTAACGGCGCATAACGCTCTGCAATATCAAGGGCTTCCTTGCGCGTCGCTTTGAGCTTCTCAAGGGAGGTCGGATCCTGGCGCCCGATATCCATGGCATAGCGGCGTAGATCAAGACGCAGTTTGTAAAAAGCCGAATCTATTTCACCTGCCGAACGAATACTGGGAAGCCAGTTAGATTCGATTTCAACCGTCGATGAATAGACTTTATCGACTTTTATCAGCGTCATTGCTCCTTGGATCAACAGCAAAAGACACACCACACCAAAACAAAGTGTGGTACGGAAGTTCAGCTTCAAGGCTCTCATGGACATCGCGGCGCACCCCTTTCCTGGGCCGCGAACTTCACGGCCTGATGGGGATTAATGTGTTAAACCAGACGTGAAAAATACGTGACTAATTAGGTATTTTTTTATTGGCAACCCTAAATATTTAAATAGCGAGTTTAGGTGTCTAGCTAACTATTAACGTGCCAAGGGAAACCGCGCCACTTTATTAGACCATCAGTCCATCTCTTGGCAGTGGCAATGCTGTTTTGTAACGCACTTGTTTGAGGGCAAAACTGGAGCGGATATTCGCCACCCCCGGTACCTTGGTCAGAAAGTCCATCATGAACCGCTCCAGCGACTGGATCGTCGGCACCAACACCCGAATCAAATAGTCCGGATCGCCGGCCATCAAATAGCACTCCATCACCTCGGGCCGGTCGGAAATCGCGCCTTCGAACTGCTGCAACGCCAGTTCGTTCTGCTTTTCAAGGCTCACATGGATAAACACGTTGACGTGCAGCCCCAGTAAATCGGCGTCGAGCAGCGTGACCTGCTCGCGAATCAGGCCCAATTCCTCCATCGCCTTGACCCGGTTGAAACACGGCGTGGGCGACAGGTTGACCGAGCGGGCCAGGTCGGCGTTGGTGATGCGGGCATTCTCCTGCAGAGCGTTGAGAATGCCGATATCGGTACGGTCCAGTTTGCGCATGAGACAAAATCACCTGTTTATTATGTTTATGCAGGTTTTTTATCCGCAATTGATCCCAGGTGCAACGAAACAGAGATAAATATTCTTCTACGCCACGCCTATGATTGTTGTAGGACAAGATTTCTTCTACCCGAAGACTGACTGTCAGCTAGCGCGCCCACTACAAGAAATTCACAAGATCGAGCGTAGAAGCCATGACCCAGCAGTACGAACCACTGCGCCTGCACGTCCCTGAACCCTCGGGCCGACCAGGCTGCAAGACCGACTTCACCTACCTGCGCCTGACCGACGCCGGCCTGGTGCGCAAACCCGCCATCGACGTAGAACCCGCCGACACCGCCGACCTGGCCAAGGGCCTGATCCGCGTACTCGACGACCAGGGCCAAGCCTTGGGACCGTGGGCCGAAGGCGTCTCCACTGACATCATGCGCAAAGGCATGCGTGCGATGCTCAAGACGCGCATCTTCGACAACCGCATGGTGGTCGCACAGCGTCAGAAAAAAATGTCGTTCTACATGCAAAGCCTCGGCGAAGAAGCCATCGGCAGCGCCCAGGCCCTGGCCTTGAACATCGACGACATGTGCTTCCCCACCTACCGCCAGCAAAGCATCCTGATGGCCCGCGAAGTGCCACTGGTGGACCTGATCTGCCAGTTGCTGTCCAACGAGCGCGACCCGCTCAAGGGTCGCCAGTTGCCGATCATGTATTCGGTGAAAGACGCCGGCTTCTTCACCATTTCCGGCAACCTCGCCACCCAATTCGTTCAGGGCGTGGGCTGGGGCATGGCCTCGGCGATCAAGGGCGATACCAAGATCGCCTCGGCCTGGATCGGCGACGGCGCCACCGCCGAATCCGACTTCCACACCGCCCTCACCTTTGCCCACGTGTACCGCGCGCCGGTGATTCTCAACGTGGTCAACAACCAATGGGCTATCTCCACCTTCCAGGCCATCGCCGGCGGTGAAGCCACCACTTTCGCCGGACGCGGCGTCGGCTGTGGCATCGCTTCCCTGCGCGTGGACGGCAACGACTTTATCGCCGTGTACGCTGCCTCCGCCTGGGCCGCTGAACGTGCGCGGCGCAACCTCGGCCCGAGCCTGATCGAGTGGGTCACCTACCGTGCGGGCCCGCACTCCACGTCCGATGATCCGTCCAAATACCGCCCCGCCGATGACTGGAGCCACTTCCCGTTGGGCGATCCGATTGCTCGTCTCAAACAGCACCTGATCAAGATTGGCCAGTGGTCCGAAGAGGAACACGCGGCGGTCAGTGCTGAACTTGAAGCCGAGGTGATCGCCGCGCAGAAACAGGCCGAACAGTACGGCACCCTGGCCGGTGGCCAGATTCCAAGCGCCGCGACCATGTTCGAAGACGTCTATAAAGAGATGCCGGAGCACTTGAAGCGCCAGCGTCAAGAGTTGGGGGTCTGACATGAACGATCACAACAACAGCATCGAATTGGAAACCGCCATGACCACCACCACCATGACCATGATCCAGGCCCTGCGCTCGGCCATGGATGTGATGCTTGAACGTGATGACAACGTGGTGGTGTTCGGCCAGGACGTGGGTTACTTCGGCGGTGTGTTCCGTTGCACCGAAGGCTTGCAGACCAAGTACGGCAGCTCGCGGGTGTTCGACGCACCGATCTCGGAAAGCGGCATTATCGGCGTGGCCGTGGGCATGGGTGCCTATGGCCTGCGCCCGGTGGCTGAGATTCAGTTTGCCGACTATGTGTACCCCGCCACCGACCAGATCATCTCCGAAGCGGCGCGCCTGCGTTATCGCTCGGCCGGCCAGTTCACTGCACCGCTGACCATGCGCATGCCCTGTGGCGGCGGCATCTACGGCGGCCAGACCCACAGCCAGAGCATCGAAGCGGTGTTCACCCAGGTCTGCGGCCTGCGCACGGTGATGCCGTCCAACCCATACGACGCTAAAGGCCTGCTGATCGCCTCGATCGAAAACGATGACCCGGTGATCTTCCTTGAGCCTAAACGCCTGTACAACGGCCCGTTCGATGGCCACCACGACCGCCCGGTAACACCGTGGTCGAAACACCCGCAAGCGCAAGTGCCGGACGGTTACTACACCGTGCCGCTGGACGTGGCCGCCATTGTGCGTCCGGGGTCGGCAGTCACCGTGCTGACCTACGGCACCACGGTTTATGTGTCCCAAGTCGCTGCCGAAGAAACCGGCATCGACGCCGAAGTCATCGACCTGCGCAGCCTGTGGCCGCTGGACCTGGAGACCATCGTCAAATCCGTGAAGAAAACCGGCCGTTGCGTGGTGGTGCACGAAGCCACCCGCACCTGCGGTTTTGGTGCCGAGTTGGTGGCGCTGGTGCAAGAGCATTGCTTCCACCACCTGGAAGCGCCGATCGAACGCGTCACCGGCTGGGACACCCCTTACCCGCACGCGCAGGAGTGGGCGTATTTCCCAGGCCCGTCCCGAGTGGGCGCGGCGTTGAAACGGGTCATGGAGGTCTGAATGGGCACGCACGTTATCAAGATGCCGGACATTGGCGAAGGCATCGCGGAAGTTGAACTGTCGGTCTGGCATGTGAAGGTCGGCGACATGGTCGTCGAAGACCAGGTGCTGGCGGATGTGATGACCGACAAGGCGATGGTGGATATTCCCTCGCCGGTGCACGGCAAAGTGATTTCCCTTGGCGGCGAGCCGGGTGAAGTGATGGCCGTGGGCAGTATTCTGATCAGCATTGAAGTAGAAGGTGCGGGCAACGCCAAGGAGGCGCCCGTGGTGGCGGAGCCGGTGAAAGCTGCTCCCGTTGTCGAGGCCAAACCTGCACCAGTGGTTGAAAGCAAGCCCGCGCCCGTCGTGACCGCACAGGCCCCTGTGGCCCGCGATGCCGATGAACGCCCCCTGGCCTCCCCCGCCGTGCGCAAGCATGCGCTGGATGCCGGAATTCAACTGCGTCTGGTCCAGGGCTCCGGCCCCGCCGGGCGGATCCTGCACGAAGACCTCGACGCCTACCTGCAACAAGGGGCGTCAAACGCTTCGACGGCAGCCAACCCTTACGCCGAACGCAACACCGAAGAACAGATCCCGGTGATCGGCATGCGCCGCAAGATTGCCCAGCGCATGCAGGACGCCACCCGCCGTGCCGCGCATTTCAGCTATGTGGAAGAGATCGACGTCACCGCCCTCGACGAGCTGCGCGTGCACCTCAACGAGAAGCATGGCGCAACGCGCGGCAAGCTGACGTTACTGCCGTTTATCGTGCGCGCCATGGTCGTGGCGCTGCGGGATTTCCCGCAGATCAACGCGCGTTATGACGACGAAGCCCAGGTCATCACCCGCCTCGGCGCGGTGCATGTGGGCGTCGCCACCCAGAGCGACGTGGGCTTGATGGTGCCGGTGGTGCGTCACGCCGAAGCCCGCAGCCTGTGGGGCAATGCCGAGGAAATCGCGCGTTTGGCCACGGCCGCGCGCAATGGCAAGGCCAGTCGTGACGAGTTGTCGGGTTCGACCATTACCTTGACCAGCCTGGGCGCCTTGGGCGGCATCGTCAGCACCCCGGTGCTGAACTTGCCGGAGGTGGCTATCGTTGGCGTCAACCGTATCGTTGAGCGGCCAATGGTGATCAAGGGCCAGATCGTGATTCGCAAAATGATGAACCTCTCCAGCTCCTTCGATCACCGCGTGGTCGATGGCATGGACGCGGCGCAATTCATCCAGGCCATTCGCGGCCTGCTCGAACAACCCGCCAGCCTGTTCCTGGAGTAATGGCATGACTCAGACATTGCATACCACGCTGCTGATTATCGGCGGCGGCCCTGGCGGTTATGTGGCCGCCATTCGTGCCGGCCAACTGGGCATCCCGACCATCCTGGTGGAAGGCCAGGCGTTGGGCGGCACCTGCCTGAACATCGGCTGCATTCCGTCCAAGGCCTTGATCCATGTGGCCGAGCAGTTTCAGCAAACCATCCACCATAGCCAGGGTTCGCAACTGGGTATCGAAGTGGATGTGCCGACCCTGGACATCCGCAAAAGCGTTGAATGGAAAAACGGCATCGTCGACCGCCTGACCACTGGCGTCGCCGCACTGCTTAAAAAGCACAAAGTGCAGGTGATCCACGGCTGGGCCAAGGTGGTGGACGGCAAGACCGTCGACGTTGGCGACCAGCGCATCCAGTGCGAACACCTGCTGCTGGCCACCGGTTCGAAAAGCGTCAACCTGCCGATGCTGCCAATTGGCGGGCCGATCATCTCCTCCACCGAAGCCCTGGCGCCGACCCGGGTGCCCAAGCGCCTGATTGTGGTGGGCGGCGGCTACATTGGCCTTGAGCTGGGGATTGCCTATCGCAAGCTGGGTGCTGAGGTGAGTGTGGTCGAGGCCCAGGATCGCATCCTGCCGGCTTACGACGCCGAGCTGACCCAGCCGGTGAACGAATCTCTCAAGCAACTGGGGGTGAAGCTGTACCTCAAGCACAGCGTCACCGGGTTTGCCGACAACTGCCTGCAAGTGCGTGATCCGAACGGCGATACGGTGTCGCTGAAGACCGATCAGGTCCTGGTGGCCGTGGGTCGCAAACCCAACACCCAAGGCTGGAACCTTGAAGCGCTGAACTTGGCGATGAATGGCGCGGCAATCAAGATCGACAGCCGTTGCCAGACCAGCATGCGCAATGTGTACGCCATCGGCGACTTGAGCGGCGAGCCGATGCTCGCCCACCGCGCCATGGCCCAGGGCGAAATGGTTGCCGAACTGATCAGCGGTCAACACCGCGAATTCAACCCGGCGGCAATCCCGGCGGTGTGCTTTACCGACCCGGAACTGGTGGTGGTCGGCAAGACCCCGGACGACGCCAAGGCGGCAGGCCTGGACTGCATCGTGTCGAGTTTCCCCTTCGCAGCCAACGGCCGGGCGATGACCCTGGAGTCGAAAACCGGCTTCGTGCGAGTGGTGGCGCGGCGTGACAATCATCTGATTGTCGGCTGGCAGGCCGTGGGTGTGGGTGTATCTGAGCTGTCCACTGCGTTCGGCCTGAGCCTGGAAATGGGTTCGCGCCTGGAGGATGTAGCCGGCACCATCCACGCTCACCCGACGCTCGGCGAGGCGGTGCAGGAAGCTGCGCTGCGCGCATTGGGCCACGCGTTGCATCTGTAAAACCGTGGTGAGGCCATCGGGGGCAAGTCGAATCGTCGCACCGCCCCTCCCACAGGGGAATGCATTCCACATGTGGGACGGGGCTTGCCCCCCGATAGCGGTGGATCGGTCAAAACAGAGGCTGAAGGCTTCCACCCAGTGGCTCCCACACAAGCCAAGAATGAAGTATTGTTGCGCCCATTCAGAAAAAAACCGACTTGACCAAAGATAGAGGGTGTCATGGGTAACGAAAGCATCAATTGGGACAAGCTGGGTTTTGACTACATCAAGACCGACAAACGGTATATCCAGACCTTTAAAGACGGCGAGTGGCAAGCAGGCTCCCTGACTGACGACAACGTGCTGCACATCAGTGAGGGCTCCACCGCTCTGCACTATGGCCAGCAGTGCTTTGAAGGCCTCAAGGCCTACCGCTGCAAGGACGGCTCGATCAACCTGTTCCGTCCGGACCAGAATGCCGCGCGCATGCAACGCAGCTGCGCCCGCCTGCTGATGCCCCATGTGCCGACCGACGTGTTCATCGACGCCTGCAAACAGGTGGTCAAGGCCAACGAGCGTTTCATCCCGCCGTACGGCAGTGGCGGCGCGCTGTACCTGCGCCCGTTCGTGATCGGTACCGGTGACAACATCGGCGTGCGTACCGCGCCGGAGTTCATCTTCTCGGTGTTCTGCATTCCGGTCGGTGCCTACTTCAAGGGCGGCCTGGTGCCACACAACTTCCAGATCTCCACCTTCGACCGCGCCGCGCCACAAGGCACCGGTGCTGCGAAAGTGGGCGGCAACTACGCGGCCAGCTTGATGCCGGGCTCTGAAGCGAAAAAATCCGGTTTCGCCGATGCGATCTACCTGGATCCGATGACTCACTCGAAGATCGAAGAAGTCGGCTCGGCCAACTTCTTCGGGATCACCCACGACAACACGTTCATCACGCCGAAGTCGCCTTCGGTGCTGCCAGGCATCACCCGCCTGTCGCTGATCGAACTGGCCAAGACCCGCCTGGGCCTGGAAGTGGTCGAAGGCGAAGTGTTCATCGACAAGCTGGCTGACTTCAAGGAAGCCGGCGCCTGCGGTACTGCTGCGGTGATCTCGCCGATCGGCGGCATCCAGTACAACGGCAACCTGCATGTGTTCCACAGCGAAACCGAAGTCGGCCCGATCACCCAGAAGCTCTACAAAGAGCTGACCGGTGTGCAGACCGGCGACGTCGAAGCACCAGCGGGTTGGATCGTGAAGGTCTAACAGCCTCAACGCATATCCCATGTGGGAGGGGGCTTGCCCCCGATAGCAGTGGGTCAGTCAATGAATCTGTTGACTGATACACCGCCATCGGGAGCAAGCCCCCTCCCACATTTGCTCTCCGGCGTATTCAAGACTCTTTCGGGATATTCTCGGCAATCTTCTTACCCATGCTGACCCTCGCCTCCACCCCATACCCCAGCGCCTCGTAAAACCCCGCCACCGCCTCATTGCCACTGGTGATCTGCAGGTTGATCTTCATGCAGCCCAGCGCCGTCAACGCCTGTTCCGCATGCCGCACCAGCGAAGAGCCCAGGCCATGACGCCGGTAGTCCGTGTGCACCGCCACCGAATAGAGCCAACCACGATGCCCGTCGTACCCGGCGAGAATGGTGCCGATCACGTTTTTTTTATCCGTCGCCACGAAGAACAACCCGTCATTGACCGCCAGCTTCTTATCGATCGCCAGGCTCGGCAGGTTATGGGCCGTGTCATAACCAAACGCCGCCTGCCATAGCTCAATCACCTGCGCGCGATGCGGACGATCGCGATATGGCCCGATGGGGTAGCGCGATGACAACGTCTTTTCCATCACCAGCGTGCGCTCGTTGCCATGGTAAACATCGCGCACCGTGTGAAACCCCAGCTTGGTGTAGAACGGCTCGGCGGTCAGCGAAGACGGCACACTTAATACGGTGACTCCTGCTTCGCGGGCGCGTAGTTCGATTTCCATCATCAGCAACCGGCCAATGCCCTGCCCTTGCAAGGTCGGGTTGACGAACACCGAGCGCACCACATTGGCATCAAGTGCCGCCGTGGCGACCACCCTCTGATCCTCAATCGCCACCAGCACGACACGGCGCTTGAGCAAGGCCAACACCGCGTCCGGCGTGAAGTTGCTCGCCACACGGGCAATCACGTCCGCCGGGTAATCCCGCGCATTGCTGCTGTGCAGGGCCGCCAGGATGACCTGGCTGATCCCTTCGGCATCGGTGGGTTGGGCGAGACGAACGGCGGTAGACATGATTCCTCCTGGCTGACGGCGCTATAACAGGCGCCACTGTACCAATGTGGGAGGTGGCTTGCCCCTCCCACATTTTGACCGCATTCCACCTCTCGCAGCCGATTCGGCTGGCCTACCCCCCTTTTCAGCTTTCCCGGCTGAGCCGCCCCTTGGTTTCAGCCGGGATTCATCCCGCACAAGCCACAAAATAGCCCCACTGCATCTTTGTTCACCGCCTTACTCATGGATCCGTGCACCCATGCAAACCACCAACACCGTCTTGATGATTCGCCCGGCGCGCTTTGCCTTCAACCCGGACACTGCGATCAACAACCGCTTTCAACGCCCGCCCCTTGACCCGCTCAGCGCACAGCAGAAAGCGCTGGAAGAGTTCGACGGTTATGTCGACACCCTGCGCCAGCACGGCGTGGAAGTGCTGGTGGTGCAGGACACTCCGGCGCCCCACACTCCCGACTCAATCTTCCCCAACAACTGGTGGAGTAGCCACGCCGACGGCAGCCTGGTGCTGTACCCGATGGAAGGCCAGAACCGACGACTGGAGCGCAACAAGGGTGTGTTGCAAGTGCTGGAGCAACGTTTTGCGATCAACAGCACCATCGACCTCAGCCACCTCGAACAACAGAACATATTCCTCGAAGGCACCGGCAGCATGGTGCTCGACCGCCAACACCGCATCAGCTACGCCTGCCACTCCGGGCGCACCCATCAGGATGCGCTGCGCGAATTCGCCGAACGCCTCGACTACCGGCTCTGCCTATTCCATGCGGTTGACCGCCACCACGCGCCGATCTACCACAGCAACGTGATGATGAGCGTCGGCCGCGACCTTTCGGTGGTGTGCCTGCAAGCCCTGCCCGACCAAAACGAACGCCTGGCCCTGGAACGCTCCCTGCGCGACACCGGCAAGGACATCCTCGCCCTCGACTTCGACCAATTGGAAGCCTTCGCCGGCAACATGCTTGAAGTCCACGACCGCGACGGCCAGCCGCTGCTGGTGATGTCTGCCAGCGCCTGGGGCGCACTGCAACCGGCCCAGCGCCAGCATGTGGAACGCCATACGCGGCCTGTGGTGGTGAATATCGACAACATCGAACGCATCGGCGGCGGCAGTGCCCGCTGCATGCTCGCGGAAGTGCACCTGCCCGCCCGCCCCTCATTTCAATAAGGAGTCTTGCCATGACCCGCTATATCGACGTCAACGACCTCAGCTACCTGGTCTCGCAAAAAGGCCTGCAAACCTGCATCACCGAGATGGCCGAGTACATTCGCGCTGACTACCTGCGCTGGCAGGAGTTTGAAAAGTGCGCGCGCCTGGCCAACCACTCGCCGGATGGCGTGATCGAGTTGATGCCGGTGTCAGACGCGTCGCTGTACGCCTTCAAGTACGTCAACGGCCACCCAAAAAACACCCTCGCCGGAATGCTCACCGTCATGGCGTTCGGTGCGTTGGGCGACGTGGACACCGGCAAACCAGTGCTGCTGGCAGAAATGACCCTGACTACCGCCATTCGCACCGCCGCCACCTCGGCGCTGGTCGCGCGTTATCTGGCCCGAGACAACAGCCGCAGCATGGCGTTGATCGGCAACGGCTCGCAGAGCGAGTTTCAGGCCCTGGCCTTCCACGCCATGCTCGGCATCAACGAAATCCGCCTGTTCGATATCGACGCCAAGGCCACTGCCAAACTGGCAGCCAACCTCAAGGCCTTCCCGGCGATCAGGGTGATCCTGGCCGGCAGCGTGGCGGAAGCGGTCAAGGGCGCGGATATCGTCACCACCGTGACCGCAGACAAGGCCTACGCCACCATCCTTACTGACGAGATGATCGAACCAGGCATGCACCTCAATGCCGTGGGCGGCGACTGCCCAGGCAAGACCGAACTGGACCAACGCATCGTCGAGCGCGCCCGGGTCATCGTCGAGTACGAGCCGCAAAGCCGTATCGAAGGTGAGATCCAGCACATGCCGAAAGACTCGCCGGTGACCGAGCTGTGGCAGGTGATCAACGGCCAGGTAGCCGGCCGCGAGAATGAGCGCCAGATCACCCTGTTCGACTCGGTAGGTTTTGCCATCGAAGACTACTCGGCCCTGCGCTACGTGCTCGACGTGGCCAAGGCTCTGGATGTGGGCAGCGAGTTGGAGTTGGTGCCGGACCTGGCCGACCCGAAAGACCTGTTCGCACGCCTGGCCCAGCAGCCACGCGCACAGCACAAAAAGCGCGCCTGAGACCGCTCTGGCCTGCCCCTTTGCGCCGAGGGCAGGCCCGACTTACAGAGCTGAAAAGCCGATTCAGCGGGTGCAACAGCCGATTCCGCTGCAATGCTCGTTTTAACAGCGCAATTTGCGCTTTGAGCACCGGGTAAACGACACAAAAAAAGCACCACCATCAAGCATTCTGAGCCCGACCGAAGAGTCACCGAATGAATGCAAGCCGCACCCTTTTTACTGCCCTGACATCAATTACAAAATATAGGGACTGACACATGATTCCACTGCGATCACTTTTCGCTGCGTTGCTGTTGCCACTGTGCGCCAGCGCCGCCCACGCCCAGGACTGGAAAGAAATCCGCTTCGGCGTATTCCCCGAATACCCACCCTTTGAATCCGTGGCCGCTGACGGCAGCCTGCAAGGCTTCGATATCGAATTGGGCAATGCCATCTGCGCCAAGCTCGAAGTCAAATGCACCTGGGTGCACAACGAATTCGACGGCATGATCCCGGCGCTGCGCGCGCGCAAATTCGACGCCATCATGTCGTCCATGGCCGTGACGCCGGCCCGTGAAAAAGTCATCGACTTCAGCGACCGGCTGTTCCTCAGCCCAACCTCGGTGATCACCCGCAAAAGCGCCGACTTCGGCGACACGCCTGAATCGTTGAAAGGCAAGCAGGTCGGCGTACTGCAAGGCTCGTTGCAGGAAGCCTATGCCCGTGCGCACCTGGCTAAGCTCGGGGCTCAGGTCAAGGCCTACCAGTCCCAGGAACAGAACTACGCCGACCTGCAAAACGGCCGCCTCGACGCCACCCTCACCGACAAACTCGAAGCCCAGCTCAACTTCCTGTCCAAACCTGAAGGCGCCGACTTCAAGACCGGCCCGGCCTTCAAGGACCCGACCCTGCCGCTGGATATCGCCATGGGGTTGCGCAAGAACGACCAGGAATTGCGTGCGCTGATCAATAAGGGCATCGCCGCCGTCCAGGCCGATGGCACCTACGCGCAGATCCAGAAGAAGTACTTCGGCGATCAGGACATCTACAACGAATAAGCCAACACAATCCCTGTGGGAAAAGATTTGTGTGGGAGGGGGCTTGCTCCCGATAGCGGTGGGTCAGTCACAACTGCATCAACTGACACACCCTCATCGGGAGCAAGCCCCCTCCCACAAAAGCCCCCCCACAGGGGTATGTCTGCGCCCTTTAGAGATTCCCCCCATGAACGAACTCCTCAACCTGCAAGGCTACGGCCCCATGCTGGCCCAGGGTGCCTGGATGACGCTCAAGCTGGCGTTCCTCGCGCTGGCCTTGAGCCTCACCCTCGGCCTGCTCGCCGCGGGCGCCAAGCTGTCCAGCGCCAAATGGCTGCGGGTGCCGGCCACGCTGTACACCACGTTGATCCGTAGCGTGCCGGACCTGGTGCTGATCCTGCTGATTTTCTACAGCCTGCAACTGTGGCTCAACGACCTGACCGAACGCGTCGGCTGGGACTATTTTGAAATCGACCCGTTTACCGCCGGCGTGATCACACTGGGGTTTATCTACGGCGCGTATTTCACCGAGAACTTCCGTGGCGCAATCCTCAGTGTGCCGGTCGGCCAACTGGAAGCCGCCACCGCCTATGGCTTGAGTCGCTGGCAGCGGTTTCATCTGGTGCTGTTTCCGCAGTTGATGCGCTTCGCTCTGCCAGGCCTGGGCAATAACTGGCTGGTACTGCTCAAGTCCACGGCGCTGGTGTCGATCATCGGCCTGTCGGACCTGGTCAAAGCCGCGCAAAACGCCGGCAAGACCACCAACGAGCCGCTGTACTTCCTGATCCTTGCCGGCCTGGTCTACTTGGTGATCACCACCCTCTCCAACCGCATCTTCAAGCGCCTCGAGCGGCGCTATAACCTCGGCATCAAGGGGATGGCGCGATGATCGAATTGTTCCAGCAATACGGCCTGGCCTACCTGTTCAGTGATGGCTCGGGCCTTTCCGGCGTGGCCATGACCCTGTGGCTGTTCATCATCTCGGTGGTGCTGGGCTTCATTCTGTCGATTCCCCTGGCACTGGCGCGGGTCTCGGAGCACTTCTGGCTGCGCTGGCCGGTGGAGGTCTACACCTACTTGTTTCGCGGCACGCCGCTGTATATCCAACTGCTGATTTGCTACACCGGGCTCTACAGCCTTGAAGTGGTACAGGACAACGCCCTGCTCAACCAGTTTTTCCGCAATGCGCTGAACTGCACCCTGCTGGCGTTTGTTTTGAACACCTGCGCCTACACCGTGGAGATCTTCGCCGGGGCGATTCGCAATATCCCTCATGGCGAGATCGAAGCCGCCCGCGCGTACGGTCTGCACGGCTGGCGCTTGAATCTGTTTGTGGTGGTGCCCGCCGCCCTGCGCCGCGCGTTGCCGGCCTACAGCAATGAAATGATCCTGATGTTGCACGCCACCTCGCTGGCGTTCACCGCCACCGTCGCCGATATCCTCAAAGTGGCCCGCGACGCCAATGCCGAGACGTTCCTGACGTTCCAGGCCTTTGGCATCGCTGCCCTGCTGTACATGTTGCTGTCCTTTGCACTGGTGGGCCTGTTTCGACTGGCCGAACGTCGCTGGATGCGTTTTCTTGTTCCTACCCGAGGCTAACCCATGAATCAGTCCGCGCAGGCCCTGGCCACTTATCCTGTCGATGTACCCGCTACCAAGGCTGCAACTGCTGCCATCAAGCTGCAAGTCGAAGGCATTCATAAACGCTACGGCGAGCACGAAGTGCTCAAGGGTGTTTCCCTTAACGCGCGCCAAGGCGATGTAATCAGCCTGATCGGCGCCAGCGGCTCCGGCAAAAGCACCATGCTGCGTTGCATCAACTTTCTGGAGCAGCCCGACGCTGGAGTCATCACCCTGGACGGCATCAGCATAGAAATGCAGCAAGGACGTGCCGGCACCCGTGCCCCGGATCAGGCGCAATTGCAGAACCTGCGCACGCGCCTGGCCATGGTGTTCCAGCACTTCAACTTGTGGAGCCACATGACCGTGCTGGAAAACATCACCATGGCGCCGCGCCGGGTGCTGGGCGTAAGTGCGGCCGAGGCGGAAAAACGCGCACGGATGTACCTGGACAAGGTCGGCCTGCCAGGCCGCGTGGCAGATCAATACCCGGCGTTCCTGTCCGGCGGCCAGCAACAGCGCGTGGCGATTGCGCGGGCCTTGGCGATGGAGCCGGAAATCATTCTGTTCGATGAGCCAACGTCCGCACTGGACCCAGAACTTGTAGGAGAAGTCCTCAAAGTCATACAGACGTTGGCCGAGGAAGGTCGTACCATGCTGATGGTCACCCACGAGATGGGCTTTGCCCGCCAGGTGTCCAGCCAAGTGCTGTTCTTACACCAGGGACGGGTCGAGGAACAAGGCAGCGCCGAGATCCTCGACCACCCCAAAAGCGAGCGCTTGCAGCAATTTCTTTCCAACCGTTTGAAGTGAAACCCATGGATACCAAGGCCAACGGACCCCATACCTCCCCCGCGCTGGATCGCATCGATGAGGCAATCATCGAAGTACTGCGCCATCAGGGGCGGATCACCTATGAAAAGCTCTCGTCACTGGTGCACCTCACCCCCAGGCCTTGCCTGGAGCGGGTGCGCAAGCTGGAGCGCCGTGGAGTGATCCGTGGGTATGGGGCGATCATCGACGTGCAGATGGTCTCGCCAGGGCTGTCGTTGCTGGTGCTGGTGGCCTTGTCCAACCAAAGCGGGCGCTCGGCGCAAAAGGCCTTCGAAGCTTGCATCAAAGCCTGCCCCCAGGTGTTCGAATGCCAGTTGATCAGCGGGCCGTTTGACTACAGTCTGCGCATGCGCTGTCGGGACATGGAGCATTACCGGGTGGTATCGGAGATCTGGCTGAACAATGATGAGTTGCACATTGATAAGTTGGTGGCGCATCCGGAGTTGGCGGTGGTGAAAAATACCGCCATCGAACTGGCCTGAGCCCCTCCAACATTTTTAACCATGCCCGCTTAAGATTTTCTTACCTTGGCGCGCCGCCACCAGCTTCGCCTGCCCATCCTTCTGCTTCCCCGTACGCGCCTCGCTGATCAACCCCGGTATCAACTTGCCCTCCGGCAGATTCTTCCAGAACCGGCTGGGCAAGTGCCCTTCCATTACCTTGGGATTCAACCGCGCCGGATTGAAAATATGGCTGTAATAAGTCAGCCACATAGCGCTGTGCGGGTCTTCGACATTCTGCGCCAATTGCTGCCACGCCTCGGGGCACTCGCGCTGATGAATCAGCTGTTCACCGTCGTAATACACCCCATCCAACGGCGTAGCGATCATCCAACGATGACGCCCCATACGCCCGACAAAGTGCTGGCTGGCCGATTTCAAGATGTCATGGGCCGGCTCATGCCAGGCCACATACTCCGGCAGTTCAGGCCCCGCCTCTGCCGGTAACGCGATGAACCGCACAAACGCATGCAGGTGATGGGCTTCACGGCTGACCTGTTTGATGCGCCGCTGCAATTCGCTGCCCAGCTTGTCGCCCGCCAGCATCGCCGTGCGGTCGCCATGGCTGACCCGCCACAGCACCTCATACAGCAGGCTCCAACGCTGGTCGCCGTGATAGCAGGCCGCAGACTCCAGCAGCTCGATCAGCGCCTTGGGAATACGCGCCTGAAACGGACCGAGACCTTCAGGAATCGCCTCGTCAGTGGCGAACAAATCCGCCACTTCGGCCTCACCCCAGCTCACCTGGCTGGGGTCGACCTGATGGCTGAGCAACCAGCGCGCCTGTTCGCGCCAGGTGCTGAACAGGTTGTCGCATTCCAGGCTGATCATCCCCACAACCCCATCTGTTGCGGTTGCGGACGATCGCGCAGTTGTTCGCGCAGCAGCACGCTGGTGCTGTCAGCCTGTTGCGGGTGGTAGTCGCTGGTGATGAAAAACGGCTTGGCCTTGGCCAGCACGCAGCGCATGCGGGCCAGGTCTTCGAAGCGAATCTTGCGTTCACGACGCAGGTCCACCAGGCGTTGGGTGGTGCGCAGGCCGATACCTGGGATGCGCGCAATAAGCGTGGGTTCGGCGCGGTTCAGATCAAGGGGAAACACCTCACGATGCTCCAGGGCCCAAGCCAGCTTGGGGTCGATATCCAACGCCAGATGGCCGGGGCCTTCGAACAATTCATTGGCGCTGAAGCCATAGCTGCGCAGCAGGAAATCCGCCTGGTACAGACGGTGCTCACGCATCAAAGGCGGCGCAGCCAGGGGAACGCTTTTCGGGCTGTTGGGGATGGGGCTGAACGCCGAGTAATACACGCGGCGCAGCTTGAAGTTGCCATACAGCGCCTCGGCGCCGTGCAGGATGGTGCTGTCATCGGTATCGTCGGCGCCGACGATCATCTGCGTGCTCTGCCCAGCCGGGGCGAAACGCGGGGCGCGAGGTTCGTTGAACACGGTCTGTTCGCCGGTGTAGATGGTCTGCATGGCCTGCTTGATGGTGACGATTTGTTTTTCCGGCGCCAGGGTGTTCAGGCTGGCCTCGGTGGGCAGTTCGATGTTCACGCTCAGCCGGTCGGCGTAGCGCCCGGCTTCGGCGATAAGCGCAGGGTCGGCGTCGGGAATGGTCTTGAGGTGGATATAGCCGCGGAAGTCATGCTCTTCACGCAATAGCTTCGCCACCCGTACCAACTGCTCCATGGTGTAGTCGGCCGAACGAATGATGCCGGAGCTGAGAAACAGCCCGCTGACGCAGTTGCGCTTGTAGAAATCGAGGGTCAGGGTGACCACCTCCTCCGGGCTGAAACGCGCGCGGGGCACGTCGCTGGAGCGGCGGTTGACGCAGTATTGGCAGTCGTAGAGACAGAAGTTGGTAAGCAGCACCTTGAGCAACGACACGCAACGGCCGTCGGGCGTATAGCTGTGGCAGATGCCCATGCCATCGGTTGAACCCAGCCCCGCCTTGCCCTCCGAACTGCGCTTGGGTGCGCCACTGCTGGCACACGAAGCGTCGTACTTGGCGGCGTCGGCGAGGATGCTGAGTTTTTCGATCAACTGCATGGAAGGCTACCGATACTGGTTTTTTGTACAGTATCAGGCAGCCCTCCGGGTCACAAGTGCAGTCTGTCAGCTGGCGGTGGCCAACAGCAGGTCCTGCACCGAACGCGCTTTGCCTCGGCTGCGGTCGTATTCATACAACGACGCGGCAATTTCATCCGCGCGAATCGGCAGAATCGACAGCAATGTGTCGCTCAAACCATGGCTGGCCTGGCTGAAGCCCTGGATATAGATACCCGCCTTGCAGCGATCGTCGGTCACGATGCGGTAGTCACGAGCCACTTCGAAATCACCCATATACGCTTCCAGAGGCGCCAGCAGTTCGCGGTGCATCTGACGCTCGTAGCCGGTCGCCAGCACCACCGCATCGTAATGATTGACGGTGATGTCACCGTTGGCATTGTTGCGCAGGGTCAACTCAATACCCATCGGGCCGGCCACCGCTTTTTCCACCACGGTCATGGTGCGGAACGCGTGACGGGCGATGCCGGAGACTTTCTGGCGGTAGAGAATCCCGTAGATACGCTCGATCAGGTCCAGATCGACCACCGAATAGTTGGTGTTCTGGTACTCCGCGACCAAACGCTCGCGCTCGGCCCCCACTTGTTGGAACACCAGGTCGGTGAAGGCCGGCGAGAACACCTCATTGACGAACGGGCTGTCATCGGCCGGCTTTAGCGCCGAACCGCGCAGGATCATGTCGACCTGCACCGACGGATAGCTGTCATTGAGGTCGATGAAGGCTTCAGCCGCGCTCTGGCCACCGCCAATGATCGCGATGCGCATCGCCTTGCCGTCCACACAGGGTTGCTGCGCAACGCGGGCCAGGTACTGGGAGTGATGAAATACGCGGTTGTCATCCTTGAGCCCTTTGAACGCCGCAGGCACCCGTGGCGTGCCACCGGCGCTGACCACCACCGAGCGCGTCGTGCGCACGTGCTGCTCACCGTGGGCATCGCGGGAAATCACGCGCAGGGCCTCGACCTGCTGCTGATGCAGGATCGGCTCGATGGCCAGTACTTCCTCGCCATAACGGCCCTGGTTCTGGAATTGCGCCGCGACCCAGCGCAGGTAGTCGTTGTACTCCATGCGGCACGGGTAAAAGGTGCCCAGGTTGATGAAGTCCACCAGGCGGTCGTGGGCTTTCAGGTAATTGACGAAGGAGTACGGGCTGGTGGGGTTGCGCAGGGTCACCAGGTCCTTGAGGAACGAAATCTGCAGTTCGCTCTGGGTCACCAGGGTATTGCCATGCCAGCGGTAGTCGGCCTGCTTGTCGAGAAACAGCGCGTCCAGCTTGCCCTGGGTTTTCTCTCGTTCCTGCAGAGCGATGGCCAGCGCCAGGTTCGATGGGCCGAAACCGATACCGATAAGGTCGTGAACCGCGGGCGAAGCAATTGCCTGTGTCATTCCAGTGTCCTCTGGATAAGCCCCTTGGCGATGGGGCAGGAATACCTTCAAGACCTGCACAACAGGTCATGTGTTGATAGGAAACGAGGACAGTGAAATAAAATTTACCTGATCAGCGATCAGTGCCCTTCCCACTCGCGCATCCGCACCCGACAGTGCTTCATGGCGTTGACGATATTTTTTTCCACCAGGGCGCGGGAAATACCCAGGCGCTCGGCAATCTGCAGGTGGGTCAGCCCGTCGAGTTTGCGCAGCAGGAAGCTGTCGCGGCAGGCTTTCGGCAACTCGGCCAGGGCACGATCAAGCAGCTCCAGGCGTTGGCCTTGGTCGTGGCTGGCGTGGGGGGAACTGGGGGAGAAGCGCTCTTCGCTGTCGAGTATTTCCAGCGGCTCGTGCTGGCGCAGTACGTTGCGCCGATGCCCGTCGATCACCAGGTTCAGCGCCGTGCGGTATAAAAACGCGCGGGGCTGGTCGATGGGGACAGCGCTGGAACGCTCAAGTACCCGAACGTAGGCGTCATGCACCACATCTTCGGCCACCTGACGGTTGCCCAGCTTGGCGTTGAGGAAACACACCAGCTCGCGATAGTAGTTTTCCAACATGACTCCCGACCGCCACAGAAAGGCGATATCCGTTCCTTGAGTACCTGAAAATGACAACCCATTGCGTAATGGCAGTTTGGGTGCGTGCAATTTATAGTAATTCTCATCTACTTTTAAACAAGTCTTGCGCCACCGGTCGTTTTTTTTACGCAAACGACCCGTTACACAGTGTGTAACAGCCTAAATCCTCACGCGTTTCTCTCGTTTAACTGTCAGCTCTGCGCAACTGCGCTCCGAACTTTCCTGGCTGGAACCTAAGCATGAAACGCCCTCGACCTGCCCGACGCGCCCTGCTAGTTGTGGCGTGCCTGATTCCCGTCATCGCGGTCGCCGCCTGGCAAGTACTGCCGACCGGCCGCGACACGCTGACCACCGTCACCGTGACCCGCGGCGATATCGAAAACAGCGTGACCGCTTTGGGCACCCTGCAACCACGTCGTTACGTGGACGTGGGCGCCCAGGCGTCCGGGCAGATTCGCAAGATCCACGTTGAAGCCGGCGACCAGGTGCAGGAAGGCCAATTGCTGGTAGAGATCGACCCCTCGACGCAAAAAGCCAAGCTCGATGCCAGCCGCTACGCCATCGAAAACCTCAAGGCCCAGTTGCAGGAGCAGAAGGCCCAGCACGAACTGGCGCGGCAGAAGTACCAGCGCCAGCAGCGTCTGGTCGCCGGCAACGCCACCCGCGAAGAGGATGTCCAGACCGCCAAGGCGGAACTGAGCGCCACCCAGGCCCGGGTCAATATGTTCCAGGCGCAGATCCTCCAGGCTCAGGCCAGCCTGCGCAGCGATGAAGCGGAGTTGGGCTATACGCGTATCTACGCGCCAATGACCGGCACGGTGGTTGCCGTGGACGCGCGGGTCGGCCAGACCCTCAATGCCCAGCAGCAGACGCCGTTGATCCTGCGCATCGCCAAGTTGTCGCCGATGACCGTGTGGGCCGAAGTCTCGGAGGCCGACATCGGCCATGTAAAACCCGGCATGACGGCGTACTTCACCACCCTGAGCGGCGGCAACCGGCGCTGGACCAGCACCGTGCGGCAGATCTTGCCAATTCCACCCCAGCCCTTGAACGAAACCCAGGGCAGCGGCAGCCCTAATAGCTCCGGCAAAAGCGGCACCGGCCGCGTCGTGCTGTACACCGTGCTGCTGGATGTGGACAACGGCGATAACGCGTTGATGGCCGAAATGACCACCCAAGTGTTTTTTGTCGCCAGCCAGGTCAAGGATGCCCTGACCGCGCCGGTCGCCGCCCTGCTGGGCAGCCACAGCGCCGACAAACAGATCGCCCGTGTTGTCACGGAGAACGGCCGCATCGAGGAGCGCGAGGTGCAACTGGGCATCAGTGATCGCCTGCGGGTGCAGGTACTCGGTGGCCTGAACGAAGGCGACCACCTGTTGATCGGCCCGGCTGCTGGCAGCGGGGGTTGAGTTGACCACGCCTCTGATCGAACTCAAGAACATCCGCAAGTCCTACGGCGGTGGCGACAGCCCACAGGTGGACGTGTTGCGCGGCATCGACCTGTCGATCCATGCCGGGGAATTCGTCGCCATCGTCGGCGCGTCCGGCTCCGGCAAGTCCACGCTGATGAACATCCTCGGCTGCCTCGATCGGCCCTCGGTCGGGGACTACCTGTTTGCCGGGGAAAACGTCGCCCACCTGGACAGTGATGAATTGGCCTGGCTACGCCGCGAGGCCTTTGGTTTTGTGTTCCAGGGCTACCACCTGATTCCTTCAGGCACGGCCCAGGAGAACGTCGAGATGCCGGCGATCTACGCCGGTATCAGCGCGGCCGAACGCCATGCCCGAGCCAACGCCCTGCTGACCCGTCTGGGCCTGGCCGAGCGTACCGGTAACCGTCCACATCAACTGTCCGGCGGTCAGCAGCAGCGGGTGTCCATTGCCCGCGCACTGATGAACGGCGGCCATATCATTCTCGCCGACGAACCCACCGGTGCCCTCGACAGCCATAGCGGCGCCGAGGTGATGACCCTGCTCGACGAACTGGCCAGCCAGGGCCACGTGGTGATCCTGATCACCCACGACCGCGAAGTCGCCGCGCGGGCCAACCGCATCATCGAGATTCGCGATGGCCTGATCATCAGCGACTCGGCCGATGACAGTGAAACCGCCCCAACAGCCGCCAGCGGCGCGTTGCAAGCCGTGGACCTGCGTCAACGCCTGGTCGACGGTGCGGAGCATAACGGCGCGTGGAAAGCCGAATTGGTGGACGCGGTACAAGCCGCCTGGCGGGTGATGTGGATCAACCGTTTTCGCACCGCATTGACCCTGCTGGGGATCATCATCGGCGTGGCGTCGGTGGTGGTGATGCTGGCGGTCGGCGAAGGCAGCAAGCGCCAGGTCATGGCGCAGATGGGCGCGTTCGGCTCCAACATTCTTTATCTGAGCGGTGCATCGCCCAACCCACGCACGCCACTGGGCGTCATCACCCTCAATGACGTCGAGGCACTGGGTGCGTTGCCCCAGGTCAAGCGCATCATGCCGGTCAACGGCAGCAAAGCAGGCGTGCGCTATGGCAACGTCGACTACATGGCGTACGTGGGCGGCAACGACACCAACTTCCCGGATATCTTCAATTGGCCGGTGGTCGAGGGCAGCTACTTCACCACCGCCGACGAGCGCAGCGGGGCTACGGTCGCGGTGATCGGCCACCGTATCCGCGAAAAGCTGTTCAAGGGCCAGGTCAATCCGATCGGACAATACATCCTGATCGAGAACGTGCCCTTCCAGGTGATCGGCGTGCTGGCGGAAAAAGGCGCCGCCTCCGGCGATAAGGACAGCGACGACCGTATCGCCATCCCCTACACCGCCGCCAGCGTGCGTTTGTTTGGCAGCTACGACCCCGAATACGTGGTGATTGCCGCCGCCGATGCAGGTAGGGTCCACGAAGCCGAAGTGGCCATCGACCAGCTTATGCAGAAGCTGCACAACGGCAAACCCGACTACGAGTTGACCAACAATGCCGCAATGATTCAGGCCGAGGCCCGTACCCAGAACACCCTGTCGCTGATGCTGGGCTCAATTGCCGCGATTTCCTTGCTGGTGGGCGGTATTGGCGTGATGAACATCATGCTGATGACCGTGCGCGAGCGCACCCGCGAAATCGGCATCCGCATGGCCACCGGTGCGCGCCAACGCGACATCCTGCGCCAGTTCCTTACCGAGGCGGTCATGCTCTCGGTGGTCGGCGGCTTGTGCGGCATTGCCCTGGCCCTGCTGGTGGGCGGCGTACTGGTGCTGGCCAACGTGGCGGTGCAGTTTTCCCTGGTGGCGGTGCTTGGCGCATTTGGTTGTGCGCTGGTCACCGGCGTCGTATTCGGCTTTATGCCGGCCCGTAAAGCTGCCCGGCTCGATCCGGTTAAGGCGTTGACCAGTGAATAAACGATCCATCCCCTCGCAGCTGTCCCTGATCAGCCTGTGCCTGCTGCTCAATGCCTGCGCCGGCGATCCACCCGCGGTGGACAGCGGTATTGCGCCGCCGGCCGCCTGGCAGTTCGCCGAGCGCGACGCGGCCCAGAGCACCAACCAGCACTGGTGGACGCAATTCGGCAGCCCGCAGTTGAACCGGCTGGTCGAACAGGCCCGGCGTGACAGTGTCGACGTGGCCGCCGCCATGGCCCGTGTGCGGCAGGCCCAGGCCAGTGCCGTGATCGCCGGGGCGCCGCTGTTACCCGAGGTGAAGTTCGACCTCGCCACCAGCCACCAGAAGCTGCTGCACGGCCAGGGCGGACCAGACCTGGACGTCTCGCAGAGCGACGACGCGGTCGACAATTTCGGCGCCAGCTTGACGGCCAGTTATGAAGTGGATTTCTGGGGCGGCCGCGCCGCCGCCCGAGACAGCGCCCTGCAGGGCCTGCGGGCCAGTGAGTTCGATCAGGCCACCGTGGAACTGACCTTGCTCAGCAACGTGGCCGACCGCTACGCGCAAACCCTGGCCGCACGTCAGCGCCAGCAAATCGCCGAGCTGAACCTGGCCAATGCACGCAACGTGCTCGACCTGGTGCAAACCCGCTACGACGCGGGCTCCGCCACGGCGCTGGAACTGGCCCAACAGAAAAGCCTGGTCGCCAGCCAGCGACGCCAACTGCCATTGATTCAGCAACTGGCCGAAGAATCCCAGATCACCCTCGCGGCTCTCCTTGGCCAGCCGGTTCAAACCCTGGACCTGGGCGCCGAGCCCTTCCAGGCCCTGACATGGCCAACCATCGGCACCGGCATGCCCAGCCAGTTGCTCAGCCGCCGCCCCGATATTGCCAAGGCAGAGGCCCAACTGGCCGCCGCGCAAGCGGACGTCACCGTGGCGCGCGCCGCGATGCTGCCAGCCTTGACCCTCGGCGCCACACTGGGCTCCGACGCCTACAAGGCCGTGGACATCCTGCGCAGCCCTTATTACACGCTGACTGCCGGACTGGCAGGCCCGATCTTCAACAACGGCCGTTTAAGCGCCGAACGCGACAAGGCCCGAGCGCGCCAGGATGAGCTGCTGTACGCCTATCGCGGTGCGATCATCAACGGTTTTGCCGATGTGGAAAAAGCCCTCAGCAGCATCACGCGCCTGGACCAGCAGCGCCAATGGCAAATGGAAGAATTGCAGCAGGCCCAGACCGCCTTCCAGATTGCTGAAAGCCGCTACCAAGCGGGCGCCGAGGACCTGCTTACGGTACTGGAAACCCAGCGCACGCTTTATGCTGCCCAGGACTTGAACGTGCAATTGCGACTGTCACGCCTGCAGGCAAGCATTGCGCTGTACAAGGCATTGGGTGGCGGTTGGAAGACTAATATCTGATAAACGAAACTCTTGTTTCGTACACCAGTCGTCTCACGCCCCTACATTCGTCACCTCAGGATCCTTGGTAAAAAGCCGCTTCCACACGGCTGCCCGGGACCTCCTGATGAATGTTGCAAAACACCTCGCATGCGGCTGTCTCTGGCTGGTCACTCATCTTGTCCAGGCAGAGTCACTGATCAAGCCCACCGCCATCGATTGGCTGCTCGATTGCACCCTCCCCACAGACGAACAGATGGCCCCTGAGGTGCTGGCGCGCACCCAGTGCGGCGTCGTGACAGTACCGCGTAACCACGCGGCCCCCGGGGAAGGCACTCAACGCCTGTACCTGACCCGTGTCGGCGCCCGTGAGCCACTGAGTCGTGAAGGTGTGGTATTCGTCCAACCCGGTGACACACTGCAGGAAAACAGCGCAAGTACGTTCAGCATTCACCTCGCCAGCCGTTGGGAGACCTACTACACACAGGCCTACCGCACTCTGCTCAACCGCTACGATGTGATTGAACTCAGCCCTCGCGAACTCACTCAGGCCCATGACGTCGAACAGGCAGTTCAGGACATGGAGTATGTACGCGCACAACTGGGCGACCCACGATTGCATTTTTTGGGTAACGGCCACGCAACCCGCCTGGGCAGCCGTTACGCGGTGCAGTTTCCCGAACGCGTCGCACGCATGGTGCTGGTCAACGCTGAACAGGGCACGGCAGACGCCTTTCAAGTCACACACCTGCGCCTCAGGGAGCCCACCAAACCGGACGGCGGAGGGTGTATCAGCCGATGGGTGGGCGATTTCCTGGCCCTTGGCAAACAGCCGCCGCCCTCCACTCGCTGTCTTGACGGGCTTGCCAGGGAGCAGGTCCACCGTTGAATTGCATTCCACGCCCCCCTCTTCAGTGATCAGTTCTACAATGCCCCCCATTCATCCCCAGGGGTTTTCATGGACATCGAACTGGCACGCACCTTCCTCGAAATCACCCGTTGCGGCAGCCTCGCGGCGGCGGCCGAGAAACTGCACGTCACCCAGACCGCCATCACCGCACGGGTCAAAAGCCTGGAAAGCCAACTGGGCAGTACGCTGTTCATCCGCAACCGCGCGGGTGCACGCCTGACCGCTGACGGCGAGGCCTTCGTGGTGTACGCCAACCAGTTGCTGCAAACCTGGGAGGCCGCGCGCCGCGACCTGCCGTTGCCCGATGGCTATCGCAATGTGCTGCATATCGGCGGAGAGGTCAGCCTGTGCAACCCGCTGATGCTCGGCTGGGCCCAGGCGCTGCGCGAGCATATTCCCGGCCACGCATTGCGCACCGAAGTGCGTGAAGGCGAATACCTGTTGCGCCAACTGGAACTGGGAGTGCTCGACGCTGCGTTGGTGTTCCAGCCGCAGTACTGGCCGGGGTTGCAGGTGGAGCAGGTGCTGGAAGAAAAGCTGATCCTGGTGCAATTGGTCAGCAAGCCGGCGCCGTACGTTTACATCGACTGGGGCCCGGGCTTTCGCCAGCAACATGACGCGGCCCTGCCCGACAAGGCCCGCGCTGCGGTGAGCTTCAACCTCGGGCCTTTGGCCTTGCAGTACATTCTCGAAAACGGCGGCGCCGGGTATTTCCGCACGCGGGTGGTGCAAAGCTACCTGGACAGCGGTGTGATGCAGCGTGTGGCCAAGGCGCCGGAGTTCAGTTTCCCAACCTACCTGGTGTATTCGCGGGCACGGGATTCGGCGGTGTTGCAGCAGGCCCTGGAGTTACTGCGCGACGTGGTCAAGGCCGAAGGTGACTGGTCGCAACGCTGGGATCCGCTGATGTGAAACGGGCTATGGACTCGCACAATCGCGAAGGCGGACTAAGCTCAGTCACCACCCAAAAATAATATGAGTCCCGACCATGCCCGACGCTACCGAGGCTTTCCGTGCCCGCTACCGCGCCGCGGTTTCCGCTCGCTACAACCCCTGGCTTCATGGTTTTTTTGTACTGGGTTACGGCATCGCCTGCATCACCCTGGCCTGGTCCAGCACTGAGCACATCACAGCGCTGCAATGGCTGACCGTGCCGTTGACCCTGCTGTTCTTCAACCTCTGCATCTACCTCGTGCACCGCCACCTCGGCCATCACAAACACGCCTTCGCGCGCTTGTTTTACGCACGCCATACCGGCGACCACCACAGTTTCTTCACCCCTGGCCACATGACTTACGACAGCCCACGGGACTGGCGGGTGATCCTGTTCCCGGCCTGGTTGATCGTGCTGCACAGCCTGGCCATCACGCTCCCCGCCTGGTGGCTGCTCAAGCAACTGAGCCCAAACGTTGCTGGGCTGTTTGCCGGGTGCATGCTTTTGGGCTACCTGTTCTACGAAGTGTTCCACGCCTGCGAACACCTGCCTGCGGAGCATCCGGTGGCGCGCCTGCCGTGGATTCGCCAGATGCACCGGCTGCATGCCCTGCACCATCGCCGCGAGCTGATGCAGGGGCGCAATTTCAATATCGTCCTTCCCCTGATGGATTACCTGTTCGGCACCCTGCACTGGGAGCCGAACCCCAACGACAACCAGGAATCGTCATGAGTACCCGTCCAAAAAAACTGCGCCATCTGCTATTTGTGTTGCTGCTGGCGGTGGTCGCCTTTCTGCTGCTGATGCCCACCAAGGTACAACCGGTGAACTGGTCACCGCCCAAAGCGCCATCGATGAAGGATGGGCCTTTCGCCGAAAACCAGCGACTCAAGGCTGTACAGAAAATCGGCGCCCAGGACATCGCCGGGCCGGAGGCGTTGCTGTTGGATGCACAGGGTTTGCTCATCAGCGGCCTGCATGACGGGCGCATCATCCGCACATCACCCGACAGTCAAAGCCTGGAAGTACTGGCCAATACGGGCGGTCGCCCACTGGGCCTGGCGATGCACCCGGATGGGCGCTTGATCATTGCCGATGGGGTGAAAGGCCTGCTCGCGCTGGACTCGAACCGCCAACTCACTTCCCTGAGCACCAGCGCCAATGGCCTGCCCTTCGGTTTTACCAATGACGTCATCGTGGACGCCAGCGGCCGTTATGGGTATTTCAGCGATGCGTCGAGCCGCTGGGGTTATGGGCAGGACGGCGAAGCGGTGATCGAACATGGCGGCGATGGGCGGCTGCTGCGTTACGACTTCAGCAACGGCAACACCGAGGTGTTGCTCGACCAGCTGCAATTCGCCAACGGCGTAGCCCTGGGCCCGGACGAAAGCTACGTACTGGTGAATGAAACTGGCGCCTACCGCATCAGCCGTTACTGGCTCAAAGGCGAACGTGCTGGCAGCCACGACCTGTTTATCGACAACCTGCCCGGCCTGCCGGACAACCTGAGTTTCAACGGCAAGGACCGTTTCTGGGTGGCGCTCTACTCACCGCGCAACCCGTTGCTGGACAGCTTCGCCGGCTACCCATTGCTGCGCAAAGTGATGGTGCGCGCACTGATGGTGGTGCCCAAGCCCATCGAGCGCAAAGCCTTTGTGTTGGGGTTGGATACCAACGGCAAGGTCATCGCCAACTTGCAGGATGGCAGCGCGGGCAACTACTCACCGATTACCACGGCGCGGGAGTATGGCGACTGGTTGTACCTGGGCTCGTTGACGAACACGAGCATGGCGCGCGTGCCGTTGCAACTGGCGTTAAAGCCGGAGTGAAGAGAGGGTCAGTTTGGTCCGGACGGGACGCCTGAGATCAAAATCAAAAGCAGAGAACAAGCCTAAGCCAGCCGGAGGTCTATCTGATGCATGAAGATCAAATGTGGGAGTGGGCTTGCCCGCGATGAGGGAGTGTCAGTTGATACATCTATGACTGACCCACTGCCACTGGGGTCAGGCCCCATCGCACATCTGGACTGAGTCCACTAAAAAATCGATTGGCTCTAAGGCTGCCGCGCTTCTGCCTTTAATCTGAAGTCGCCCGGTCAACCACGTAGGCCGACAGCTATTTATGCGGTCAAGCTGCCCGTTGAGATTCAGTCAATCGGGATGTCGCACCAGCTTCGCCAAACGGCCCAGACGACTGCGGCAATAGTCCAAACATAACCAAGACGATACGGCCACAACGCCCAACGCTTAAGCGCTAAAGGAACAGATGCCAGTTCGGCCTCAGTCACAAGGCCTGCTTTCAGGAAGGCCTTGGGCATCGACAGAATGTCGACCATCAACCCCATGCGATGATACCGGTCGATTCGCTGATTTCTTTTCCAAAAACGCTTATGTCTACGAACCTTTTCATTTTCACTGAAGTAACTTTCCAGCTCGTCGAGCTTCGTATATTCGGCAAACAGTACCAATCCTAAGAAAACAAACGTCCCGACAAACCAGACAACGGTATAGACCAGAAAAAAATCCATGGCTAAGCCCCCTCTGGCTGGAATATCAAGTCACCATCGACCTCTAGAGTGTTTTAAAAAAAAGAACAGGACGCGTCCCCTATAGCCAAGTGCACCAATAACCTCAACTGATAGCCCAAATCATCGCGAGACGGTATGGCCATACGGCCCAACGCTTAAGTGCCAAGGGAGTGAATGCAGGAGCAGTTTGGTCGCACCCTTTAAGTTTCAGTCAATCGGGATGTCGCACCATCTTCGCCAAACGACCCAGACGACTGTGGCAATAGTCCAAATTAAGCCGAGATAATAGGGCCACAACACCCAACGCCTGAGTGTTAACGGAACAGACGCCAGTTCGGCCTCGGTCACCACACCTGCTTTCACATGACGCGCTGAGTCTGACAGGTACTCAAACATCAACAACATGCGGTATTGCCTGTCGATCCACTGGTTTCGTCTCCAGAATCGCCTATTGTCGCGGACTCTTTCGTTCTGACTGAAATAACTCTCCACCTTGTCCAGTTTTGTGTATTCGGCAAACAGCATCAGCCCCAAAACGACAAACATCCCAGCAAAATGCACAAGGGTAAAGGCAAGAAAAAACGACACGATTAAGCTCCCTGTGGCTCGAAAATCAACTCACCATTAACCTCTAGAATCTTTCCACCCAGTAACGCACCTTCATCACCTAGAACAGAGCCTCCCGCGTGTCCCCCCGCAGCGCCTCCGATAACTGCGCACACGAGCGCACCTTGTGACTTCAGGGAAATGCCCAAAAATATGTGACACGCACGATGAGCGATGG